>NZ_JBFAXK010000003.1:0-485675 GCF_040680715.1 Nocardia sp. NPDC051981 | reverse complement strand
ACCTCGGAGGGCAATGGCGCGGCCAAGCCGCCGGCCGCCAAGCCGGGTGGCCTGGGCTTCAAGTCGGGCATGAAGGCTCCGGGCCGCAAGAACTAAGCCCAGGCCCGAAACAGCGGGCAGCCGAACCTGATCGACGAGGGCGGCGCTACCAACCCGGTAGCGCCGCCCTCGTCGTTCCGCCGCGTACCAGCCCGTTCACGCCGATTCGGCGGGCGCTGCGGCGGCAAATTCACGGGCCATTCGCAGCCCGTTGGCTAATCTCAGGCAACATGACGGGCCGGAGTTCGCCATACTGCAAGGTATGACGGATGCGCGGGCGGTGCGGGTCGAGATCGGGGTGGAGTCTCTGGGCGGGGTCCGGATCGCCGAACAGGCGGGGGCCGCACGGGTGGAATTGTGTACGGGGCTGACGGTCGGGGGACTCACGCCCGGGCCGGCGCTCATCGAGGCGGCGGTCGAGGCGGCGGGGCACACCCAGGTACACGTGCTGATCCGGCCCCGGCCGGGCGACTTCCGCTACTCGGCCGACGAGGTGGCGCTGATGCGCACCGATATCGAGCGGGTGCGGGCGGCGGGTGCGCACGGGGTGGTGATCGGCGTACTCGACGAGAACGGCCATGTCGATCCGGCCGCGAATACCGAGCTGCTGGCCGCCGCGGACGAGCTGGAGGTCACCTTCCACCGCGCGTTCGATGTGTGCGCGGATCCGTATGCGGGTTTCGACCAATTGCTGGAGCTGGGCTTCACCCGGTTGCTCACCTCGGGCCGCCAGGAGTCGGTGCTCGACGGCGCAGCCCTGATCGGCCGGCTGGTGACGCTGGCCGACGGCCGCATCGACGTGATGGCCTGTGGCGGCCTGCGGGCCGACAATGCCCGCCGGGTGATCGAGCTGACCGGAACTCGCGATCTGCATGCGGCCGTGCGCATTCCGGTGCCCGGCCGCTCACAGTCCGACTCCGAGGTCTCCTTCGCCGAATTCGGAGTGCCCAGTGGCTTCGATCATTTCGCCACGGACGCCGACGGCGTATCGGCACTCTGCGAGGCGGCGCGGAACACACACTGACGGTCGCCGCCCGGAATCAGGGCCGGGAGTGCCGTCCACCACGCGGCGGATCGGGCGGCCACCCCTGATCATCGGAGAAGCTCTGATCCTGCTGCCACCCCTGATCCTGCTGCCGGGCCTGACCCCGTGTTCCCGAATCCGACCACGGCTCGCTCGGATTGAACCACGACGAGGTCGTGTACTGCCGCTCCTCCTGCGGATTAGGATTAGGATTCGGATTCGGCTGTACCACACCGGTTCTCGGCACCGTCGGCGGCTCACTCCCACCGGACACCCGGGGCTGCGCGCCGGTTCGCGCCACGGGCTGTTCCCCGGTCCACGAATCCCGCTGTTGCGCATCGGTTCTCGGTACAGCCTGTTGCTCCCCGCTGTACGGTCCGCTCTGCTGAGCACCTCGGCGCACCACCGGTTGCGAACCCGAGGGGTACTCGCCGGTGCGCGGATCACCGGCACGACGCATCGCGGGCTGGGATCCGGCGCGCGGCCCACCCGCGCGGCGCGGCGTATTCCGTTGCGCCCCCGCACTTCGCGTCCGCTTGGCGCCCGCACCCGCGCGCACCTCGGCCGGCTTGGCGCCCAACGGCCGGGCCAGCAGCACCGCGATGGCGGTGGTGAGCGGCACCGACAGGGCCAGCGCGATACCGCCGACGGCCGACCGCGCGATCTCGATGCCCACCGCATCGCCGGTCAGCACGTCCCGTATGGGCCGCCCGGCCACGCTGAACAGCAGCAGCAGCGGCAGCGCCCCACCGGCGTAGGCGAGCACCAGGGTGTAGACGGTACTGGCGATGTGGTCCCGGCCGACCCGCATGGCCGCGGAGAAGATGCTGCGGCGGTTGGCCTTCTGGTCCAGCGCCGCCAGCTCGAAGGCAGCCGAGGCCTGCGTGATGGTGACATCGTTGAGCACACCGAGCGAGCCGATGATGAATCCGGCCAGCAGTAGCCCGGTAATGCTCACGTGCTGGATATAGGCGGCGACATTGGTGTTCTGCTCTTCGGACAACCCGGTGAGGTGGGTGGCCTCCAACGACACCCATGACAGCACCGCCGCCAGCACCATCGAGGTCAGCGTCCCCAGCAATGCCGAACTGGTGCGCAAATTCACCCCGTGCGCCAGATACAACACGGAGTAGAGGATCACCGCCCCCGCGACCAACGCCACCGGTATCGCCGGTTTCCCGTCCAGCAGCGCCGGCAGCAGGAACATCACCAGCACCCCGAATGCGATGACGAGCCCGATCAACGCCCGCAACCCCCGCCACCGCGCCACCGCGATGATGACCACCGCGAAAACGATCCCGATGATGCTCAACGGCAACCCACGCGCGAAATCATCGAACGAGTACAGCGTCGCCCCACCCGGATCCTGCGGCGTCTTCGGCGCCGCCTGAGGCACAATCCGAATCTTGTCCCCCACACTCAAATTCGGCTGATCCGGCGTAGGCGAATTGACGAAGACCGTCCAACTTCCCTTGTCCGCCCCCGAATCGATCGAGATCACACTCCGCGCGCACTGCCGCTGAGCCGCCGCGAGCAACTCCGGCTCAACAGTGAAAACCTTCCCGTTCGACACATCCCCACAGGGCCCGAGATCCTGCTTGACCACGGTCCCCGCCTCGGAGTGCACCGCACCCCCGCCCCCGTTCTGCATGGGCAATGGAATATCGATGTGCTGCGAACTGGGCCAAAGCCAAACCAGCCCAACAACCACCGCCACCCCGATCACCGCCAATAGCCCAATGACAACCCGGGCCGCATTCGCCCCAATAGCAATGGGTCCAGAGTGGTCGTGATGATGGTGATGAGAATGCTGGTGATCGCTCACCCGCCGAGCCTAAACGAAAACCATTCCTGACATCTCGAGAGGTTCACGTCAGGCAAAGGTTCTTCCCGATCCCCAAGGCGACAACTGATCTCGCAACGTTCGGGGTAACTCACCGGGTACGTCCAAGATGGTTTCGGCTCCCAACGCAGGCACGGATGCAAATCCGGCAACGGCTCTCAGCCGTCCGCTCAAGGCCCGGGGAGACGGGGGAGTGGGAGGGGCGGCGGAGAGCAGGGGGATGTCTCCGCCGCCCGGGGTCAGCGGCCCAGGGGGGGTAGGCCGGCTAACCAGGGCCGGACGGCCCAGGGGGGGTAGGCGGTCCGACCGGGCACTCTGAGTGCCGAGGACCACTGTACACAAAAGACGGTTCTTTGCGCTAGCTAAGTCTCTAAAAACCCAACTTTTTCGTACCAACGGTTTGTTTTAGCCAGGGTCTCACCCGCGCCATCCACCCCGAGCAGGGGTGTCCACAAGCGGACAAGATCGATTAACCGCAGGTCAGACCGGGTATTCGCGAGGGCACGCCGGTACCCCAGCGTACCCCGCGCGTACCCGGTGATCGAGAACTTCCAGCTGGAATTACTGGCGATAGCTCGCGAGGAAGTTCCCGAATCGCTCGATGGCGACCGAGAGATCGCGAGCCCACGGCAGCGTGACGATGCGCAGGTGGTCGTGGTGCGGCCAGTTGAACCCGGTCCCCTGCACCATCAGGATCTTCTCCTGCAGCAGCAGATCCAGCACCAGCTTCGAATCGTCGTGGATCTCATGGACTTCCGGGTCCAGCCGCGGGAACGCGTACAGCGCACCGGTGGGCTTCACGCACGAGACGCCCGGAATGGTATTGAGCTTCTCCCAGGCCACATCCCGCTGCTCGAGCAGCCGCCCGCCCGGCAGCACCAGGTCGTCGATGCTCTGATGTCCGCCCAGCGCCACCTGAATGGCATGCTGCGCGGGCACATTCGGGCACAGCCGGGTGGAGGCCAGCAGATCGATGCCCTCCAGGAAGCCGCCCGCGTGATCCTTGGGACCGGTGATGACCAGCCAGCCCGAGCGGTAGCCCGCCACCCGGTACGCCTTGGACAGGCCGTTGAAGGTGAGGCACAGCAGGTCCGGGGCGAGCGTCGCCAGCGAGACGTGCTTGGCGCCGTCGTACAGGATCTTGTCGTAGATCTCGTCCGCCAGCAGCAGCAGCTGATGCTTGCGGGCCAGGTCCACCACCTGCTGCAGCACCTCGGCGGAGTACACCGCGCCGGTGGGGTTGTTGGGGTTGATCACGACAATCGCCTTGGTCTTGTCGGTGATCTTGGATTCCATGTCGGCGATGTCCGGCTGCCAGTCATTGGACTCGTCGCACAGGTAGTGCACCGGGGTGCCGCCCGCGAGCGAGGTCATGGCCGTCCACAGCGGATAGTCCGGCGCGGGGATGAGCACCTCGTCGCCATTGTCGAGCAGCGCCTGCATGACGATGGTGATCAGCTCGGAGACGCCGTTGCCCAGGTAGACGTCGTCCACATCGAATTCCGGGAAGCCGGGCACCAATTCGTAGCGGGTGAAGATGGCCCGCCGCGCCGGCAGGATGCCCTTGGACTCCGAGTAGCCCTGCGCGTAGGGCAGCGCCGCGATCATGTCGCGCATGATGACGTCGGGCGCGTCGAATCCGAACGGCGCGGGATTGCCGATGTTCAGCTTCAGAATCCGGTGGCCCTCGGCCTCCAACCGTGCCGCGTGCGCGTGTACCGGACCCCGGATCTCGTAGAGCACGTTCTGGAGTTTGGTGGACTGTTCCAGGACGCGGGGGGACCGATGCGGAAGGTGACTCGATGGGCTCACCCCGTTAATGGTGCCATTCGCCCGCAACCAGGTTTCTTCGTGTCCAGCACAGCACTACCGGACGGCAGCGGGGCGGCTACCTCGAGGTATCGGGCGGCAGCACGCTGCGGGCGGCGGTGGAGCCGCAGAAGTCCTCGATCCTCTCGTCCAGGTCCTGCGCTTCACCGGCGTCTCGGAACTCCGGGCCGGCCAGCCGCCGGCGCACCGCGCTGAGCCGTTCCTCCAATTGCGCGATCCGCTTGTCCTCGTCCAGTTCCAGCACCGGCTCCAATGCGGCGGCGGCGCCGTCGAGGCTGCCGTTGATCAGGTGGGCGGCCGCATTGTCCACCCGGGCCAGCGACTCCGCGCCGTAGGAGCGCTTGTCGGTCGGGCCGTTCACATACAGGTCGATGGCCCGGCTGGTGGCATCCAGGGCGGACTCGGCCTGGCCCAGATGGATATAGGTGGCACCGGCGTAGTAGTGACTCTTGGGCTGGTTGAACCCGAACACGCCGCCGACCTCGTCGTGCAGGTTGTCGGTGGATTCGCTGTCGCGGGCGTCGTCGGCGGCGCGGATGCAGCGATCGGTGTCGGCGGTGCTGCCCAGCCGTGACCAGATGCGGGCCTCGATGTTCAGCAGCCGCACCCGCGCGGTCGCGGATTCGGCATAGCGCTGGCCGCTCTGGGCCAGCAGGACCGCGCGACGCGGCCGCTCGGCCCGGTACTCGATGAGCGCCTGCATGCCGCGGGTCCAGGCGCGCAACGGATCGTGCTCGCACAGTTCGGCGTAAGCCCAAGCGGCCCTTGCCTGTTCACCGGCCGCGTCGAAATAGCCGAGATCCGTACTGGCATTCGCCAGCAGACCGGACAGGGTGCCCGCCAGAAGGCACAGGTGCGCCGTATCGGACGGACGCTGATGGCCTTCCAGCAACCGGTACACCCGACGCCGCACCCGCAGCATCTCCACCATCATCGGCACCGGCGGCAGGTGTACGTAATCGTTGGCGATGCGCGTGACATCCGCATCGAGCTGTTCCAGCAGGGTCGCACCCACATTGGTGCCCTCGGCCCTCCCCGCGTGCTCGCTTGCTTCGTGAGCAGCCGCCATGATCAGATCCCTCTCCGAAATCGCCGCTAACGCATCGCCCCTCATCGCACCCGTATCGACGAGTGCCAGCAGTTCCGCGTCGCTGGAATAACTGGCCTGCGCCGGCATCCCGCTCCGAAACTCGGAACCGCCTTGGCGCACATCGAAACCGGGAACGGCGGGGCGGTCGATCAAGGGCTGGTCGATCAAGGCCGCGAACCGTGCCCGCACAACATCGTCGGACCTGGCAAGGGAAGTATCGAGGGCGGCCTGATTGATGGGGCGGGGATGCACCCGATCGCCCCCGGCCTCCCATTTCGAGACCAGTCGTTCGTGCACACCCAGGTGGGCGGCGAACTCCCGGATACTCATGCGTTTGGCATCGCGGAGGGCCCGGGCCTCTTTGCCTGACCAGTGCCGGACCACTCTGCCATCCCTTCCGAACGAACTCCGAACTCCAGGGTACGAGCGGAAAGTGGCCGCGACCACATCCGAAACCTTCTCGGTACCAGGCGTTATACGCACCGGTAATAGTGGCGGCGGAAAGGCAGCGGAAGGCGGGTGTGCGGGCGTTCTCACCGTGGCCCCCGGCACGCGACCCTGGTGACCGGGGAAGGAGGCGGGAACGTGAACGCGGACAGGCTCAGAACAGTCGAAGACTGGGTTTCCTACTACCGGCACGAGTTCGCGCTGCCGGTCATCGAACGCGGCGGATTCGTCATGCTTCCCGTCACCACGCAGATCGGGGTGGTGCACCTACCGGTCGCGCGGGCCGAAATGGTGCGCGGCGCACTACGACAGCAGCGCTGCGGCGGGCCCATGCTGGCCCGGCAGATTCGCTGGAGCCTTCTGGCCGAACCGGATTCGCGGCCTGGCGACCAGATCATGCTGGCGCTCAACCGGCTCGATATCGGCATTCCGGCCATCGGCAGCGCGGTCATGCTCCCCACCGGCCTCGGCCGCTCGACGCGCGAGGGCTGCCACTGGGTGACGCCACCCGCACGTGATTCCAAACTCCCACCCCTGTCGGCGATCATCACGACAGCTCTGGCGGTGGGAGCGGAAAGCGAGGACTGAACGCAGCCGGTCCTCGCACCACCGAGTCCGCCCCTCCTGGCAGTCGACGGGGCGGACTCGGCTCGTGTCGACTCTCGAAACTCTCAGGGGCCAGTTGATAGGTCTGGCCCACAACGGCTTTCGGGCTCGACGGGGAGCGTCAGCGCACTTGCTGGGGCGGTGCCGGTGGGAAGAGCGGAGGCAGCGTGGGGACGACCACGGGTGGGAGGCCCGGGATGATCGTGATGGTGTTCGGGCCGGGCGTGGTGGTGGGGGCCTCGGTGGTGGTTGTGGTGTAGGTGTGAGGCTGGGGTGCGGCCAGGGACTCGTTGGTGGCGTCGGTGGTGGTGGGCGACGCGACCCCGGGTTCGGTGGAGGGGCGGGTGGTGCTGGCCGGGACCGAGCTGGTGACGGCGTCCTGGCGCTGCGAATCATGGGTCAGGACTTGGGATCCCCAGCCGAGGGTGATGCCGATGGCGGCCACCACGACGAGCGCGCCGACCGCGACGCCGGCCAGGCTGACCTCGCGGCGGCGGCCGAATTTCTCCGCCGCACCCGGGCGAGCCGACCAGGACTGGCCGGGCTCCGCGGGTGTGGGTACGGCGTCCTCGCGCGGGGCGGTGGGGAACGGCGCGGGTGCGGGCCGGTGCAGGACCGGGCGGGCCAGCATGGCCGCGCCGCGGGTGACCACGGTGTCGGGGGCGGCCGGGACGATGACCGGGACGCCCAGCCAGCGTCGCAAAACCTTTGCCACCAGCGGAATCTGGGCGCAGCCGCCGAGCAGGGCGACCGCCTGCACCGGCTGCTCGGAGCGCAGGATGACATCGCGCGTCATGCGAGCGGAGGATTCGACGGCCAGCATGATGAGGGCCTCGAAGTTCTCCTGCGACAGCAGCACCAGGCCCTCGGTGGAGGGCAGCGCCACCGCGCTGCTGCTGGAGAGCTGCTCCTTGGCCTCGCGGCAGAGCTTGTCGAGCGCGATGAGCCCGGTGTGGTCCGGCGGATGAGCGATTCGCCCGGAGGCGATCTGCTGTTCGCGGATCAGCGCGTCGAGGTAGTCGCCGCTGATATCGCTGGTGCGTTCACTGAAGCAGACCTGCCGGGTGCCGGTATCGACGACCGTCACCGACAACCCGGACGCGCCCAGGTCATAGAGCGCGACGGTGCCGAAACCCTGCAGCTCCCCGGAGTATTCGAGGAATTCCAGCGCCGCCACCACGTCGGGCACCAGCTCGTAATTGGTGAACTGCCGCCGCGCCAGCTCGGCCCGGATGGCCCGCGCGTGATTCTCGTCCCGGTAGGCGATGGCGGTGGCGCTGATCCGCGAATCCGCGGCGAGCACCGCCCCGACGGCGTCGGCGACCAGCTCGTCGACCCGGCGTTCGCCGACCGGCACCGCCTGCACGTCGAACGCGTCCGGCGGGCCGTCGAATCCGCTGCGGGCTCGGGCGTATCGCTGCTGCGGGGGCGCGCCGAAATTGCGTGCGGCCTGTTCGGCGGAATCGCCGGTGAACGGACGTGCGACGCGAACCGCACCCGCCCCCACCGAAACCCCCAGAACCGAACTCATCCGCTGCCCATCTCGTCGACACACACCCGTCGTCGCCACCTTACGACGTACCGGGCCATCCGTACACCCGCTGTACCCGCCCATCGGACGGCGTATTCGCGCCACGGACGACGGTCAACTGTCCAGGCAGCGGCCGAATTACGCCGCGCGCCAGGTCGAAACCGCTACCCCGTAATGCAACTCACTTGGACACCGGAAAATTCAGATAGGCCCGCGACGGCGTCGGCCCCCGCTGACCCTGATATTTCGAGCCCGCCGCGGCACTGCCGTACGGGTGCTCGGCCGGACTGGTGAGCCGGATAAGACACAGCTGCCCGATTTTCATGCCGGGCCACAGGGTGATCGGCAGGTTCGCCACATTCGACAGTTCCAGCGTGATATGCCCGCTGAATCCGGGGTCGATGAAGCCCGCGGTGGAGTGGGTCAGCAGGCCCAGCCGGCCCAGGCTGGACTTGCCCTCCAGCCGGCCGGCCAGATCGTCGGGCAGCGAGCACACCTCGAGCGTGGAGCCGAGCACGAATTCACCGGGATGCAGCACGAACGGCTCCCCCTCGGCGGGTTCCACCAGGGTGGTCAGCTCGTCCTGCCGCTGCGCCGGATCGATATGCGTGTAGCGGGTGTTGTTGAACACCCGGAAGAGACTGTCCAGCCGCACATCGATACTCGACGGCTGCACCAGCTTCTCGTCGAACGGCTCGACCCCGAGACGTCCATTGGCGATTTCCTTACGGATGTCGCGATCACTAAGCAGCACTGTGCCATTTTGCCCTCCGCTTCGCTCCGGGCGGTTCGCGGCCCCCAAGGTCTCGTTCTTCCCTCCCTCCGCTCCGCCGCTGCGCTCCGTCGCTCCGCTCGGTCCAGAACGAGACGGGCCGCGAACTTTCAATGCTCTACCGGCGGGTTTTCCGGCGTGAACACATCGATAACCTGTTTCGGTTTACGCGGAACCCAGGTGGCGTGGGCCTCGGCGCGCATACGGGGGACCATGTGCGGGTAATGCAGTTCGAATGCCGGGCGCTCGGAGCGGATACGCGGCAGTTCGTAGAAGTTGTGCCGGGGCGGCGGGCAGGTGGTGGCCCATTCCAGGGAATTGCCGTAACCCCACGGGTCGTCGACGGTCACCACTTCGCCGTAGCGGTAGCTCTTGAAGACATTCCACACGAACGTGACCATCGAGAATCCGAGAATGAACGAGCCGATGGTGGAAATGGTGTTGAGCGTGGTGAATCCGTCGCTCGGCAGGTAATCCGCGTAGCGGCGCGGCATGCCCTGGTTACCCAGCCAGTGCTGCACCAGGAACGTGGTGTGGAAACCCAGGAACGTGGTCCAGAAATGCAGCTTCCCGAGCCGTTCGTCCAGCAGCCGCCCGGTCATCTTGGGGAACCAGAAGTAGATGCCGGCGAAGGTGGCGAACACGATGGTGCCGAACAGTACGTAATGGAAATGCGCCACAACGAAATACGTGTCCGAGACGTGGAAGTCCAGCGGCGGCGAGGCCAGGATGACGCCCGAGAGCCCGCCGAAGAGGAATGTCACCAGGAAGCCCACCGAGAACAGCATGGGTGTCTCGAAGGTCAGCTGCCCGCGCCACATGGTGCCGACCCAGTTGAAGAACTTCACCCCCGTCGGCACCGCGATGAGGAAGGTCATGAACGAGAAGAACGGCAGCAGCACCGATCCCGTCGCGTACATGTGGTGTGCCCACACCGCGATGGACAGCGCGCCGATGGCCAGCGTCGCGTACACCAGCGTGGTGTAGCCGAACAGCGGTTTGCGGCTGAACACCGGGAAGATCTCGGTCACGATGCCGAAGAACGGCAGCGCCACGATATAGACCTCGGGATGCCCGAAGAACCAGAACAGATGCTGGTAGAGGATGACCCCGCCATTGGCCGAGTCGTAGATGTGCCCGCCCAGGCGCCGGTCCACCTCCAGGCCCATGAGCGCCGCGGTGAGGATCGGAAACGCCAGCAGCACAAGCACACTCGTGACCAGGATGTTCCAGGTGAAGATGGGCATGCGCCACATGGTCATGCCGGGGCAGCGCAGGCAGATGACCGTGGTGATCATATTGACCCCGCCCAGGATGGTGCCGACGCCGGACACCGCCACGCCCATGATCCACAGGTCCGCGCCCACGCCCGGTGCGTGTTCGGCCAGGCTGAGCGGGGTGTAGGCGGTCCAGCCGAAGTCCGCCGCGCCGCCCGGCGTGATGAATCCGGCGGTCGCCATGGTGGCCCCGAACAGGTAGAGCCAGTAGCTGAGCGCGTTCAACCGCGGAAAGGCGACATCCGGCGCGCCGATCTGAAGCGGCAGCACCGCATTGGCGAATCCGAAGACGATGGGCGTCGCATAGAACAGCAGCATGATGGTGCCGTGCATGGTGAACAGCTGGTTGAACTGTTCCGGCGTCAGGAACTGCATGCCCGGACGCGCCAGCTCGGTCCGCATCAGCAGCGCCATCAGGCCGCCGACCAAGAAGAACGCCATGGCCGTGACCAGGTACATGTTCCCGAGCATTTTGGGATCGGTGGTGGTGATGGCCTTCCACAGATACGACCCCTGGGGTCCCATCCGCCGTGGAAATGGCCGTACGGGTTCGAGCTCGGGAACTTCACGAGCGGGCACCGCGGTCATACGTCCTCCTCGACCGCCGAGCAGGAGCACCGAGCGCACACTTCAGCTAACGTTCAGCGCATCCAAACTTCCTGTGGTGGACGGGTTTTCGACCCTGCGGGCCAGTCTACGACCGCCCGTAGGCGGAACCAGCTGCTTCCGCGAAAGAGCTCCGCGATCTTCGGCGCGTCGCCCCCGACACGGGCAACCCGGGGGCCGGACACACCCGCGGTCACTCGCCCGCGACCTGCGAGGAGATCCGAGAAGTTGCACCGGGCGAGAAGTGGTCTGATAGAGTCGCGTGCGCAAGCAGGACCGCGCCGGTGTGGTGTAGTGGCAACACGCTACCTTCCCAAGGTCGAATTGCGGGTTCGATTCCCGTCACCGGCTCCACGTGAAAGGCCCCCGTCCATCGGACGGGGGCCTTTCACACGTCACAGCATGACTTTCCGCATGTCACCGCACTATTTGACGCACTCCGTGGCGATTCGCTTGGTGGCCTTGCCCGCCTTGATCAGATCCTCGGTGCCGAGGCTGACCTTGGCCGGGTTGGTGCCGTTGGCGCTGTCGATGATCTTCTGGATGCCGCTGTCGGACAGGCCTTCCTGAAGGTAGACATCGGCCACACAGTCCGCGGTCTGCTGACTGAGTTTGCCCTTGTCCTGCAAGGCTTTCGAGATCTGCTCGGCGGTCAGCGCGCTGCCGCCCGGGCTGGTGGTCGCCCCCGCCGAGGTGGCAGGCGCGCCGGACCCGCTGGTCGCGGCCGCCGAGGTGGCCGTCACCGCGGGTGCGGTCGTGGTGGCGGGGGTGGCCGATTGCTGGTCATTGCTGCACGCGGACAGCAGCGGCAGCGCCAGCAGCGCCACCACGACGACGGATTTCCGCATTTGTGATCCCTCCCGGACGCCGGGCCGATCCCGGTCGATTCTGAGATTGCACACCGGCACCCGGGAGTTAACAAGCGGAGGTCGAAAACCGCGGGCCGCCAAGGCCCCTGGCGATCGCGCTACCGCGGTGACCGCGGCGCTACTGCGCCGACTGCATGCAGGCGGTGACGATCTTGGTAGCCGCGGCCTGCGCCTTGTCCGTGTCGTCCTTGCTCATGCCGGCCGACTCCATGTCCGTCACATTGCCG
This sequence comes from Nocardia sp. NPDC051981, assembly GCF_040680715.1. NCBI lineage: Bacteria > Bacillati > Actinomycetota > Actinomycetes > Mycobacteriales > Nocardiaceae > Nocardia > Nocardia sp. NPDC051981. The sequence continues at coordinate 473,514 of NZ_JBFAXK010000003.1, read as the reverse complement.
GACTTGGCGTCGTTCTTGATCATGCGACGCAGTCCGTCCTGCGAAATACCCTGGTCCACGAAGACTTTCGCGGCGCAGTCGGCGAACTTGGCTTCGAGACCACCGGCCTGCAGGGATTTGGACACATCAGCCTGGGTGACATCGGCGGGCTTGTCGCCGCTGCCGCCGCACGCGGCCAGCAGGGGAAGCGCGACGAGCGCGGCGGCCAACAAGGAAATGCGCACAGGTGCCTCTACTCTCGAGGTTCGACGGGAGAACTGCCGCAGGCACCCTCTCACAAATCCATGGCGGCGCGCAGCGCTGTGTCGATTCGCTCGGCCGTTTCGCTGTCGACTTCGGCGATGCGACGCTCCAACCAGCCACGATAGATGCGGCCCAGATTGCCGGCGTGGACCCAGCCGTGGCCGGGAATGGGCACGGCCAGGATGTCCCGGGGATCCCCGGCCTCGACCTCGGCGGCGATCAGCCAGGGGCGCGGCGACTCGTTAATGCCGTCGCTCGAGATGAGGATGATGGTGCGGGTTCGGGTGGTGCCGTGCGGGTGGTAGACCCAGAGTTCACCCCTGCGCACGCAGCTCCTTTTCGGCGGCCAGCTTTTCCGCCTCGTCGGCCGCGGCGAGTTCGACCGGGTCCGGCACCGGGCCGCATCCCAGCCGCACGGCTTCGCGGCGCGCGGCGCGGGAAATCCACGCCGACGGCGACATGCCCGCGCGGGCGGCGGCGTCCTGTGCGAAGGACCAGGCCGCCTCATCCAGCGACAGTGTCACTTTCCGGGTTGCCATACCTTTTATCGTACCGCCGGAGCAGAACTTTCCCGCCTGTTGGCGACACGTCAACGACTGTAGGGTGAGATTCGCGGGGATCAGGACAGGGGAGAGTCGCGCATGACGAAGTTGAACCATTACCGGACCGGCAGCGGCGACCCCCTCGTGCTCGTGCATGGCGTCGGCAGCCGCTGGCAGGTGTGGGAGCCGATCATCGGCGCCCTGGCCGAATCCTTCGACGTGATCGCGGTGGACCTGCCCGGATTCGGCGACAGCGCACCGATCGAGCACACCACCGTCTCCACCCTCGCCGACGCCCTGGCCGACTTCCTCGCCGCCGAGGGCATCGAGAATCCGCATCTGGCAGGCAATTCCATGGGCGGCGGCATCGTGCTGGACCTGGCCGCGCGGGGCCTGGCGCGCTCGGTCACCGCCTACTCCCCCATCGCGTTCTGGGACACCGCGGGCCGCGTCTGGTGCCAGCAGGCGCTGGGCCGCGCCAAACAGCTCTCCAGGGTGCTGCACCCGGCCGTGCCCGCGGTGCTCGGAAGCGTCGTCGGCCGTTCCACTGTCCTCGGGCTGGTGTTCGGCAAGCCCTGGGCGATCGACGCCCAGGTGGCCGTGGACACCGTCGAGGGCCTGCTCGGCGCGGCGGGCTTCGATGCCGCGCTGGCCTCCTTCACCGACTTCCGGTTCCCCGACCACACCGCCCTCGGCGACATCCCGATCACCATCGCCTGGGGCAACCGTGACATTCTGCTCACGTACGCCACGCAGTCCCGGCGCGCCCGCGCGGAACTGCCCGGCGCGCGGCACGTCACCCTGCACGGCAGCGGCCATACGCCCTTCTTCGACGATCCGGCCGGCTGCGCGCGCCTGCTCCTGGACCAGCTCGGATAAGGAAAGACCGTGAGCCACAACGTTTCCCTCACCTTCGACGGCGACCGGGCGTACGTGGCCCTGGACCGGCCGGACAAGCACAACGGCCTGACCATCGACATGCTGAACGAGCTGGTCCGGGTCGCCGGGATCATCGGGAAGCGCTCCGACATTCGCGCCGTCATCCTGTCCGGCAACGGACCCAGCTTCAGCTCCGGCCTGGATATCGCCAAGGCCATGGGCAACCCGCTGGACGTGGTGCGTAACTTCGTGCCACTGCCCTGGCGCGGCACCAATACCTTCCAGGAGGCCTGCTGGGCCTGGCGGCGACTCCCGCAGCCGGTGATCGCCGTGGTGCACGGGCGCTGCTACGGCGGCGGACTGCAGATCGCGCTGGCCGCCGATTTCCGGTTCGTCACACCGGATTCGGAGTTCGCGGTCATGGAGGCCAAGCACGGGCTGATCCCGGACATGACCGGCGCGGCCACCCTGTCCCGGCTCATCGGCCTCGACCAGGCGCTGCTGCTCACCATGACCGCCGACCCGGTGGACGCCGCCTACGCCGAGCGCATCGGCCTGGTCACCGAGGTCACCGCCGACCCGCGCGCGGCCGCCGAGAAACTGGCCGACCGCATCGCCGCCCGCTCCCCGCAGGCGGTGGCCAGCGCCAAGAAACTGTTCGACCGCTCCTGGCACGCGTCGGTGCGCCGGACCCTGGCCGTCGAACGCGCCACGCAGCTGCCGCTCATCCTGAAGCAGGCGCTCGACCATGGTAGGAATGGAAAGTAAGCCAATTCACGGCAAATAACTCGGTTTGCAAGCCCCGAATTTCGGGTATGGCTGTTAGCATTTTCACACTTTGCCAACGAGTCGAACGCATTGTGCGGCCCGTCACATACGGTGTGGTCCGCGCATTATTCGGCGAGACCCGGAGGAAGCACCGCATTGACCAAGACCGCCCCGCTGCTGCTTTCCGCGATAGCAGGTGCCACGGCCTTGCTCCTTACCGTGACCATGCCGGCTGCAGCCAATCCGAATGCAATCAACCCGATTCCGGTGCTGAACGGCTCGAACGGTTTGCCGCAGCTGCCGGGCCGCACCAAGGCGGTCTTCCAGGTCACCGGAATGGCCAGCCCCAACAACACCCAGACCTACAACGTGCTCGGGACCGACCTGGGCATCATGTGGGACGACGGGAACGGCGAGATGCTCACCGCATTCGGTGACACCGCCGGCCTGGGTCTGCCGAATCTGCTGGTCGGTAGCACCTGGGCGTGGCGTTCGAACATCCTGCTGCGCTCACACACCCAGGACCCTGCGAACGGCATCTACTTCGACTCGGTGGTGCGCGATATCTTCGGCCAGGCAAGGGATCTGATCCCCAGCCCGAAGATCCCGTTCATCGAGATCAGCCGCATCCCCACAGCGGGCATCTCGGTCGGCGGCACCCAGTTCATGAGCCTGATGTCGGTGAAGAGCTGGGACGACGTGGGCGAGTGGACCACCAACTACTCCAGTCTCGCGGTGTCCGGCGACAACGGCGAGAACTGGGTGGAGCTGCCCGCCACCCGCCGCCCCGACGACGGCGGCAATGCGAATTTCCAGATGAACGCCTTCGCCAAGCGCGACGGGTTCCTCTACGAGTTCGGCACCGCATCCGGCCGCAACCACCCGGCATACGTCGCCCGCGTCCCCGAAGGGGCGGTCACCGATATGGGCGCGTACGAGTACTGGGACGGCGGCAAGTGGCAGAAGGACGTCAATGCGGCGCAGCCGGTGATCGGCGGTGGCGTGGCGGAGATGTCGGTGCAGTGGAACGACTACCTGGGCCAGTACGTCATGCTCACCACGGATCCGTGGAACTCGGTGGTCATGTACACCTCGCCGAGTCCCGAAGGCCCTTGGAGCGCACCGTCGGTGCTCATCGACACGCGGGAACTGCCGACGGCGTACGCGCCGTACATCTTCCCGTACCAGACCGGGCGTGACCTGTACTTCCTCACCACGGTCCACAGCCAGTACAACGTGCTGCTGATGCACACCACGCTGTAGAAAACCCAATTCCCGGGGAAACCCAGATGCGACACTCGGCCGCGAACGCCTCCGCGTTCGCGGCCGAACTCGTCTCGGCGCACAGCTCATAGACTCGTCCCCATGGATGCCGCCGAATGGGACGAGCACTACGCCAATACCGAATTGGTGTGGGGCGCACCTCCGAATGCCACGGTGGTCGAACAGGTCTTCGGGCTGGAGCGGCGGGCTCCGGTCGGCGGCGGGATCGGCGAGCCGCGGCCGGACCTGCCGCGGGTGCTGGACCTGGGGTGCGGTGAGGGCCGGAACGCGCTGTGGCTGGCCACCCACGGCTGGCGGGTGGATGCCGTCGACTTCTCCCAGACCGGCATCGACAAGGGCCGGACCGTCGCCTCGCGGCTGTCGCGCTCGGTGCGCGGGCGCATCCACTGGATCCACGCCGATGTCATGCAGCTGGACGCCGCCGGCATCACCGGACCCTACGAGCTCATCCTGCTCGCCTTCCTGCACCTGCCCGCCGCGGACCGCCGCGCCCTGCTGCTGCGCGCGACCGAGATGCTCTCCCCCGAGGGCACCCTGCTGGTGATCGGCAATGACACCCTGAACCTGGCGGAAGGCTATGGCGGCGAGCAGGATCCGGCCCGGACCTTCACCCCGGCCGACATCCTCGCCGACCTGTCCCCCGCCGAGCCCGATATCCGCATCCGCATCGCCGACCGCGTGCACCGCCCCACCGAGGACCGTGACGCCATCGACGCCCTGGTGGTGGCGACGAGGCTCGCGCCGGAACCCCGGGAAGAGCCGCTCGCACTCGAGGCCGCGCGGCCGCCGTCGCTCGACCTCTCCTGACGGCACCCCGCGCCAGCTGCGGACGGCAATTCCGGTGCGCTGCAGGCCCGGTCGGGCAGGCGCGGGGCGGCGTTCAGCTCGCGGACCAGCGCTCAAGCCACGGCGTGAGCACGGCGACGATCTCCTCGAACCCCGCCCGATACGAATGTGCCTGTCCCGCAATGACATGCACCTCGGTCGCGTCGGCCGCCTCCGGAATGCCGAACGGGTCGCGGGCGCCGTTGACCACGACGACCTCGATATCCCCGGGAGCGAGCAGCTCCTCGCGCCGCGACTTCTCGGGCTTGCCCGGCGGATGCAGCGGGAACGACAGCGCGACCACGCCCCGTGCTCCGGCCGCCCGCGCGGTCCGGCACGCCACCCGCGCGCCATTGCTGCGCCCGCCCTGGACCAGCGGCACCCCGCGCACCTTCTTCCGCAGTGCCGCAATGATTTCCAGCCATGCCGCGTCCTGCACGTCGGCCTTGCCCGGCGCGCGCCGCCCGGCCACCCGGTACGGCTGGGTCACCAGCGCCACCGCGCCGCCCTTTTCCACCGCCGAATCCCGCAGGGCCAGTATGTCTTTCGCCTCGACGCCGCCACCGGCGCCATGGGTGAGCACGAGCAGGAACCGCGGCTTCGCCCGCCCGCGCCGCTCGATCTCCACCTCCGCCGGTCCGGCACTCGTCTCGATGCGCATGTAGGCACCGTAATCAGGGGCACGGACCGGGCTCGCGCGGCACACCGGCGGACCGCACCGCCGCCGCCGGACCTCGATCGACCAGGCCGCGACGAGCCCGGCAAGCCCGGGTCCCGGCAACTCGCGTGCTTTCAGTCACATTCGGCCGTGATGACCTTGGCGCACCTCTTACCGGTCGGTAACATGGCGCATAAGTTACCCGCCAGTAGCGCTGCTTTACGGTGTCTACCCGGTGGAGACCTAACGGGCGGGAACGGCACACACCGAACCGCACCCATCTCAATGGAGAGTGAGTACGACCATGGGTCACTACAAGAGCAACGTTCGCGACCTCGAGTTCAACCTCTTCGAGTTCCTCGGCATCCAGAAGCTGCTCGACGCGGGCGCCTACGGCGACCTCGACGCCGACACCGTCAAGGAGATGCTGAACGAGGTCCGTCGTCTGGCCGAGGGCCCGCTGGCGGATTCGTTCGTCGACGGCGACCGCAACCCGCCGACCTTCGACCCGGAGACCCACACGGTCACCCTCCCCGACTCCTTCAAGAAGTCCTACCGCGCCCTCGAGGACGCCGGCTGGTCCAAGGTTCCGGTCCGCGAGGAGCTCGGCGGCCTCGGCGCCCCGTCCGTCGTGGGCTGGGCCCTGAGCGAGATGATTCTCGGCGCCAACCCGCCGGCCCAGATGTACGCCGCCGGTGCGGGTTTCGCGCAGGTCTTCTACAACAACGGCACCGATGAGCAGAAGAAGTGGGCTCAGAAGATCGCCGACCGCAACTGGGGCGCCACCATGGTGCTGACCGAGCCCGACGCGGGCTCCGACGTCGGCGCCGGCCGCACCAAGGCGATCCAGCAGGAGGACGGCTCCTGGCACATCGAGGGCGTCAAGCGCTTCATCACCTCGGGCGACTCCGACGACCTGTTCGAGAACATCATGCACCTGGTGCTGGCCCGCCCCGAGGGCGCCGGCCCGGGCACCAAGGGCCTGTCGCTGTTCTACGTGCCGAAGTTCCACTTCGACTTCGACACCGACACCCTGGGTGAGCGCAACGGCGTGTTCGTCACCAATGTCGAGCACAAGATGGGCATCAAGGTCTCGGCCACCTGTGAGGTCACCTTCGGCGGCCACGGCGTTCCGGCCAAGGGCTGGCTGGTGGGCGAGGTCCACAACGGCATCGCGCAGATGTTCGACGTCATCGAGAACGCGCGAATGATGGTGGGCACCAAGGCCATCGCCACCCTGTCGACCGGTTACCTGAACGCGCTCGAGTACGCCAAGACCCGTGTGCAGGGCGCCGACCTGACCCAGATGACCGACAAGAGCGCGCCGCGCGTCACCATCACCCACCACCCGGATGTGCGTCGTTCGCTGGCCATGCAGAAGGCCTACGCCGAGGGCCTGCGCGCCGTGTACCTGTACACCGCCGCGCACCAGAACGCCGATATCGCCGAGCTGGTCTCGGGCGCCGACAAGGACACCGCGTTCCGCGTCAACGACCTGCTGCTGCCGATCGTCAAGGGTGTCGGCTCCGAGCGGGCCTACCAGTACCTGACCGACTCGCTGCAGACCTTCGGTGGCTCCGGCTTCCTGCAGGACTACCCGATCGAGCAGTACATCCGCGACGCCAAGATCGACTCGCTGTACGAGGGCACCACCGCGATCCAGGCGCAGGACTTCTTCTTCCGCAAGATCGCCCGCGACCGCGGCGTGGCGCTGGCCCACATGGCCGGTCAGGTGCAGAAGTTCATCGAGCGTGAGGGTGGCAACGGCCGCCTGAAGGCCGAGCGCAAGCTGCTGGCCACCGCCCTCGAGGACGTGCAGGGCATGGCCGCCACCCTGACCGGGCACCTGATGGGCGCCCAGCAGGACCCGAAGGAGCTCTACAAGGTCGGCCTGGGCTCGGTCCGCTTCCTGCTGGCCGTCGGCGACCTGATCATCGGCTGGCTGCTGCTGGCCCAGGCCGAGGTCGCCATCAACGCCCTCGACAACGGCTCCAACGAGCCGTTCTACCAGGGCAAAATCGCCACCGCGCAGTTCTTCGCCCGCAATGTGCTGCCGGAGCTGACCTCGATCCGCACCGTCCTGTCCAACCTGGACAACGACATCATGGAGCTGGACGAAGCGGCCTTCTGACGCAGGGTCCCGGGGGCTGTGCCCCCGAACCCTCAGTACCAAGCGATGCGGCCCGGATTCTTCCGGGCCGCATCGCTTTCGGCGTTTCGGAGGCGGCCTACCAGTGCTCACCCGAGGCGAAGGCGGAGATGGTGCTGATGAAGCCGAGGATGAAATAAGCCAGCCAGTCCATGAGGTACCCGTCTGTCGTACTGAAAAATGAATGCCTCAGAACGCTATCCACAACCGATGCCGAACGGTTGCCCCGAGCTTCCCGGGCATGAACCTCACGGCTGCTCGGTCGATGAGGTATTCGATCCCTGCCGCGGCCAGCAGCACACTGGCGGCGATCTCGGAACGGTGGGCAGTTTTCAAGTTCAGAAGTCGGCGAATGCCAGGAACTCCATCGCTGACAACCATCCCAATCAACTGTCAGCAAATTTTCTGCAACGATAATCGGGGCAAAAATAGAGCTCCGTGCGGTTGCCGGGTCGGGGGTCTGGCAACAGCACGGAGCCATCCCTTCTATCGACACCCATTCCAGGGCGTTACACACGCGTTCCGCTCGAATGGAAAAAATCTCGCGGCCCACCGCTGGGGGGACAATCGAGACGGATCGGAACCGTACGACGCGAGGAGACCACTCATGGAGCTCGGAATGATCGGACTCGGCCGGATGGGCGCGAATATCGTGCGCCGGATCGTGCGGGACGGGCATACCGCCGTCGGCTACGAACGCCACCCGGAGCACATCGAGGAACTCTCCGCCGAACTCGGCGACAGTTTCCAGGGCAGCACCGAACTCCCCAAATTCGTGGCCATGCTGACCGCCCCGCGCGTGGTGTGGGTGATGATCCCGGCGGGCGCCACCGGCGCGGTCATCGACACGCTGGCCGGGCTGCTGGAACCCGGCGACATCATCATCGACGGCGGCAACAGCCGCTACCACGAGGACATCGCGCGGGCGAAGGCCCTGCGGCCCAAGGGCATCCACTATGTGGACATCGGCACCTCGGGCGGCGTGTTCGGGCTCGAGCGCGGCTTCTGCCTGATGATCGGCGGGGAGAACGACACCGTCGCCCATCTGGACCCGCTGCTGAGGTCGATCGCGCCCGGCGTGGACGCCGCGCCGCGCACCCCCGGCCGCACCGGTACGCCCTCCACCGCCGAACAGGGCTACCTGCACTGCGGCCCCGCGGGTGCGGGGCACTTCGTGAAGATGGTGCACAACGGGATCGAGTACGGCGCGATGGCCGCGTACGCGGAAGGCCTCAACATCCTCCACCGGGCCGATGCCGGCGAGCACCAGGACGCCGAGCACTCCGCGGAGGTCACCCCGCTCGAACACCCCGAGTACTACCGCTACGAGATCGACGTGCCCGAGGTCACCGAGGTGTGGCGGCGCGGTTCGGTGGTCGCCTCCTGGCTGCTCGACCTCACCGCCGCCGAGCTCTACGCCGACCCGAACCTCGATTCCTTCGGCGGCCGCGTCTCCGATTCGGGCGAGGGTCGCTGGACCCTCGATGCCGCCATCGACGAGGGCGTGCCCGCCCCCGTCCTGTCCGCGGCCCTGTTCCAGCGCTTTTCCTCCCGCGGCGAGGGGCTCTACGCCGACAAGGTGCTTTCTGCCATGCGCCAGGCCTTCGGTGGTCACCATGAGCTGCCGCAGGGGTGAATGCGCCATGCGTGGTGGCGCACGCGGTGTCGATGGCGGGAGATCGAAGAACTCCGGCTACGGTCGGGGCATGCGCCTTGTACCGGGAATCGTCGTCGCGGTGACCGCACTCGTGCTGTCCGGCTGTTCCAGCAGCGACAACTCGTCCAGCCGATCCGCGCAGACCAGCAGCGGATCCCCGAGCAGCACCACCATTGCCGCACCGCCGCCGACGACTCCGGCGCAGCAGGATTGCGCGGCCGGCTACCTGTCGCAGTTCACCCTGCGGCAGAAGCTGGCGCAGCTGCTCACCGTCGGCGTCACCGGCGAGGCCGATGCCGAGAACGTGGTGAAGACCGAGCAGATCGGCGGCATCTTCATCGGCAGCTGGACCGACAAGGCCATGCTGGCCCAGCACCAGGTGGACGCGGTCCAGAAGGCCTCGCGGACACCGCTCATGGTGACCATCGACGAGGAGGGCGGGCGGGTCTCGCGCGCCAAGGACCTGATCGGGGCCGCGCCCTCGTCCCGGGTGATCGCGCAGACCATGAGCCCGGACGAGTTCTACACCTTCAGCCTGGACCGGGCGCAGAAGCTGAAGGCGCTGGGCGTGACCGTGGACTTCGCGCCCGACGCCGACGTCAGCAGCCAGCCCGACGATTCGGTGATCGGCGACCGCTCCTTCTCCGACGACCCGGACGTGGTGGTGCAGTACGCGGGTGCGTTCATCCGGGCTTTCAAGGACGCCGGGGTGGGCAGCGTCATGAAGCACTTCCCAGGCCATGGTTCGGGCTCGGGCGACTCGCACACCGGCGCGGTGCAGACCCCGCCACTGGATCAGCTGCAGAACAAGGACCTGGTGCCGTTCCGGCAGCTGGTCGATTCGGGTGCGGCGGTCATGGTCGGCCATCTGGATGTGCCCGGACTCACCACCCCGAATGTGCCGGCCAGTATCAGCCCGCAGGCCATGGCACTGCTGCGGCAGGGCACCGGCTACGGCGCAGCACCCTTCGACGGCGTCATCTTCACCGACGATCTGGGCGGCATGGCGGCCATCGCCAATCGCATGAGCATCGAGGACGCGGTGGAGGCCGCCCTGATCGCAGGCGCCGACAATGCGCTGTGGATCACCACGGACGCGGTGCCGAAGGTGCTCGACCGGCTCGTCGACGCGGTCAGCAGCGGCCGCTTACCGGGAGCCCAGGTGGATGCCTCGGTGCTGCGCATGGCAAAGTTCAAGGGCTCCGCGCCGCACTGCTGAGCAAACTTCCGGTTTCGAGAACATCTCGCGGATCGGCCCGCCGCGGCGCGAAAGCGCTGTTGAGCGAGGCATTGGCGATGACCGGCAATTCACGCTCATGGAACTTACCATGGAGTAAGATAAGGACTTCGACGCTCCTCGGGAGTGTCGACTGTCCGGTCTTAGGAGAGTGAATGGCAGGCGGAACGAAACGGCTTCCTCGCGCGGTGCGCGAGCAGCAGATGCTCGACGCCGCCGTGGAGGTCTTCTCACGCAAGGGGTACCACGACACCTCCATGGACGCCATCGCCGCCGAGGCGAAGATCTCCAAGCCGATGCTGTACCTCTACTACGGATCCAAGGACGAGCTCTTCCGCGCCTGCATCCACCGCGAGAGCATGCGGTTCATCGAGGCGGTCGCGGTCGCGGGCAACCCCAAGCTCACCCCGCACGAGCAGCTGCGCGCGGGCCTGGAGGCCTTCCTGTCCTACGTGGACCAGAACCGGCTGTCCTGGCAGGTCCTCTACCGGCAGGCGCTGGGCCAGCAGCCCTTCGCCTCCGAGATCGCCAACAGCCGCGACCGGGTCATCGAACTCACCGCCAAGCTGCTCGAATCCAGCGCCAAGTACGCCGAACCGGGCACCAATTTCGAGGTGGTGTCGGTGGCCGTGATCGGCGCGGGCGAGGCCATCGCCGACCGGGTCGCCAGCGGGCAGATCGATATGGCCGAGGCCGTGAACCTGCTCGACGATCTGGCCTGGCGCGGTCTGTCCGGCAGCAAGAAGAAGACCGAACCGGTCTGACCCGGCGCCCGGGCCGTCCGTCGCCCGGCCGACTTGCCGCCACGCCCCTCGCCTGCCACAGTTCGCTGCGATCGTGTTGCCGGACGGCCGCTTCGGCCGGGGATGGGGATCGTCGTTGTTCGGCTTGCTGAAGCCGTGTGCGCACAGTGCGGTGCGGCACGGTATCGACCCGTCGGCCTGGCAGACCCACCTGTGTGGTCTCTGCCTGGGTTTGCGTGACGGCCACGGCCAGCTCGCCCGCGCGGCGACGAATACCGATGCCATCGTCCTCGAAATACTCACCGAGGCACAGCAATCCGAGCCGTCCGCCCGCACCGGCGCGGGCCCCTGCCCGTTGCGCGGCATGCGCCGCGCCGAGGTGGTCGCCGCCGGCGCGCCCGGCGTGCGCCTCGCAGCGACCGCCTCACTGCTGCTGGGCGCGGCCAAGATTCGCGACCATGTCGACGACGGCGATGCCCACCGCCTGGCGCGCCGCCCACTCACCCGCGTCTCCACGCGGTGGCATACCCGGGCGCGCGCCGCCGCCGAGCCCCTCGGCCTCGACGTCGAACCACTGATCGCCGCGATCGAATCGCAGCTGCGGCTGGAGAATTCACCCGAGAGCACCCTCGCCGAGCTGACCGCGCCGACCCAGCTCTGCGCGGCGGAATTGTTCGCGCACACCGCGATTCTCGCGAACCGGCCCGAGAACGCCGACGCCCTGCGTCAGGCGGGATGGCATTTCGGCCGTATCGCGCATCTGGCCGACGCGCTCGAAGACCTCGACGCGGACAACGCCCAGGGCCACTTCAATCCGCTGTCGGCCACCGGAACCACTGCGGAACAGGCGCACGCCCTTGTCGCCGAATCGAATTCACTCCTGCGCGCGGCCCTCGCCCGCGTCGCCCTGGACCGCGCCGCCACGGTCCGCTGGATCCTGCTCGACCCGCTGGGAGGCGTGGTCCGCAAGCTGGGCCGGGCCGCGGGCATCGCGCACACCTGCACCACCGACACCTGTCGCACCCACTCCGCGACGGCGTCCGAGGCGGCACCGCGTGGTGAGCAGCCCTGGCAGCCGGGAGGACCGCCGATGCAGCGGCCGAACCTGCTCGAGGGGCTGGGGATCATCGGCACCCAGTACTGCACCGGCTACGCGTGTTTCAAGTGGCACACCCGTCCGTGCAGCGGGGATCGCAAGGCGCCGTGGATCGATCGCTGCGACTGCGACTGCTGCGATTGCTGTGGCAACTGCAACTGCGGCGGCGGCCATCACCACGCCGCGGGCGGCGGTGGCGGCTGCTGCGACGGCCACGGCTGCTGCGACTGCAATTGCGGCGGGTGTGATTGCGATTGCTGCGACGGCGACTGCTGCGACTGTGACTGCTGCGGATGCGATTGCAGTTGCTGAACGCCGCGAGCCGAGACCGGCACGGCCGCCCCTGTTGCGTCGTGTGATCGCCGCGCAAGGGGCGTGCAAGCGGTCGTGCCCACGCTGGGGACATGACAACGGCACATGTTCCGGTCCTGGTGGCCGGCGGCGGTCTGGTCGGATTGTCCGCCGCACTGTTCCTCGAATACCACGGCGTCCCTTACGTTCTGGTGGAGCGGCGAGCGACCGCCTCGCCACTGCCGCGTTCCCGGGGGCTGCACACCCGCACCGGTGAGATGTACCGGCAGGCCGGGGTCGAGGCGCAGATCCTGGAGGCGGCAGCGAGCGCGTTGCGGGCGGGCAAGTTCGGCGGGGCGTGGACCGGCGAGTCGGTGCGGACCGCGGAGTCGCTGGATCTGTCGGGGCTGGGGGCGGCCATGGCGGCCGCGGATCCGAGTCCGTCGCGTTCGTGTTCCTGCCGCAGGTGGAGCTCGAACCGGTGCTCGCGCAGGCCGCCCGGGAGCGCGGCGGCGACCTCCGATTCGGTACGGAGCTGGTGGAATTCGAGCAGGACGGGACGGGTGTCAGCGCGCTGCTGCGGGACGCCTCGGGTGCGCGGTCGCTGCTGCGGGCCGACTACCTGATCGCGGCGGACGGTGCGGGGAGTCCGATCCGCCGGGCGCTGGGCATCACCGGCCGGGAGCTGCCGCCGACCCACCACTATCTGAATGTGTTCGCCCGCACCGACCTCACCGGCCTGCTCGACGGCCGCGCCTTCAGCCAGTGCGAGATCACCGGCCCGGCGGTGCGCGGACTTGTGTTGTCCAAGAACAACACCGACGAATGGTCCTTCCACATCGAATACGACCCGGCCACCGAATCGCCCGCCGACTGGCCGGATGCGCGCTGTGTCGGGGCCATTCGCGCCATGGTCGGCGCGCCCGATCTCGACGTGCGGATCCTGGCCCGCAGCGCCTGGGACACCGGCACTTTCGTGGCCGACGAGTACCGCCGCGATCGAATCTTCCTGGTCGGCGATGCGGCGCACCGCCACGCGCCCTGGGGCGGCTACGGCGGCAATACCGGCGTCGCCGACGCGCACAATCTGGTCTGGAAACTGGCGGCCACCCTGGACGGGAACGCCGGTCCGGCGCTGCTGGATTCCTATGCGGCCGAGCGCCGCCCGCGCGCCGAGGTGGCGGTCGAGCAGTCGCGTCTGGGCACCGACTTCCGGACCCGCTACGGCATCGAAACCCCCGGCAATGCCGACGATCTGGCCCGCAGGCTGGATACGGCGACGGTGATGACCCGCTACCGCTATACCTCGACGGCTGTCCTCACCGCGCCCGGCACCGCCCCGCATGTCGCGACTCCGCAGAGCCGGACGGGAACCCGCCTCCCGCACTGGTGCGTCGACGCCGGCTGGTGGACCCCCTCCACCCTGGACCTGTGCGGCCCGGGTTTCACCCTGCTGGTCGCGGGTCCGGCCGGGGCGTGGCGCACGGCCGCCGCACAGGCACGGCGCGCCACCGGTATCGACCTGGCCGTGCACGCCCTGCCGGCGGCCGACTGCGCGACGCATGCCGGGCTGGCCGCGGGCGAGGCCCTGCTGGTCCGGCCGGATCACCACATCGCGGCCGGTCCCGATTCCGGGCTGACGCCGGACCGGCTCGGTGACGTGCTGACGCTGCTGGTGGACGGCAGCAGTGCGCCGATGCGCTCGCCCATCGCCTGACCCGGTCCGGAAATACAAGAGCCGCACACTGTTTCGGGCCGGATGTAGAAACCCCTGCGTGGCGACATCCGAATTCGAAACAGTGTGCGGCTCTTCACCCCCGTCGGGCGGACCGCCGGATGGCGGCCGCGCCCGAATCTTCGGGTGTCAGGCTCGACACTCCCTCGCACTGCGGGTTTTCGACCCTACCCGCGCGGCGAGGTTTCAGCGCAGCGTAGCGGTCAGGTGCGGGTAGCCCTTCTTCGGGTGTTTCAAGGACAGGTCCCACCCACCGGACACCTGGTCCGCGTACAGGTTCACCGTGGACGGCAGGAAGATCGGCTTGCCGAACTTCACCGCGTACGTGACCTGGTCGGGGATCCGGCCCTCGAGCGCGCCGAGCACGGTGGCGGCCGACCACATGCCGTGCGCGATCGGCTTCGAGAACCCGAAGGCCTTGGCGCCCAGCGCCGAGGTGTGGATCGGGTTGTGGTCGCCCGAGGCGCCCGCGTAGCGGTTGATCGTCTTCTGATCGACGCGCAGCGCGCGCAGCGGCGGGGGCGGGACCTCGTCCGGCTTGGGCTCGGGCTTGGGCCCGCCCGACAGCGAGGTGCGCTGCTGGTGCAGGAAGGTGGTGACCTGACGCCACACCAGCTCCCGGCCCACACTGATCTCGGTGACGGCGTCCACCAGCAGGCCCTTGGGGTGCTCGCGCAGGTTCTCGATGTGGGTCTCGAAGTCCAGCGGCTCGGACACCGAGATCTCCCGGCTGCGCTCGATGACGTTCTCCGCGTGCACCGCGCCCACGGCCACGAACGGGAAGTCGCGGGCGACGACCAGCTGCATGGCCAGCGGGAAGCTGAGCACGAACGGATAGGTCAGCGGCAGTGCGTCACCGAAGCGCAGGCCGGTGGCCCGGCAGTAGGCGGCGAGGTGGTCCGGGTCGACCTTGAAGCCCTCGAGCCGGACACTGCGGTCCGGCAGGGTTGGCTTGCGGGCCGACAGACCCGGCACCGGCAGCGCGCCCAGGGCGGCCTTGACGAACAGGCCGCCGTTCTTGGGCACCTCGGTGAGGTTGATGGTCTGCGTCATCATGCTCCGATCAGGGCCTGGCCGCAGACGCGAACGATATTGCCGGACACCGCGTTCGACGCCGGGGAGGCGAAGTAGGCGATGGTCTCGGCGACGTCCACGGTCTGACCGCCCTGCAGCAGCGAGGACAGCAGGCGCCCGCCCTCGCGGGTGGCCAGCGGGATGGCGGCGGTCATGGCGGTCTCGATGAAACCGGGGGCCACCGCGTTGATGGTGATGCCCTGCTCGGCCAGCTTCGGGGCCTCGGCGTTCACCATGCCGATGACACCGGCCTTGGAGGCGCCGTAGTTGGTCTGGCCGCGGTTGCCGGCGATGCCCGCGATGGAGGACACGTCGATGACCCGGCCACCCGCGCGGAGCGCGCCCGCCGCCACCAGGCCCTCGGTAATGCGGTGCGGCGCGGCCAGGTTCACGTTGATGACCGAGTTCCAGCGGCCCTCGTCCATATTGGCGAGCAGCTTGTCGCGGGTGATGCCGGCGTTGTGGACGACGATGTCGATGCCGCCGAAGCGCTCGGTGGCGAAGGCGGCCAGCTTCTCGGCGGCGTCGGCGGCGGTGACGTCGAGGGCGAGCGCGGTAGCGCCGACCTTGTTGGCGGTCTCCGACAGCGCCTCGCCGGCGGCCGGGATGTCGGCCACGATCACGGTCGCGCCGTCCCGCGCGAAGACCTCGGCGATGGTGGCGCCGATGCCGCGGGCGGCGCCGGTGACCACGGCGACCTTGCCCTCCAGGGGCTTGTCCCAGGAGGCCGGGGCGGTCGAGTCGTCCTTGCCGACCCGGAAGACCTGGCCGTCCACGAACGCCGACTTTCCGGACAGCACGAAGCGCAGGGTGGACTCCAGACCCGTTGCGGCCGTGGCGGCCTCGGGGTGCAGGTAGACCAGGTTGCTGGTGGCGCCGCGCAGCAGCTCCTTGCCGACCGAGCGGGTGAAGCCCTCCAGCGCGCGCTGCGCGATCTGGGCGTCGACCGAATCGGTGAGCTCGGGGGTGGTGCCGATGACCAGCACGCGGCCGGAGGCGGCGATGCTGCGCATGGCGGGCTGGAAGAACTCGAACAGCTGCTGCAGCTCCTCGATGGTGCGGATGCCGGTGGCGTCGAAGACCAGCGCGCCGAACTTCACGCCCGGGGTGACCGCGTCGACGAAGGTGTAGTCGCTCAGCAGGTTCCGCACGGCGTCGGCGACGCGGCCCTTGCCGCCCAGCAGCACCGGGCCCGGGAGCGCGGCCTCGCCGGCCTGGTAGCGGCGCAGCGTCTCCGGCCGCGGCAGGCCCAGTTTCGAGGCCAGGAACGCGCCCGGCGCGGAGTGAACGAACGATCCGTACAGGTTGGGAGCGCCCTTGCTCTTGCTGGCAGCCACGTTTCCTACCTTCTCTTGTGTGGGTGAGTGGTCCTCGCCCGCTCGGGCCTTGCGCACCGGCCTCGGGCGGTGTTGCACACATGTGCGGGGTACGGTGTCGACAATGAACTTACTCCAGAGTAAGTTTAATGTAAACCGAGTGGCGCGCATCCGCCGGGATTCGCGCGTGCCGGAAATCCCACCGACGAGACACTGGAGACTCGAGTGACCACCAAAGCCCGTTCGGCGAAGGCCGCGGCCAAGACCACCAAGCAGGCCCGCCCGGTTGCCATCCTCGGCGGTAACCGCATCCCGTTCGCTCGTTCCGACGGCAAGTACGCCCACGCGTCCAACCAGGACATGTTCACCGCGGCCCTGAACGGCCTGGTCGCCCGCTTCGGCCTGCAGGGCGAGCGCCTGGGCCTGGTCGTCGGCGGCGCGGTCCTCAAGCGCGTCGGCGAGCACGGCATGATCCGTGAGAGCGTGCTCGGCTCCACCCTGTCGCCCTACACCGCGGCCCATGACCTGCAGCTGGCCTGCGGCACCGGCCTGCAGTCCATCGTCACCGTGGCCGACGGCATCGCCCTGGGCCGCATCGAGAACGGCGTCGGCGGCGGCACCGACACCACCTCCGACGCGCCGATCGGCGTGAGCGAGGGCATGCGCGAGTGGATGCTCGACGCCAACCGCGCCAAGAAGAACTCCGACTACGTGAAGCTCGTCGGCCGGCTGCGGCCCTCGATGGTCGGCATCGAGATCCCGCGCAATGCCGAGCCGCGCACCGGGCTGTCCATGGGTGAGCACGCCGCCATCACCGCCAAGGAATTCGGCATCTCCCGCGAGGCGCAGGACGAGCTGGCCTACCTGTCGCACAAGAACATGGCCGCCGCCTACGACCGCGGCTTCATGGACGACCTCGTCACCCCGTTCCTGGGCCTGACCCGCGACGACAACCTGCGCCCGGGCTCCACCATCGAGAAGCTGGCCACCCTGAAGCCGGTCTTCGGCACCAAGCTGGGCGACGCCACCATGACCGCCGGCAACTCCACCCCGCTCACCGACGGCGCGTCCGCGGTGCTGCTGGGCTCCGAGGAGTGGGCGGCCTCGCGCAACCTGTCGCCGCTGGCCTACCTGGTGGACTCCGAGGTCGCCGCGGTGGACTACATCCACGGCCCTGACGGCCTGCTGATGGCCCCCACCTACGCGGTGCCGCGCATGCTGGCCCGCAACGGCCTGACCCTGCAGGACTTCGACTACTACGAGATCCACGAGGCCTTCGCCTCCGTGGTGCTCGCCACCCTGCAGGCCTGGGAGTCGGACCAGTACTGCAAGGAGCGCCTGGGCCTGGACGGCGCGCTCGGCAAGATCGACCGCGCCAAGCTGAACGTGAACGGCTCCTCGCTCGCCGCGGGTCACCCGTTCGCGGCCACCGGCGGCCGCATCATCGCCCAGACCGCCAAGCAGCTGGCCGAGAAGGGTGGCGGCCGCGCGCTGGTCTCCATCTGCGCCGCGGGCGGCCAGGGCGTCGTCGCCATCGTCGAGCGGTAGCTCGCCAGGGGCTACGCCCCTGAAAACCCTTGGAGGATGGGGGCATTGCCCCCAACCCCCGTTTCTGTGTTAGAGGGCGGTGCCCGGCCGGGACGACGGCCGGGCACCGTCCTCGCCGCTGTCGGGGACCACCGCCACGACCCGATTCGGCGTCAGCGCACCAGCTTCAGCGTGCGGCGGGCCAGGTCGGAGATGCGGGTTCTGTCGTAGCCGGCGACGCGGCTGTGGACGGTGTCATGGAACGGCGCGGTCCAGTGGGCGGGGATGGCGGCGGCCCCGGTGAGGATGCCCGCCACCGAGCCGGCGGTCGCGCCGTTGGAGTCGGTATCCCAGCCACCCTGGACGGTGAGGGCGATGGTACGGGTGAAATCGCCTTCTCCCCAGAGCAATCCGGCGGCGATGAGGCAGGCGTTGCCGATGGCGTGCACCCAGTTGTAGTGGGAGTGGCGGGTGTGGATGGCGGTCACGGCCCGGTCCCAGGACATGCCGCCGCGATGGTCGTCGGTGACCTCGGCCAGGGCCAGTGCCAGGCGGGAGCGGGCGGGGATGACGGCGTGCGCGACGGCCAGCGCCGCGGCGGAGCCGGGGGCGGTGAAGGCGGCGGCGATCAGCGCACCCGACCACATGGCGGCCCATAAACCATTGCCCACGTGGGAGATCGAGGCGTCGCGAGCCGCCGCGGCGGCCGCGCGGCGGGGTTGTCCGGGGTGGGTGTAGCCGTGGATGTCGGCGCGGATGAGCGCGCCGATCCACTCGCGGTAGGGGTTGCGGTGGGTGGCGGTGTCGGGCGGGGCGAAACCGTCGATGAGGTTGCGGTAGGTGACGCGTTCGGCGGTGTAGGTCTGCAGGAACGGCAGGCGCTCGAGCCAGAGGGCCGCGACGTCATCGGGGGTGAACGACCTCCCGTGCTGCTCCAGCAGATGCAGACCGAGAATCGGGTAGTCGACGTCGTCGTCGCGGGGGCAGCCGTCGATCCGGCCGAGAGTGGCCGTGTGCCAGGATCTTCGGTCATCGGCCTCGGGCGGCAGCGGGTCGGCGACGGGGACGTAGTCGCGCAGCGGATAGGCCCCGCTCGCCTCCAGATACCCGCGAATGCGTGCGGGCGTCCAGACGAAGCCGTTCTCCAGGGGTTTGCCCAGCGTGCAGCCGATACAGCGGCCGAGCCAGCCGCCGTGGATGCGGTCCAGCAGCTCCGGCTCGCGCAATGCTGGAATCGAATCCTCTTCGATGCCAGCCTGATTCGCGTGCCATGGCGCGTCCACCCATTCGGTGTAGGGCCAGTCCGGCAGTCGCGGAGCCCGCTCGACCCGATCCAGCAGCCGCCAGCAGGCCCCGGGAATCGTCTGCTCGGTGTGCGTGAGATCGCGCACTTCCTCCGCGAAATCGTCTACCGCGTAACCGGATTCGGCGCGCTGACACCACTCGTAGTACAGCAGGGCGCGTGGATCGGCCTCATGGTGGCCGAAGAAGGCCGACTCTATGGTCACAACACCGCCTGGGTGGCCGCGACCACCTCGGAGAGCAGGGGCAGGGATTCCTCGCGCTGCGGCGCGCGCGCCCACCAGCGGCCCTCATGGGTGTGACGGCCGAATCCGGTGGGCAGGATGACATTACTGCGATGCGGGCCGATGTCGACGCTGTTGCGCTCGAGCAGCTCGAGGCATTCGTCGGACGGGTAGCCGTCGAAGACCGCCAGGAAGGTGCGGCGCGGCGGCTTGTCGCGCACCAGCACCGGGCCGGCCAGACCGCGACTGACCAGTTCGTCAAGGATCAAGGCCCCCAACGGTTCCGGGGTGTTCAGCGCCGCGATGGTGTCGATCAGCGGTAGGACCACGAAGCCCGGTGTGGTCACATGCACGTGGGGCAGACCGAACAGGGAGCGGTACACACGCGCCCACTCCTGCGGGGTCGTCAGCTCGTCCAACCGCACAATCCACCCCTCGTCCGGGCCCTGCTCCAACGACGGCGATGTCGATCGTCGGCGAAAGCCGACGTTTTCAGTGAAAACCCGTCCCCCGCATCGCACCACCGGTTTGGGTGAATCGTGAGCGAACTGTGGAGAACTTGGGACGCGACGAAAGTTGCCAAGTCCACTGAACGGTCTGTTTCCGGGGTAGCCTCGGGGGTACAGCCAGGCGTTCCTACCAGGAGGTTCGTCATGCCCTGCGATTTGATGCTGATTGCCTACGACGGCTCCGAGAATGCCCGGCGGGCCGTCGAATACGCGGGACGGTTCCTGGCCGCCGACAGAGCCGTGGTGCTGACGGCGTGGGAGCCGATGGTGCGCCAGGCCGCGCGATTGTCGGGACTGTCCGGGGTGATGCAGCCGGAGTGGATGACCGACGACGAAATAGAGGACATCGCGCTGGTGGACGCCCGGAATATCAATGCCGAAGGCGTGCGGCTGGCCAAGCTGGCGGGCCTGAACGCCGAGGCGCGCACCGCCGAGTGCACCACCACCATCTGGAACGCCATCGTCGAGACCGCCGACGAGCTGAACGTGGACATCATCGTGGCGGGCACCCGCGGGGCCACCGGCATCCGGGCCCTCATGCATTCGAGCGTCGCCGACGCCGTGCTCAAGCACTGCCATCGCCCGGTGCTCATGGTGCCGCCGGGCCGCGAACCCGCCGAAAAACGGGCCTGACGCCGGGAAACCCCGGACGGCCGGGGTCCACGCGCCCCCGGCCGGAGCGGGTCATTGCGGGAAAGATGCTGGGCCGCACCGGAATACCCGTACCTGCCCGCCGGCCGGGTGAGAGATGCGTCGCTCCCCGGTCCGGGCCGTCCGGCCCCGGGTCTATCGTCAAACCATCATGGACGGATTTCTGCTCGCGACGCCGGACGGTGTCGTACGCACCTCTGGCACCCGTGCCGCCTTCGATTCGGCGGCCGCCGCGAGCGGGGCGCTGCGGTCCGGGGCAGCCGGGCTGATCGTGGGCGCGCTGCCGTTCGATCCACGCCGACCCGCCGCCCTGGTGACGCCCGAGCAGGCCGCGCACACCGCCGGACCGTGGCGTCCGGCCGCTCTGCCGGACCTGCCCGAGGTTCGGATCGTCTCCGAAATCCCCAGTGCCGCAGAGCATGTCGCGCGCGTCACGAGACTCGTGGAGCAGCTGGGCGATCCGGGGCAGCCGCTGCGCAAGGTGGTGGCGGCCCGGTCGCTGCTGGCCGAGGCACAGGCCCCGCTGGAGCCCGAGGTGATCGCCGCGCACCTGGTGACCCGGCATCCGCGGGCCGCCGTCTACGCCGTCGACCTGTCGGCGGCGGGACGTCCCGGCGACACGCTGCTGGGCGCGACGCCCGAGGTGCTGATCTCCCGGCACGGCCGCGCGGTCGCCCTGCACCCGCTGGCCGGCACCCTGCCCCGGCTCGCCGATCCGGAGGCGGACGCGGCCCAAGCCCGGGATTTGCTGGCCAGTGCCAAGAATCGCGACGAGCACGCCTTCGTCATCGACTGGATCCGCGAACTGCTGACACCCGTCTGCGCCGAGCTGACCATCCCCGACGGGCCCGAACTGCTGTCCACGCCCGAGGTCTGGCACCTGGCCACCCCCATTCGCGGCGTGCTGCGCGATCCGGCCACCACCGCCCTGGACCTCGCGGTCCTGCTGCACCCCACCCCCGCGGTCTGCGGCACTCCGACCGCCCTGGCCCTGGACGCCATCGCCGACCTCGAGGGCGACCGCGGCTTCTACGGCGGCGCGGTCGGCTGGTGCGACGCGGCCGGCAATGGCGACTGGTTCGTCGCCATCCGCTGCGCGGAACTCGCCGCCGACGCCTGCTCCCTGCGCGCCTTCGGCGGCGGCGGCATCGTGGCCGCCTCCGACCCGCACACCGAACTCCACGAAACGACCGCCAAGCTCCGCACCTTCCTCGGCGCGCTCACCCGCCTCCCCGAGACTTCTGCGCACGGCTGGGAGCCGAAGCGTTGAGCACGCGTGCCGACGGTGGGGAGCCGAACCCTTCCGGAGGTCCCAGGCGAGTCACCCCGGCCGTCACGAAATCAGTCGTCACCATGGCCTACGACAACATGCCCGCCGAAGGCTCGGGGTTGTGGGGAGTCCGAGGGGCGAAACCTGCTAGGTTGGCCCGGTTACGCATGCGTCCGATGTTGGGAGTACCGCGATGAAGTTTGCCGTTCCTGGTGCAGCGAGTGCTGTCGGTGGAGCCCTGGTCGGGCTGGCGGCGGTCCTGGTCATCACAATGGCGGCTTCGCAGGACAAGCGGCCCGAGATCGATCGCAGCGGCGAGGCGGGCTCGTCGCTATTGAACAACGTTGAGTACGGCTCACGCTGACCGGACGACCTCCGAACCAGGCCAACCCGAAGACGCACAGTCCGATGTGACCGGTCCGGGCGAGGACCGGTCTCCGACGACACTTCAGGACTCTGCCGGCACGGCCCCGCTGGGCCGCCGCTGGCTGCTCGGCAGTGTCATCGCCGCCTTCCTGCTGACCTTCCTGCAGGTGCCCGGGCAGACCGTCGCCGATACGAAATACGATCTGGCGCAGAATCCGCTGGGCTTCCTCGCCCGCGCCTCCCATCTGTGGAGCAGCCAGGCCCCGATGGGGCAGGTACAGAACCAGGCCTACGGCTACTTCTTCCCGCACGGCGCGTTCTTCTCGCTCGGGCATCTGCTCGGCCTGCCCGGCTGGGTGACCCAGCGCATCTGGTGGGCGCTGCTGCTGCTCGCGGGATTCTGGGGCATCATCCGGCTCTGCGAGACCCTTGGCATCGGCAGCCGGGGCTCGCGGGTGATCGCGGCGGTCGCGTTCGCGTTCTCGCCGCGCGTGCTCACGACGCTCGGCTCGATCTCCTCGGAGACGCTGCCGATGATGCTGGCGCCCTGGGTGCTGCTGGCGCCCGCCGCCCTGGGCGTGGCGATGCGGCGCCCCGCGCGGCGCGGCATGACGACTCCCGCGGGCAGCGCCCTCGCCCTCGCGCTGATGGGTTCGGTGAACGCGGTGGCCACGGCCGCGGCGTTCCTGCCCGCGGCGCTGTGGTGGTTGTCCTACCGGCCGAATCGAGTGTGGTGGCGCTTCACCCGCGCCTGGATTCCGCTGCTGGTGCTGGGCACCTTCTGGTGGGTGGTGCCACTGCTGTTGCTGGGCAAGGTGAGCCCGCCGTTCCTGGACTACATCGAATCCTCCGGCGTGACGACGCAGTGGGCCTCGCTGGGCGAGGTGCTGCGCGGCACCGACAGCTGGACCCCGTTCGTCTCACCGGAGCGCATCGCGGGCGCGGTACTGGTGACCCAGCCGGCGGCGGTGCTGGCCACCGGCCTGCTGGCCGCGGCGGGCATGGCCGGTCTGGCCATGCGGTCCATGCCGAATCGCGGTCGGCTCGCCCTGATCCTGATCGCCGGACTGGTCGGCATCTGCGCGGGTTACGCGGGTGAGCTGGGCGGGCCGTTCGCGGAACAGGTGCGGATCTTCCTGGACTCCGGCGGCGCGCCGCTGCGCAATGTGCACAAGCTGGAGCCGCTCATCCGGCTGCCGCTGGTGCTGGGACTCGCGCATCTGCTGAGCCGGGTGCCGCTGCCCGCTTCGGTGCCGCTGCCGGTGTGGCGCAGGGCCTTCGCGCATCCCGAGCGCGACCGCATGGTGGCGGTCGCCGCGCTCGTCCTGACGGCGCTGACGCTGTCGACCTCGCTGGCCTGGACCGGCAAGCTCGCCCCGCGCGGCAGCTACGACCGGGTCCCGGCGTACTGGCAGCAGACCGCGGATTGGCTGGCGCACAATGCCTCCGACACCCGGGCGCTGGTGGTGCCGGGCGCGCCGTTCGGCAGCCAGGTGTGGGGTCTGACCCGCGACGAGCCCCTGCAGGCGCTGGCGAGCACCCCGTGGGCGGTGCGGGATTCGGTGCCGCTCAACCCGCCCGGCGCGATCCGCGCCATGGATTCGGTGCAGCGGCTCATTGCCGACGGACGGCCGTCGGCGGGGCTGGCGGCGACACTGGCCGGGCAGGGCATCGGAATCCTGGTGCTGCGCAACGACCTCGACCCGGAGACCTCGCGCTCCACCCGGCCGATGCTGGCCCACCGCGCGCTCGACGGCTCGCCCGGATTGACGAAGGTCGCCCAGTTCGGGAATCCGATCGGGACCGCCAGGGTGGAGGGCCTGGTCGCGGACGGCGATCTGCGCCCGGAATACCCGGCGATCGAGATCTATCGCGTCGGGTCGACCGTGCCCGGCACCCCCGCCCAGGTACGCAGCGGTGTCGGCGCGCCGACGTCGTTCCCGGGGGCGTTCACCGTCCCGCTGGACAGCGTCCCGGTGATCCAGGGCGGCCCCGAGGTGGTGGAACGGCTGCGCCGCAATCCCGCGGCGCCCGCCGGGCCGGCCGTGCTGGCCGCCGACGCCGCCACCGCCGGACTACCGGTGGACGGGGTCACCATCACCGACACACCGATGGACCGGGAGACCGACTTCGGCCGCGTCGACAACCACAACTCGGCGCTGCGGGCCCCGGGCGACGCCCGCCGCACCCACAATCTGGTGCCGGACTATGCGGTGCCCGGCACCCAGCCGGTGGCGGGCGAATGGTCCGGAGCGACCATCACCGCCTCCAGTTCCGCCGGTGACGCCACCCAGCTGGGCGGTGCCGCGCCCGGCAGCTCGACCGCGGCCGTGGTGGACGGCGATCCGGCCACCGCGTGGATCAGCAATGGCGCCGAACACGCTGTCGGGCAATGGCTCCGGCTGGATCTGGACAAGCCGATCAGTTCCGCGGTGCTGCGGCTGACCACCAGCGCGGCCGCCATCGGCAGCCCGGTGAAGTGGGTGGAGGTGGAGACCGCCAAGGGCACGGTGGCGGCCCGCATCACCGAACCCGGTACGCCGGTGGCGATCTCGCTGCCGCCGGGCCGCACCGACTGGATCAAGATCACCGCCGTGCACACCGAGGACGGCAACGCCGGCGGCCAATTCGGGATCAGCGAACTGAGCCTGGACGACTACGCCGACCGCGAGAACCCGGTGACCGTGGACATCCGGCACCGCACGGTACTGCCGCCCGCCCCCGCCGGCGCGCAGGTGCGCGGCTGGGACCTGGGACAGGAATTCCCCGGCCGCAGCGCCTGTTTCGACTCCCCCGACCGCGTCCGGTGCAGCAAGGGCCTGGCCCTGGCCGCCGAGGAGCCGGGCCTGTTCGAACGCACCCTGCGGGTGCCGCAGCCGGTGACCGCGTCCCCGGACCTGATCGTGCACACCCGTCCCGGTCCGGCGCTGGAGGCGCTGCTCACCGATCAGGACCGGCCCATCGCCCGCGGCCGCGCCGATGTCGGCGACCCGCGCGGCTCCGCCCTCGCGGCCACCGACGGGGACCCGCGCACCAGCTGGACCGCGCCCGAGACCACCGTCCGCAATCCGGCGGGCCCCAAACCCACACTCACCATCGAACTTCCGGCCCCGGCCCTGGTGACCGGCCTGGAGGTGACGCCGTCGCGCGGCGATCTGCCCGCGCACCCCACCTCCGTCTCGGTGAATCTCGGCGACGGCCCGCAGGTGCGCACCGTGGATCCGGATTCCGGCGCGACCAGCCGGGTGGATCTGCACCCCTACGTCACCGATCGCATCGAGGTCAGCATCCAGACCTGGGACGGCGTACTCGACCGCACCGCACTGGGTTTCGCGCAGGAGCAGCCGCCCGGCCTGGCCGAGGTGAACGTGCTGGGCCCCGACTACCCCGCCCCCGCCGATCCCGACCGGCTCCTCACCATCGACTGCGCGCACGGGCCCACCATCGCCGCCGCGGGCCGCACCCTGCACACCACGGTGACCGGCACCGCCGCCGAATTGCGTTCCGGCGCACCGCTGCCCGCCACCGTGTGCGCGGCCGACGCGAACAGCGCCGACGATGCGACGAGCGAGAGCGGCTTCGACTTCCCGTCCGGCCGTGTCGATGTCGCGGTCGCGCCGACCGAACTGTTCACCGTCGACGAACTGCGCCTGAACCGCACCCCGGCGCTCGCTCCGGTGGCCGATCCGAACGGCAGCACCGGCACGCAGGTGCTGGTGCTGCCGCTGAGCACCAATGTCGGATGGCAGGCCAAATCCGCCGACGGCCACACGCTGCGGCCCGTGGTGATCAACGGCTGGCAGCAGGCGTGGCTGGTGCCGGCCGGAACCGAGGGCCCGATCACCGTCGCATTCCCCACCGATCGCTGGTACCGCCTGGCCATCTTCGGCGGCCTGCTGTTGCTGATTCCGCTGATCGTGCTGGCGTTCCGGGGTGCGCGCTCGCTCGTCCGCGACGATGGGCCGCGGCCGCGCACCTGGCGCAGTCGCACCGTCGCCGGGCTGGGACTGGCCGCGGGGGCCGGTCTCATCGCCGGACCGGTCGCCCTCGTGCTCACCCTTTTCGGCCTGATGGCCGACCATCTCCGGCCGCAGGTGCTGCCGCGGGCGCTGGTGGCGATCGCGGCCGGCGGTACCGCCATCTCCGCGGCCGCGCTGTCGACCGGGCCCTGGCGTTCGCTCGAGGGCTATGCCGGCGGTTCGCTGTGGGTGCAGTTCCCGGCGCTGGTCGCGGTGATCGCGGTGGGGATCGCTGCCCTGCCGCCACGCCGCTGAATCAGCGTGCCGCCCCGCCGCTGAATCGTGCTGCCGCTCAACCGAAGCGGCGGCGCGTCCACTGCCGGACGGGTTCCTCGACGAGGGCGTAGCTGGCGGCCGCCAGCGGCAGCGTGAACGCCACGGTCAACAGGTAGACCACCACGAAATGCCCGTGGAAAGGCACGATGCCGAATACCGGGAAGATGATCGACAGCACGGCCAGATGCCAGATGAAGATGCCGTACGACCAGCGTCCGAGCGTCGCGGCGACCCGCCCCTCCAGCACCCGGTGCCGCCGATCGGGACGCAGCACCAGCGGTGCCAGCAGGCCGAACCCGATGACCGCGCCGAGCGCCATCTTCATGACGTACTGCCACGGCTGCCCGTGCACGAGACCCGCCGGACCCGCCAGATCGGTGGCCGCCAGCAGCATGGCCACGAACGCGAGCGGCCACATCAGCCACTGGTTCCCGGCCACCCGCCGCCAGCGCGGGGCGGGCAGGTCGGCGAGTTCGGCCAGCAGCATGCCCGCCGTGAACCAGGGCAGATAGCCCGGCAGCCAGTTGTCGGCGTGAATGCCCTCGGGCGTGGGCACCGGCAGGAAGTTCCAGCCCAGGCACAGCAATCCCAGCCCCAGCACCACCGGCACCCGCAGCCGCGCCCGCTGCCCGCGCAACCAGACCAGGGCGAACGCCAGCAGCGGAAGCACAAGGTAGAAGGCGACTTCCACCGAGAGGCTCCACATCTGGGTGAGACCGTCGGTCAGGGTGAAGGGCACGAACACCTGCAGCAGACCGAGATTCGACAGCCACACGCGCAACCCCGCGGTATGTGCCGCGCTGGGCAGCAGGATCAGCACCACGCCCACGACCACCCAGTAGGCGGGCAGGATGCGGGCCGCGCGATGCAGCAGATATCGTCCGGCGCTCGGGGCGCGGCCCTGTCCCCTGGCCGCAACGGCGTGCGGGCGCCACAGCAGGAATCCCGACAGCGCGAAGAACACCGCGACCGCCATGTCGAATCGCTCCCATACCCGGCCCAGCACCGGCTGTCCGGTGGCGCCGGTCTGGAAGGCCACGTGGGTGAGCACCACCCCCAGCGCCGCCAGCGCACGCATGCCCTCGAGCGCCGGAACGAAGCGACCCAGACGGGCCGCGGGCGGCTCGGCCGGGATCGGGTTCGTCTCGGGATTCAGGGTGGTCGTCATCGCGCCCCAGTCTGCCCTGTCGCCGTTCGCCCGAGCGCCCGGCCGCCTCCGCACGACTTCACCGGGCGGCTATTTCGGGGAGTTTTCCGGCCTCGGCCACACTCTGGGACCGCTCGGACTGTTAGTGTCTGGGCTCACGAGTGCTGCGCGGCGACCGCAGTACTGGAGGAAACACGTGTTCGACGACGAGGAGAACCTGCATGGCACTCAGTGCCGGTACCAGAAGGACGGTGGCCTGCGTACTCGTGGGGCTCGGTGCGATGCTGCTCGTCGCCGCGATCATGGTCCCCACCTATACGGTCAGTCGGCTGGCGAAGACCCCGCTGGACCTGGAGATCACGACCGTCGCGACCAATCCGCAGAACGGCGCCCCCAGTGAGGTGCTGGACTCCAAGTCGCTGACCTCGGGAACGGGCTCGGCGAAGGTGGACCAGAACGTCCCGCTCGTCTCGCAGCGCTTCCTCACCGTCGAAGACCCGTCGGACGCTTCGAAAATGACCATCCAGGCCGGTCAGACCCTGCGCCGCACCGACAAGCAGGGCGACACCGGCCTGCTGACCGCGACCATCGACCGCGTCACCGTGGACCGCAAGACCGGTGAGCCGGTGGAGTCGGTGGACGGCGGCCCCAACGGTGCGATCGCCGTGACGGTCGACAAGAAGGGCGAGAGCGTGATGGACCCGGTGCAGCACACCGGCCTCCAGTACCGCTTCCCGATCGGCACCGACAAGAAGACCTACCCGTACTTCGATCTGAACGTGCGCAAGACCTACGACATCAACTATGTCGAAGAGACCGAGATCAACAATCTGAAGGTCTACCACTTCCAGATGGCCGTGCCGGTCACCGATCTCTCCACCGTCGCCAACTCGCCGACCAACAAGCTGACCCTGCCCGCCGAGAAGTGGGGCGTGGAGGGCGACGGCGACGTCACCATGGCGCGCTTCTACACCAACACCCGCGACCTGTGGATCGAGCCGCAGACCGGCACCGTCATCAAGGGCCAGGAGCAGATCCACCTGTTCTACGCCCGCAGCGGTGACAAGCCCGAGGTGACCGCCCTGAAGGCGACCCTGGTGTTCGACGAGAACACCATCGAGTCGCAGATCTCGGTGGCCAAGGACAACATGGACAAGCTGTCGCTGTACGGCCGCATCCTGCCGATCATCCTCGGCGTCCTCGGCCTGGTGTTCCTGATCGTCGGCCTGCTGCTCGGCTTCCTCGGCAAGAACGGCAACGGGCGCGCCCCGGTCCGCCGCGTCGCCCCGGCCCCGTCCGGCGGTCCCGGCAACTTCGACGCCCCGACCCAGCAGATCGACATGAACAAGAAGCCCTAGCGGCTCCCGGTTCACCGCGGCCCAGCACCTGCGAAGGTGCTGGGCCGCTTCCGTTTCCGCCCGAGGCGCTGCTGAGAGTCCCGCGCTCGCCGGTGCCGGCGGCACCGGGTCGGGAGCGCGGCGCAGGGGTGCGCGGGCGGGGTGGCCGAGACGGATGGGAGCATTGCGGGCGTGCCCGTTGTACGCCGTCTGCCCGTGGTCAAGGACCTGACCTTGGTGACGGCGGGGGCGATGACCGCGAATGTGGCGGGATACCTGCTGCAGCTGCTCGCCAGCCGATGGCTGGGGGTGTCGGGATACAGCTCGTTCGCGAGCCTGCTGGCGGTGCAGATGCTGTGCGCGGTGCCCGCGCTCGCGCTGCAGAACGTGGTCGCGCGGGAGGTGGTGCGAGCTGCACCGGTGCGCGCCGCGCGAGAGTTGACCGCGCGCTGCGCGGGCCTGGTCGCGGTGGTGGCGCTGGTGCTGGTTCCGGTGGTCGGCGCGGTGCTGAAGGTCGGCGTGGCGGCATCGGCGGGTGCGCTGTTTTCCGCGCCGGCCCTGGTGCTGCTCGCGGGCGAGCAGGGAATTCTGCAGGGGCGCAGCCGGTTCCGAGAGCTGGCCACCGTACTGGGCGGAGCGGCGATCGTCCGGGTGACGCCCGCCCTGATCGTGCTGGCCTGCGGTTTCGGTTCGGCGCCCGCGCTGTGGGCCGGCGCCGGTGGTGCCACCCTGGCGGCGATCGTGGCCCGCCGGATCGCCGATCGCGCGCTGACCGGCCACGCCCGCGAGGCCGACGCGATCCGGCCGAACGACAGCGACGGCAACACCCCCGGCTCGCCGACTTGGTCGAGTCCCGCTGTCACCGAGGAAGTTCCGGCCGCAGCCCCGATCCCGGGAGCAGATTCCGGATCCGCGGCACCGCGCCGGACGGCGGCCTCGAGCCTCGGCGTGGCGGCGGTGTTCCGGGCCGTGCAGGTGCAAGCGGCCTTGACCGCTTTGTCGGCGGCGGATCTGCTGGTGTCGCGAATCATCCTGGACGAGAACGACGCCGGGCGCTACGCGCTGGGGGCCATTGCCGCGAAGATCGCGTTCTGGCTGCCGCAGGCGGTCGGCGTGGTGCTGTATCCGAAGATGGCGCAGCCGCAGCACTCCGTACGCGCCGTGCGGTCGGCGCTGGCGGTGCTGGTGGGTATCGGGGCCGTCACGGTCCTCGGGGCGGCGGTGGCCGCACCCCTGGCCCCGTTGTTCGCGGGGCGCGACTACGCACCGATCGAGGGACTGCTGTGGCTGTTCGCGCTCGAGGGCGCGCTGCTGGCCGTCCTGCAGGCCGCCCTGCTGTCGGCGATCGCCGCCGACCGGACGGCACCGGCCGCTATCACCTGGGTCGGGCTCGGCGTGGGGATCGCGGTCATGCTGTCCTGCGCGCACTCGGTGCTGTCGCTGATCGTCATCGCCACGGCGACGGCTGCCCTCACGACGCTGGCGATCACCGGTCTGGCCCTGCGCGGCGCGCGCGACGAGACCGAGAACCCAACGCGGGTCCCCGAACTCGGGCCGAACGGAACGTAGGGTGCCCGGTGTGAGTTCGCAGGGTCGGGAGCGGGGTTGGGTCAGGCTGGTACCCGCTGGGTACAGCCTGGTGCTCGCGCTGATCGTGCTGGGGCCACTGCTCGGGTCCGGATACCTGCTGCTGCGGGACGCGGTCAGTACACCGCGGTCATATCTCACCGATTCCGCACTGGGGCTCGGCGATGCCGCCCCGCGCGCCGTGCCACAGGACGCGCTGATCGCCGTCGGATCGACGGTGGTGGACGGCGGCCTCCTCGTCAAAGCGATGCTGCTGACTGCCCTGTGGCTGGTCGGCTGGGGTGCGGCCTCCCTGGCCCGCGACCTGCTCCGCGTATCGCTGGGCCCGCAGCTGGTGGCGGCGACCGTCGCCATCTGGAATCCCTATGTGGCCGAGCGCCTTCTACAGGGCCATTGGAGCCTCCTCACCGGCTATGCGGCGCTGCCCTGGATCGCCCTGCTCGCCACTCGCTTACGAGCGCGGGGTGCGACCGCCGCTCGGGCGGACAGGCTCGGTACGTGGGCCGGGCTGGCAGGGTGTCTCGCCGCGGCGGGGCTCACTCCGACCGGATCGCTGCTCGCGGGGCTGGTGGCACTACTGCTGGTCGGCAAACGAAATCTGCCTGTCACGGCGGCACTGTGGATCCTGTCGGCGGCCCCGTGGCTGACAGCGACGGCACTGTCGGGTGCGGGCGCGGAACCCTCGGATCCGGCGGGCATCGCCGCCTTCGCAGCCCGCGCGGAACCGTGGCTCGGCACCCTCGGCAGCCTCGCCGGTCTGGGCGGCATCTGGAACAGCACCGCCGCACCCGGGTCGCGCACAACCTTCTTCGCGCTGGTCGCAACCGTGCTCCTGCTCGCTCTCGTGGCAACCGGCGTACGCGCGGTCCTCGACGCGGGCACGGACTCCAAATCCCGTTCAGGCGCGGCGGCCCACAACCTGGATCGCACCGACGTACGGCCGGACGACCCGGCCGAACCGGGCAGCGTGCCGGATGGTGAATCTTCCCAGGACCCGATGCACGACGAGGCGCGGGTGGCGCGGCGGCGGCTGGTCTGGCTGGCGGTGGCGGCGATCGTGCTGCCCGCGCTGGGGGCGACCGGGTGGGGGTTGTCGGCGGGTGAGTTTCTGGTGACGAGGGTGCCGGGGGCCGGGCTGCTGCGGGATACCCAGAAGTTCGTGGCGCTGGCCGTTCCCGCGTATGCCCTGTGCGCGGCCGCCGGATGCCGGGTGGTGGGGCGCTGGATTCCCACCGTGGTCGTGGATGGTGTGAGCGCCGCGTCGCCGCGGGCGCGAACCGGCGGGGCGGCAGTGCTTTTCCTCGCGATCGTATTACTCACGCTGCCGGATCTGGCGTGGGGAGTCGGGGGCGCGCTGCGGCCGGTGCACTATCCGGCCGGATGGCAGCGGGTGGCCGGCGCGGTCGACGCGCCGGGTGATGTCGCGGTGCTGCCGGGCGGGATGTTCCGGAAGTTCCGGTATTCGGGCAGTGCGCCGGTCCTGGATCCGGCTCCGCGCATGCTGAAGCGAGATGTGCTGCAAACCGGTGAACTTCCCGTGCGCGGCGGCGTGGTGTCCGGCGAGGGCGAGCGGGCCCGGAAGGTGGAGAACCTATTGTTGCAGGGCGGTTCCGCGAACCGGCTGGCCGAGCTTGGGGTCGGCTGGGTGCTGGTCGAGGGCGGTACGCCCGGGCCGATGGGTGAATCGAAAACTACTCTGGCGCAGTTGAATCCGGTCTACGCCGACCCGGATGTGCAGCTGTACCGGGTACCCGGCGATATCGCCGCTCACGACGCGTCGGCCGCGCACCGCCGCCTGTCGGGCGCCGCGCATCTGCTGTGGGCCGCGCTACTGGCCAGCGGATTCCTCACCGCCGCAATCCATTCCGCTACGCGGCGGTCAGTCCCGCGGGAAGCCGAGCGCGAATCCCACCCCGATCACGACAATGCTGACTAACGCAATGACGAGAATGATCCACATGCCTCGATGCTATGAACCGTAGGAGAACCACGTCGCAGCTTTGCCGAATTGCGATGCCCGCGAATCACACTCGCGCGGGCGCGATCAATCCGCTCACTCGCTCGCCGCGCGTCACCGCGGACAGCACCTCGTAGACGCCGTTCCCGGTCTGTTCCCAGGAGAATTCCCGCGCCCGCGCCCGCGCCTTCTCCCCCAGCACCATCCGGGACTCCGGATCGCCGAGCAGCTCACCCACGGCCTCGACGAGCTGGGCCGGATCGTCGACCAGCAGCCCGGTCACGCCGTCCACGATGGAGTCGGTAAGCCCGCGTGAACTGCGGTACCCGACAGTGGGCACCCCGTGCTGGGCCGCCTCGATGACCGCCAGCCCCCAGCCCTCCTTGCGGGAGGGCAGCACATGCACCCAGGCGCGGCCCAGCAGCCGATGCTTCTCGTCCTCGTCGACGTGGCCGTGGAAGGTGACCGCGTCGGCGATCCCGAGCTCGTGCGCATGGACGCGCAGATTGGGGGCCCACCAGCCGTCGCCGACCACGTCGAGGTGCAGGCCCGGGATCCGCCCGCGCAGCCCGGCCACCACGGCCATGGCGTCCTCGATCTGCTTGTGCGGCACCAGCCGCGAGAGCACCACGATGCTGGGGTGCGCGGTGCGGGTGGCGTCGTCACCGGCCGGTACCCGCGGGGGGATCGGTTCGGCGCCATTGCGCACCACCGCGATCCGCGTCCCGGCCACCCCGAGCGCGGTCAGCTCCTCGGCCGACGGCAGCGAAACCGTCAGGTACTGATTGCCGCGGTGCACACGCGGCGACAGCCGCGATTCGATCCACCAGCCGATCCGCCCGACCAGCCGCCCGGCCACCGGCCACTGCTCGCGGTGCCCGTGATGCACGAGTACCACGGTCGGCGCGGCCGTTGCGGCCCGGGCGAAGAAGGGGATGCCGTTCTGGGTGTCGATGACCGCGTCGGGCCGCAACCCCTTGAGCGGGCCGATCCCGAGCCGGCCCAGCGCGATGGCCGCCAGCGCCCGCGGATACACCGTGAACCGCCCACCGCCCCGGCTGATCTCGATGCCGTCGATCGACTCCCGCCTTGCCGCACCCGGATAGCCCGCGGTCCGCAGCGTGACCTTGACACCGCGCGCGGCCAGCTGTGCCCCGACCTGCTCCAGGTACCGCTCACTCCCGCCACCCTGTGGATGCCCGGTGTCGCGCCAGCACAGCAGCAGCACTTCACGCACGGGCGGATCTCCAGGGGGTCAGGGTCGGTCGGGGACAGGCAGACAGTGGGCTCCACCATATAGCCCGCCCGCCCGTTCCGGGCCAGCAGCGGTCATCCGACCTGCGCGTGCCGCGAATCGATGCCGGGGTGCGAGGTTGCGAGCGGGTGTCCGGGCCGGTGCGCGGCTGTGCGAAACTTGCCGCCGTGCTTCGAGCCGATCAGACCAGACCGCGCCGCCCGCGATTTGCCCGCCGGGCGACGCTGCGCCGGTCGCTACGGCTGCTGAGCAGTTTCCGGTTCGAGCAGACCGATCCGGCCGTGTTCTACGGCGGGGTGGCGGCCGATACCGCAGATCTGGTGTCGGACTTCTACCGGGATCTGACCGGGAAGTCGCTGCGCGGGACGATCGTGCTGGATGTGGGCGGCGGTCCGGGCTATTTCGCGGAAGAGTTCGGCCGGGCGGGGGCCCGCTATCTGCCGGTGGAGCCGGATCCGTCGGAGATGCACGCGGCTGGTCTGCGGGTCGCGGGCTCGGTGCGCGGGTCGGGGATGGCGCTGCCGTTCCGCGATGACGTGGTGGAGGTCTGCATCTCCTCGAATGTGGCCGAGCATGTGCCGCAGCCGTGGGCGATGGCCGCGGAGATGCTGCGGGTCACCAAACCCGGTGGCCTCATGGTCTTTTCGTACACGGTGTGGCACGGGCCGTTCGGCGGCCACGAGACCGGGCCGTGGCATTACCTGGGCGGGGAGTACGCGGCGCGGCGGTATCGGCGCCAGCACGGGCGGGAGCCGAAGAACCGTTTCGGGCATTCGCTGTTCGCGGTGCGGGCTGCCGAGGGCGTGCGGTGGGCCCGCGAAACTCCGGACGACATCAGGATTCTCGCGGTGTTCCCGCGCTACCACCCGCGCTGGGCCTGGTGGATGGTGCACGTCCCGGTACTGCGGGAGCTGCTGGTCAGCAACCTGGTGGTGGTGGCGACCAAGCGGCCGCGGTCAGCTTATGGAGAATCGTCGCCGCCAGATCCGGCGTAGGCCGGTGCAGGGTTCGGGTTCGCCCCACGGTGACTCCTGGGTAGCCAACCCGACCGTCTCCAAGGCGGTCAGCCCGACCTGACCGGCGAGGGCGTTCACGGTGGCAACCGCTTCGGCCGCCTGTAGTGCGGCGGCGGCTTGCTCGGTGGTCAGGGTCCGGCCCGGCAGGAAGGACACCACCCAACCGCCTGCGCCGACGCTTTTCGCCTGATGCGGCGTGAGATCACTGGTCATCAGCGATCTGCCGACCACTTGCACCGCCATGACTCGGACTCCCCTGTGCGGTAACGGTTCATGAATCGAGCGAGCTATCCACGGTAGCTATAAAGCATGCTCGCTGCGGCTGCCGAATGCAATAGTGCGTTCGGCGAAAAGCGAACCAACAGGTCGGAATTCGATATTGCGGACTGCTACCAGTTTGCCACAAGGATGCGGAATGGCTTGCACCCCTGCACAACCAGAGCGGATCAGTCCTCGGGCAACTGGAGTCGCAGGACCGGTCGTCCCTTCCGGACCGTCGGATAGGTCGCCTCCACCACCTCGACGTGCCACCCCGGCGGCAGCACCCGCTGCAACTGACCCGCAGCCCGCTGCATGGCAGTGCTGACACCCGGTGAGTCGACATCGGACAGCTCACCGAGCAGGAAGTCGTCGAGGCGCACATCGGACATGCGGGGATCTACCTTTCGAAGAGCTAATAGATAGCAACCGACCGAATTGGTGGAGAAAGGCGTACTGAGCCGAGCATAGGCCACCACCGGGCAACCCCGAATCCGAATCAGGTTTCGCCGCGCCGGTAAGTGGGCGGCTTAGAAACCGAGGAGTCCCATTTCAAAGAAGATCCCGGTCAGCGGGACATTTGCCCCACATGCCGAGGACAGCGCCGAGCGCAAAATTGTAACGTGTTCTCATGGAGTACCAGAGTCTGTTCATCGGTGGCCGCTGGACCGCCCCGGCCGGCGCCGACACCCTGCCCGTCGTCTCGCCCGCAACCCTGGAAACCGTCGGCAGCGTGCCCGTCGTCACCCGCGCCGACGTCGACGCCGCGGTCGCCGCGGCCCGCCGGGCCTTCGACAGCGGACCCTGGCCGGCCACCCCGCCGGAGGAGCGCGCCGCCCTGCTGACCCGCGTCGTCGCCCTGCTCGATCAGAAGGCCGGCGACCTCACCGCCGCCCTCTCCGCCGAGATGGGCGCGCCCGCCATGGCCGCGGGCACCCTCAACTACGTCCCCGCCCGCGCCACCCTCGACTTCTACGCCGGACTGGGAAAGTCCTTCCCCTGGACCGAATCTCGCACCGGCCTGTTCGGCACCACCCGGGTCTCCCGCGAACCGGTCGGTGTGGTCGCCGCCGTGATCGCCTGGAATGTCCCGCTCTTCCTGGCCGTCAACAAGCTCGCGCCCGCCCTGCTGGCCGGCTGCAGCGTCGTCCTCAAGCCCGCGCCGCTCACCCCGCTGGCCGCCAACCTGCTCGCCGACATCTTCGCCGAGGCCGGCCTGCCCGAGGGCGTGCTGTCGGTGCTGCCCGCCGAGGCCGACGCCGCCGAATACCTGGTCTCCCACCCGGGCGTGGACAAGGTCACCTTCACCGGCAGTACCGCGGTCGGCCGCAAGATCGCCGCCATCGCGGGCAGCCAGCTCAAGCGCTGCTCGCTGGAACTGGGCGGCAAGTCCGCCGCGATCCTGTTGCCCGACATGGACATTGCCGACATGCCCAAGCTCGCCTTCGCGGGCCTGATGAACAGCGGCCAGGCCTGCGTGGCCCAGACCCGCATCCTCGCCCCGCGCGGCCGCTACGACGAAATCCTCGACGCCCTCACCGCTTCCGTGGGCCTGCTCCCGGTCGGCCTGCCCGACGACCCCAATGCCCAACTGGGCCCGCTCATCTCGGAGAAGCAGCGCGAGCGCGTCGAGGGCTACATCGCCAAGGGCCAGGACGAGGGCGCGCGCCTGATCCTGGGCGGCGACCGCCCCGCCGACCTCCCCGGCTGGTACGTCCGCCCCACCGTCTTCGCCGACGTCACCAATGCCATGACCATCGCCCGCGAGGAGATCTTCGGCCCGGTCCTCTCGGTCCTCCCCTACGACACCGAGGAGGAGGCCGTCGCCATCGCCAACGACAGCGACTACGGCCTCGCCGGCTCGGTCTGGACCACCGACATCGAGCACGGCGCCGCCATCGCGGCCAAGGTCCGCACCGGCACCTACGCCATCAACTGGTACGCCTTCGACCCCTGCGCCCCCTTCGGCGGCTACAAGACCTCCGGCATCGGCCGCGAGAACGGCCCCGAGGGCCTCGACGCCTTCTGCGAGCAGAAGTCGCTACTGATGCCCATGGGCTCCTGACCCACCCGCAGAGGCGAAACGGCTCGCCCGCACTCACAGTGCGGGCGAGCCGTTTTCGTCATGCCTTCAGGCGAGACGCTGCTTCAGGGCCTCGAACTCGTCGCGGATGCCGGAGGGCAGCTTGTCGCCGATGAACTCGAACCACTCCTCGATCAGCGGGATCTCCCGCTTCCACTCCTCGACGTTCACCGCGAGCGCCTCGTCGACGTCGGCGGTGTTGACGTCCAAGCCCTCGAGGTCGAGGTTGGCGGCGGTGGGGACATTGCCGATCGGGGTGGCCTCGGCCTCCGCGGTGCCCTCGATGCGGTTGACGATCCACTCCAGCACGCGGGAGTTCTCGCCGAAGCCGGGCCACAGGAAGCGGCCGTCCTCGCCGCGGCGGAACCAGTTGACGTAGAAGATCTTCGGCAGCTTCTGGGCGTCGGCGTTCTTGCCGAGGTTGATCCAGTGGCCGATGTAGTCACCCACGTGGTAGCCCATGAACGGGATCATGGCCATCGGGTCGCGGCGCACGGTGCCGACCTTGCCCTCGGCGGCGGCGGTCTGCTCCGAGGACAGGGTGGCGCCCATGAACACGCCGTGCTGCCAGTCGAAGGACTCGGTCACCAGCGGGACGGTGGTCTTGCGGCGGCCGCCGAAGAGGATGGCCGAGATCGGCACGCCCTGCGGGTCGTCCCACTCGGGGGCCAGCGTCGGGCACTGCGACATCGGGGTGCAGTAGCGCGAGTTCGGGTGCGCGGCCAGGGTTTCCGACTCGCGCTCGTACCAGTCGTTGCCCTTCCAGTCGATCAGGTGATCGGGCTGGCCCTCCAGGCCCTCCCACCACACGTCGCCGTCGTCGGTCAGCGCGACGTTGGTGTAGACGGTATTGCCCGCGTCGATGGTGGCCATCGCGTTGGGGTTGGAGGAATGGTTGGTGCCGGGCGCGACGCCGAAGAAGCCGAACTCCGGGTTGACGGCATAGAGTCGCCCGTCCTTGCCGAAGCGCATCCACGCGATGTCGTCGCCGAGGGTCTCGGCGCGCCAGCCCGGAATGGTCGGCTGGATCATGGCGAGGTTGGTCTTACCGCAGGCCGACGGGAACGCGGCGGCCACGTAGTACGCCTTGTTCTCCGGCGAGATCAGCTTGAGGATGAGCATGTGCTCGGCCAGCCAGCCCTCGTCGTGCGCCATGGCCGAGGCGATGCGCAGCGAGTAGCACTTCTTGCCCAGCAGCGCGTTGCCGCCGTAACCCGAACCGTAGGACCAGATTTCGCGGTCCTCGGGGAAGTGGGTGATGTACTTGGTGTCGTTGCACGGCCACGGCACGTCGGCCTGGCCCTCGGCCAGCGGCGCGCCCAGCGAGTGCAGCGCCTTCACGAACGGCCGGTCGGCGCCGAGCTTCTCCAGGGCGGCCTTGCCGGCGCGGGTCATCACGCGCATCGACACCACGACGTACTCGGAGTCGGTGATCTCGACGCCCAGCTTCGGGTCCTCGGCGCCCAGCGGGCCCATGCAGAACGGCACCACGTACATGGTGCGGCCCTTCATGGAGCCGCGGTACAGCTCGGTCATGGTGGCGCGCATCTCGGTCGGGTCGACCCAGTTGTTGGTCGGACCGGCGTCGGCCTCGGTCTTCGAGCAGATGTAGGTGCGGGACTCGACGCGGGCGACGTCGGAGGGGTCGGAGAGGGCGAGGAACGAGTTGGGCTTCTTGCTCTCGTTCAGCTTCTTGAAGGTGCCCGCCTCGACCAGCTTGGTGGTGAGGGCATCCCACTCCTCGTCGGAACCGTCCGACCAGACCACGCGGTCGGGCTGGGTGAGTTCTGCGACCTCCTGTACCCAGGCAAGCAGTTCCTTGTGCTCGGTGGGCGCGGTGCCATCGTGAAGACCAGGAATGGTCGCTGAGGTCATGAAAACTCTCCTGAGATGGGCGGCCCCGAGGTCATCGAGCCGAGGACCACGGCTCGCGACACCGAGTGCCACCAATTGCGGCAGGGCTCCCGCTGGTCTCGACGCTTGCCCGTACCGGCTGGACGCGCGTACAAGAACGCAACGGATGCCCTGGTTCCTGCCATAGAGGTTAACGCCATATATCGGGGTGTACGGAATCGGGTTGTCCACTCGGTACCGGGTCGAAACCTCCGACCAGCCGTTGAGAGAATTCAAGTGCGGCCAGGTCACGTTCGCATGCCAGTAGTAAAGCGGGGCGCCGCTGCGCCGCCTGCCGCAATTGCGCCTCCAATTCACCGACCCGCAGATCGGTTTCCACCATGCGCGCGGTGGCACTGCCGAGCACCTCGTCGGTGAGCCGTTCCTCGGCGTCGACCAGGGCCGTGGCGACCCGCTGTTCCAGCTGCGCACGGGTGTCGACCAGCGTGTCCGCCACCCATTGCCGCAGGTGAGCGCCATCGGCGAGGTGCCGGCGGGCGCGCACCACCCAGCCCGCGGCAGCGGCACCGAGGAGCAGACTGACCGGCACGATCGCGAAGTCGAAGGCCTGGAGCAGGGCCAGCGGGGCCACCACCAGCCGGCCCAGTCCGAAGCCGGCCGAGGCGCCGAGCGCGATCACCAGGTGGTCCTCCGCACCTCGCAGCCGCGGGCCCGGCGTCGGAACCGCCCTCGACACCCGTTCCGCGGGTGCCGGAAAAGATATATGCCATTCCTCCGCGACGGATTCTTCGACCTGACGGCACAATTCGCCGATCCGGGAGCGAATCGAGCGATCCATCTCCAGTGTGAGTTTTTCCACAGAATCGCTCACATGCCGCGGAAATTCGGCGTGTGCGCTGCGCGGCAGGCGTTCGATTTCGGCCCGCTGCTCCCCGTGCAGCGCCCGGATTCTGACTCCGACCTCGTGCAACAGATCCACTCGCGCCAACTGCAGCCGATTCCGCACGATCGTCATGGCCGAGCCCCGCCCGCCGTCACTCACCGCCAGCAGCCGCGCCCGCTCCTCCCGCAGCCCCGCCACATCCCCACCGTCCCGCAGCTTCCCGAGCTGCGCCCGAACCCGACGCCGCGTCTCGGCCACCACCCGCTCCCGCACGATCGCCACCTGATCCCCCACCGCTCCCGCCCCGGCCGCCGCCACCAGCCGGGCATGCAACAGCCCCGCCCCCGACCGGTCCAGTAGCGCCGGATCCCCCGCCGCCCGCGCCACCGCCGCCATCCGCGCCGACACCGGCACGATCTCCGCCCCGCTCTCGCCACCGGCCTTGGCCAGCAGCTCGACATCCAGCTTCCGCACCTCCCGCCACTGCCGATGCGCGTGAATCCCGTCCAGCGCGAACACGATCCGCGTCCCGTCCGCCCGCAGCGCCCGCACCCGCGCCAGCATTTCGCCGCCGATCAGCGCCCCGGCGTCGAGCACGACGAGCGCCACCGGACACGGGCGCGCCCCGGGTCCCGCGCCGGTCGCGGCCGATGGATCGGCGTCCTCGGTGTCGGCTCCGGCCGCTGTGACGACGATGAGGTCGATACGCGGCTGGAACCGAGCCAACTCGACCCGCAATGCCGCCGCGTGCGACTCGTCGCCGCTGAGGAGCGCGATCGCGGTGACTCCGGCGCGCGGCTCCGGGACAATCGCCCGCAGCAGGGCCAGACCGTGCGGATTCCAGCGCATGACAACGGCTTCCACCGCCGCGGGCAGCTCGGCCGGCGATGCGGGCGGTTCGGCGACGGGTGCACCGCCCCGGACGGACCCGTCCGCATCGATCGGAGCCGGCCGCTGCAACGGCGGCAGTTCGAGCCCGGGCAGCGGCGGCGAGTCAGCGGGGCGGGGTTCGGGGATCAACACCGCTGATTCGTATCCGGCGGCGTATTCGGCTTGGCCCCGGGCGAATCAATCGGCGAGCGCGGCGGCGACGGCCTCGTAGCGGCGGTGGAGTTCGTAGTGGACTGGCTCTATTCCGCTGGCGCAGTGCAGGATTTGCAGCAGCAGCTGCGGGGCCAGCGTGGGGTGGCGGCGCAGGGCTGCCAGGGCGCAGGAGACGCCGAAGAGGTCCCAGCGGTCCAGCAGGGCTCGGCGGGATTCCAGGTCGGGGGCGAGGCCGGGAGCGGTGAAGAGGTCGTGCGAGAGGGTGAGGGGTGGGTCGGGGCGGTCGCGATGGCGGTGGAGAGTCCGGAGGTCGGCGTCGATGAGGGTGCCCGAGCGGGTGCGTGCGGCGAGGGTCGCGACCACCGGGAAGACGGGCAGACCGAGTTCGGCGGTGAGCTCGGCGGCCGCCGCGGCGGCGTCGGGCCAGCGGGCGCCGATGGCATCGGCCTTGTTGAGTACCACAAGGGCGCGGTCCGGGTGGACGGTGGCGAGCAGGCGGCGGTCGGCGTGGCCGGCCAGGCCGGGGAGAACATAGAGGACGAGATCGGCGTCGAGTGCGGGGTCCGGTTGCCCGGGCTGGTCGACCGGTCGGGTTTCTTCAGCGGTGAGCAGCGACAGTGCATGTCGCAGGGTGGTTTTGCCCGCACGGGCCCGGCCCGTCACCTGGATGCGCGGAGATCGCCCGATCGGCACGCGGGCAGCCTAGCCGGAAGCCCCTGGGCCCGTAGGCATTTCGGATCACAAACACGCAGATCAGGCGGTGAGGAAGCAGACCGGTCCGGGTCCTTCTGTGCGCCCGCACAATTCGGCGCAACCGCTCTTCACAGACACCAGCGATTGCCCTACTCTGGCGATTCGGTCGGCATCAGGGCCGATGCACGGCTGCGGCGATCCCTCTCGGTCCACGGCCGGGCGCGACGAGGGGAGGTGGCGATGACCGTCAATGCGGACGTCATCGAATCATCCGGAACACCGGGCCCGAAAGGGACACTACGGCCGGCAGCGGCCGGGCGACCGAGCAGCCGCCCGCTGCCGCCGGGCCGGGACCCCTTCTTCCATCCGCCGCGCGGTTTAGCCCGCCACGCGGCGGGCACGATTCTGCGCAGCCGCCCGGTCGACATCGCGCTGTTCGGCCTGGTGCCGCAACACGTGACGGCCTGGCAGCTGCTGTACCGCAGCCAGGATCTGCACGGCCGGACCGAGGTCGCGGTCACCACCGTGCTGCTGCCCGCGGGCGCCGAACCGGATGCGGAGCGCCCGCTGCTGGCGTTCCAGACCGCCATGGACGCCGTGACCGACCGCTGCGCCCCGTCCTACGCGCTGCGGCGCGGCGCCCTGTCTCCCGGCTCCATCACCCAGCTCGAATGGCTGCTGGTCGCGAACGCGCTGCGGCGTGGGTGGGCGGTCAGCATCGCCGATCATGAAGGGCCGCAAGGGAATTTCGGCGTGGCGCGCGAGCCCGGATACCGCGGTCTCGACGGTGTCCGCGCCGCACTGCGTTTCGCGCCGCTGGGTCTGCGCGCGGACACCAGGGTGGCCGTGTGGGGCTATTCCGGTGGCGGCATGGCCAGTTCGTGGCTGGTGGAGATGGCCCCCGAGTACGCGCCCGAGCTGAATATCGTCGGGGCGGTGCTGGGCGCGCCGGTCGGTGATCCCCGGCACGTGTTCCTGAACCTGAACGGCGGCCTGTTCGCGGGCTTTCCGGCGATCGTGATCGCCGCGCTGCAGCAGGTCTACCCGGCGCTGGCCGAGGTGGTTCGCCGCGACTTCACCCCCGAGGGCCGTCGCCTGCTCGACCGTGCCCGCGCCCTGGGCCCGATCGCGGTGCTGCCGCTGCTGGTGGGCCGCCGCATGGACGACTATCTGCGGCGTCCGCTGGCGGAGATCCTGCCGGATCTCGAGGACATGTTCGACGAGCTGCGCCTGGGCAATCGCGCGCCCGCGTGCCCGGTGCTGGTGGTGCAGCCGGTACACGACCAGGTCATCGACGCCGCGGGCATCGACGGTCAGGTCGAGCGGTACCGGGCGGGCGGCGCGGCGGTCTGGTACGTCCGCGATCGCCTCAGCGAGCATTTCTCACTGCTGCCGCTGGCGACCCCGATGAGCCTGGACTGGCTGGCCGATCGGCTGGCCGGGAAGACTCTTACCGAACCCACAACCAAGACCGTCTGGTCGGTCGCGCTGTCGCCGGCACATTGGCGCGGCATGGTGGAAATGGCAACTACCGCAATGCGAGTCACCCTCGGACTGCCGCTGCGCCCGGCCGCCGCACCGGCGTCCGGCGA
This sequence comes from Nocardia sp. NPDC051981, assembly GCF_040680715.1. Taxonomy (NCBI): domain Bacteria; kingdom Bacillati; phylum Actinomycetota; class Actinomycetes; order Mycobacteriales; family Nocardiaceae; genus Nocardia; species Nocardia sp. NPDC051981. The sequence continues at coordinate 430,167 of NZ_JBFAXK010000003.1, read as the reverse complement.
GGTCTCGGGCCTGGCAGCCTGAGTGAGCGCGGTCGCCGCAACCGTGGTCGATTGCTGCGCGAACTACCCGGTACTGGACAATGGACGCCGTGAACGACGCCGCGAACCACACTGCCGAGCCAGTTCCCGGGCCGCGGCCCGCCCAGCCCAACGGTGACGCCGATCACTCGGAAGCCGCCGGCGGCCGGCCGGATCGGCCCGCGGGCAACCGCCTCTACCCCCGGGTCACCAGCTTCCGCGCCCGCCGCGGCGCGGTATCGCCCGCGCGCCAGGACGCCTGGGATCGGGTGTGGCCGGTGATCGGCAAGGACGTCTCCGACGAAAAGCTGGATGCCGACGCCTGGTTCGGGCGCTCGGCGCCGCTGATCATCGAGATCGGCTGTGGCACCGGCACCGCCACCGCGGCCATGGCGCAGGCCGAGCCGCAGTTCAACCTGATCGGCATCGAGGTCTACAAGCCGGGTCTGGCCCAGCTGGTGCAGCGCGTCGAGCGCGAGGGCATCGACAACCTCCGGCTGCTGCGCGGCGATGCCGTGGATGTCCTGGAAAATATGATTGCTCCCGAATCGCTGACCGGGGTGCGCGTGTTCTTCCCGGACCCGTGGCCGAAGGCGCGCCACCACAAGCGGCGGCTATTGCAGCCGGAGACCTTCGCACTCATCGCAAGTCGGCTGATTCCGGGCGGCGTGTTGCATGTGGCGACCGACCATGCGGACTACGCCGAGTGGATCGGCCTGTACGGAAATGCGGAACCCCAGCTCATCGGCATGAACGAGCCGACCGGAGGGGATCCCGAGGCCTACCGCGACAAAGCACCGATTGGTTTCGAACGCCCGATTACCAAGTTCGAAAGCAAAGGACTCCGCGCGGGTAGCGCCATCACCGAGTTCATCTGGGGGAAGATCGAATCATGAGCGTCAGTGAGATGGCCCACGGTGTGTCGGAAGTTGCCGGAATAATGCACGGCACCGATTCGACCGAACTATCGGGCACCACAGGGCTCCACGGCAATGCCGGGGTCGCCCTGGGCGGCACCGCCACCGATGTGCGCCGCGTCCTATTGGTCTGGGATGCGCCGAACCTCGACATGGGCCTGGGCGCCATCCTCGGCGGACGCCCGACCGCCGCCTACCGCCCGCGCTTCGACGCGCTGGGCCGCTGGCTGCTGGCCCGCACCGCGGAACTGTCGGTGGGCAGCACCACCCGGGTCGAACCCGAGGCCACGGTCTTCACAAATATCGCGCCCGGCACCGCCGATGTGGTGCGCCCCTGGGTCGAGGCGCTGCGCAATGTCGGCTATGCCGTCTTCGCCAAACCCAAGATCGACGAAGACTCCGATGTGGACAGCGACATGCTCTCCCACATCGAACTACGCCGCCGTGGCGCGGGTCTGGCCGGGATCATGGTGGCCTCCGCCGACGGGCAGGCGTTCCGCGCCCCGCTCGAGGAGATCGCCGGCTCCGGCGTGCCTGTTCAGGTGCTGGGTTTCCGCGAGCACGCGAGTTGGGCGGTCACGTCGGATATTCTCGAGTTCATCGACCTCGAGGACATCCCGGGCGTGTTCCGTGAACCGCTGCCCCGGGTCAGCCTCGACTCGCTGCCCGACGAGGGTGCGTGGCTGCAGCCGTTCCGGCCGCTGTCGGCCCTGCTCACCTCCCGCCCCGCTCAAGGAGTCGCTTAGTGTTCACCCGCTGGGGCGACCTGGTCTACAAGCTGCGCTACACCGTTCTGGGTGTCGTCGTGGCCGCAATGCTCTCGCTCGGAGCCTTCGGATTCGGGCTGGAGGACCATCTCAGCTCCAGCGGATGGTTCGACCCGACCTCCCAGTCCTCTCAGGCCGCCGTCCTGAAGGACCAGGTGTACGGGCGCGATCACACCAGCGACGTGGTGGTGCTGTACACCGCGCCGGACGGCAGCACCGTCGATGATCCCGCGTGGAATCAGAAGATCATCGACAACCTGAACAACCTGCCGGTGAAGTACCCGGAGATCAGTCAGGTCAACGGCTCGCCGTGGAAGACCAGCACCGGTCAGCAGCTGGCCCAGGCCGCCAGCCAGGACCGCAAGCACGCCTTCGCCTCCATCGCCATCAAGGGCGACAACGACACCGACATGGTGCGGAACTACCGGAAGGTGAAGGACGCCTTCTACATTCCGGACGTCAAGGTCGAGGTCGCCGGTCTGCAGCCGGTCGCGGGCACGCTGCAGGACACGATGGCAAGCGACCAGCGGCGCATGGAGATCATCGCTCTTCCGGTGGTCGCGATCCTGCTGTTCTTCATCTTCGGTGGTGTGGTCGCCGCCGCGCTGCCGCTCATCATCGGTGGTCTGACCATCATCGCCGCCAATGGCGTGATCATGGCGCTGACCAAATTCACCGAGGTGAATTCCTTTGTGGGCGGCGTCGTTACGATGATCGGCCTCGGTCTGGCCATCGACTACGGCCTCTTCATCGTCAGCCGCTTCCGCGAGGAAGTGGCGGAGGGCTACGACACCAAGGCCGCAGTCCGGCGAAGCATCATGACCGCGGGCCGCACCGTCACGTTCTCGGCAACCATGATCATCGGTGCGGCCGCGGGCATGTTGCTGTTTCCACAGGGCTTCCTGAAATCGGTTGCCTACGGCACCATTGCGGCGGTGGGGCTGGCCGCGATGTCGGCGCTCACCATCCTGCCCGCGCTGCTCAGCATTTTGGGTCCGCGCGTGGACGCATTGGGCCTCAAGTGGTTCCGCAAGAACAAGACCGCAGACGAGGTCGAGAACGGCTACTGGGGCCGGCTCACCGCGTGGGTGATGAAGCACCCGCTCAAGGTGGCGATTCCGCTTACAGTCGGCCTGCTGCTGCTCATCATCCCGGTGAAGAATCTGGCGTTCGGCGGGATCAGCGAAACTTATCTGCCGCCGGACAATCCGACTCGCCTGGCGCAGCAGCACTTCGACGAGACCTTCCCGCTGCGCAAGGCCGACCCGGTCCAGCTGGTCATCATCACGAACAATCCGAAGGACATCGGCACGATCCTCAACGAGGCCAACCAGGCCCGAGGGCTCCAGCCGAAGACCACATTCTCACTTCCGCAGACTCCGCCGAACGGCTCCAATGTATGGAGCACCTCACGACCGGTGGAAAAGGGCGCGGACATCAAGGAAACCATCGACGATCTGCGGTCGATAGATGTCCCGGACAGCGCCGAGGTGATGATCACCGGCACGCCGGTCATGATGCAGGACAGCATCGACACGCTGGTCGATCGCATGCCGCTGATGATCGTTCTCGTGGTCTTCGTGACCGGCCTGCTGATGTTCCTCACGTTCGGCTCACTGGTGCTGCCACTCAAGGCCGCGCTCATGAGCGCGCTCGGGCTGGGGTCAACGCTGGGCATCCTGACCTGGATCTTCATCGACGGCCACGGTTCGGGTCTGCTGAACTTCACACCACAGCCGATCATGTCGCCAGTTCTGGTGCTGATCATCTCGGTCATCTACGGCCTCTCCGTGGACTACGAGGTATTTCTGTTGTCCCGCATGGTCGAAGCCCGCGCCCAGGGTGCGAGTACGACCGAGGCGGTGCGCGCAGGTACGGCCCAGACGGGCCGTCTGATCACCGCGGCCGCACTCATCCTGCTGGTGGTCACGGGCGCGTTCGCGTTCTCCGACCTGGTGATGATGCAGTACATCGCCTACGGCATGGTGGCGGCGCTGTTCATCGACGCGACCGTGCTGCGCATGCTGCTGGTGCCGGCCACCATGAAGCTGCTCGGTGACGACTGCTGGTGGGCGCCCAAGTGGATGAAGAAGATCCAGCAGAAGATCGGCCTGGGCGAGCCCATCCTCGACGATGAGCGGCCCGGCGGCGGCGAGGTGGTCGACCTGGTGAAGACCACCCCGATCACCGACCCGGTCACCATGCAGATCCCGATTCTGTCCGACGGCACCGCCGCCCCGGCGCGGTCGCGCAAGCCGCGCCCGGCCCGCACCGTCGATGTGGACAGCGAGGCCCCGACCCAGCGCATCGACAAGGTCGAGCGGGCCCAGCCCGCCGAGCCCGTCCAGCCCGCGGAGCCCGCCCAGCGCACCGAGTCCCCGCAGCCCCCCGAGCCCGCGCGGCCCGCCGACAGCTCCGCGGCTGCCCCGGCCCCGGAGACCAAGCGCGCGCCCGGATTCCCGTCCGCCGCCATGCGCCCCGGCCACGGCGTCACCCCGTCGACCACCGCGGCCCCGGCCTTCGCCAAGCCCGTCGGCATCGGTGAGCCCGCCCCCGAGCCGCCCGCACCGGTCAGCGAAATCGGTACCGCCGCACCGGCTGAGGTCACTCCGCCGCTCGCCCCCCGGCGCGTCAGCACGGCCTCGGAGGATGCGCCGACCACCGATCTCGGTTCCGGCCGCACCGGTCTGGGCGCCAACCCCACCGGGCCGGGCGCTGCCCGCGGCCCGATGGCCCCGCTCCCCATCGGCGACTTCGCCTCTCCCGCACGGGGATCCGCGAATGCCGGTGGCGGGCTGCCGCAGCGTGCGCCCGAGGCCGTGGCCCCGCCGGTCGCCCCCGTGAACCCGATGCCGTCGGTCTCGCAGCCGGGAGCGCCTGCCGCGCCCGCGGATTCGCAGCCGCCCGCGCCGGTGGTCGGTTCGGAGCGGGTGCTGCCGCCGCCGAGGATCCCGCCGCATCCGGCGACCCGGGCGCAGCTGTACCAGCCGCACCCGCCGGAGCCGGAGCAGAGCGAGCCCACCGAACAGCTCGCGGAAACCGCTGCCGAGGACCAGCATCCGACGCACCATGCCGCGCAGGATGCGCCGCAGGACGGCCCCGGCCGCAGCAGCATCGAGCAGTGGATGTCGGATCTGCGCTCCTCGCGGCGTCGCCCGCCCGCCGAGAATCCGGACGAGGACGCCAAGCATCGGGGCGGCGACGGACGCACGGTGAGCGTCAACGAACTGCTCCGCCGACAGAACCACGACTGATACCCGGACATCTTGAAGGCCCGGCCGAATTCTCGGGCGGGCCTTTCTTTTTCAGCGGCCACGCGAGACGAGCGCCAGAGTCCATGTCGGCGAAGGCCGGCGAAAGCACCGGGTGCAATCGCGGCTGGGGTACGGAGGGCGAGGAGGCTCAGGTGCTCGCTGAGCCCTGAATGCCAATCGAATACGCCGAACTACAACAGAAAAAGAAACGAGTCGCGGCACCCGGGCGGCGGGCGATTGCTACCCGGTTCGGCGGTGGCTGGCGACCCGCCGAGCCGGTCATGCGGGGTGGGCGGGCGTCGCGGCGCGGGCGATGGTGGCGCGGATCTCGGCGGTGATCAGATCCGGGGCCTCGAGCATGGGGACGTGGCCGAGATCGGGCAGGGTGCGCACATCGATGATTCGGGTGGGGGTCAGCGGGGCGTAGACGTGGGGCGGGAGCACGCGGTCGCGGTCGGGCAGCAGGATGCTGGTGGGTATGTCCAGTTCGCTCAGCCGGGTGAAACCCGTTGGCAGATCCGGATCTTCGGCCAGGTCGTCGACGATGGCGCATTCGGTGATGGCCGCGGTCATCGCCTTGGCCAGCGGATTCGGCACCAGGGCGGGACGATCGGCGAGCAGTGGGAGCAGCAGGCTGCGCAGCAGCGAGGGCATGCTCGGCCGGCGGTCGGGTCCCAGGCCGATGAGCGGGCCGAAGGCCCGGAACTTGCGCAGCAGCGAATCGGCGGCGGCGGGCGTGCGCCACAGGCCCGCGGGGGCGATGGCGGTGCAGGATCGGGCGCGGCCGCGGGCGGCGAGTTCCAGTGCGATCCAGCCGCCGAGCGAATTGCCCGCGATATGCGCGGTGTCCCAACCTGATTCGTCGAGCAGGCGCTCACAGTGGTCGGCCAGGGCGGCCACGGTGGCGGGCCGGGCGGCCTCGGGTCCGCCCCAGTGGCCGGGGAGGGTGGGGGCGAGCACGGTGTGGCCGGTGGCCAGCTCGTCGAGCACCGCGCCCCAGGACTGCCAGGTGAGCAGGACACCGTGCAGCAGGAGCAGCGGCTCGCCGCCGCCGGATCGATACACGGCCTCCGGGGTCGCGACGCCTTCCACCATGTGCGTGACCCTACCGCCCGGATCCGTCCGCCGCCGCGCTCGATTCCGCGGCACTGCGGCCTCGGGCCCGGCGGTCACGCACCGTTGAGGAACCGCTTCCAGTTGGTACCGAACGGGTGCTTGGCGGTGACGGAGCTGAATCGCAGCGTGCCGTGCACGACCAGGTGCAGCGGCCCGATGGGCGGGCCGGTGCGCACCTTGGTGTTGGCGCTGGAGCCGATCAGGTCGATGGCATTGAGGTCCACGGTGGCCTCGGCCGGCACGATCAGCTCGATCGAACTGCAGGTGTCGTTCACGTGGATCTCCACCACCTGGGTCGACATGACGGCCTGGGTGAAGTCCAGGCGCACACTGCCCAGCATGCTGTTGATCGCCAGCGCCGGCGGCACGTGCCAGACGCCCTTGCGCTCCACGCTCGACAGTCGCGCGCGAATCACATTGGAGGGCACGGCCGGTGGCATCCGGTGCGCGGTCGCGTACCGGGGTGGCGGCTGCACGAAATGCTGCCCGGCGGGGGCGGGCTGCCCGACCAGCCGGACGCCCGGCAGATCGATCAGCACCGCATTGAGTTCGCCGCGGGTCTTGGCCGCGAGCGCGGTGTCCATGCGCTCGGTGAATTCCCCCAGCGACAGCATGCCCAGCCCGACCGCGCGCTGCAGCAGCCGGCCGACATGTTCGCGTTCGACATCGGATACCCGCAGATCCCGGTCGCCGATCACGGCGTTGCCGGTCACGATCGCGGAAACCGCTTCAGGACCTCCCATGCTTCGAGGCTAGCCAGCGCGGGGTCGCCACCGCATCAGGGCAATCCCTGAACCGTCCCCCTACTCGAGGCCCTGCTCGATGGCGTAGCGGGTCAGCTCGACGCGATTGCCGAGCTGCAGTTTGCGCAGCGTGGACTGCACGTGGTTCTCCACGGTGCGGTGACTGAGCCCGAGCCGGGTGGCGATCTGCTTGGCGGACAAGCCCTTCGCCACCATGCGCAGCACCTCGGTCTCGCGATCGGTGAGGGCGGGCCGGTGCGGTTCGTCGCGTTCGGCAGGGGTGCCGGCGATCCGGCGGAACTCGCCCAGCACCAGACCGGCCAGACCCGGGGTGAAGACGGCCTGTCCCGCCGCGGTGGCGCGGACGGCGTCCAGCAGCTCGGTCGCCGAGGCGCTCTTGACCAGGTACCCGGTGGCGCCGGCCTTGATGGCGTCGAGCACGTCGTCGCGTTCGGCGGAGGCCGACAGCACCAGCACCCGGGTACGCGGGGAGACCCGCAGCACCTCGGCGGTGGCGTCGGCGCCGTTGCCGTCGGGGAGCTGCATGTCCATGAGCACGACCGCCGGTTGCACGGCGCTCGCGCGGGCCCCGGCGGCGCGCACGCCGTCGGCGGTGGCGACCACGTCGAATCCGGCCTCGGCCAGGTCACGGGCGACCCCGTCCCGCCAGATCGGGTGGTCGTCCACCACCATCACCGTGATTCCGGCATCCGATTCGGTCATGTCCGCCTCCGATCTCATTGTGGCCGTTCGAGGGCTCTCAGTGTCGCGGTTCCAGGGGTACGCGGAACTCCCATTCCGCGCCCTCACCGGCCGTGGGCGCCGCCTCGAACAGCAGCTGCGCGGTGCCGCCGAGGGCGGCGATGCGCCCGACGATGGACCGTGAAACACCCATGCGCCCTTGCCCTTCGGCCTCGGCGAGCCGGCCGGGCGGAATGCCGGGGCCGTCGTCGCGCACGCTCACGATGAGCTCGTCGCCGGTATCCTCCACCAGCACATACGCTTTCGCGCCCGGACCGGCGTGCTGGACCACATTGGCGAGGGCGGCGGCCACGGCGGCGGCGACCTCGTGCGCCGCCCAGTGGCCCAGCGGCACCGGATGACCAGGGGTGGAGACGAATACGGACGGAGTGGCCTGGGCGGTGAGCAGCGGCCGCAGATCCTTCTCCGCGTCCCCGGCGTCGGTGCGATCGCCCTGTTCGGAGATGAGCACCCGCAGCGCCACCTCCTGCTCGCCCGCGCGCTGCGCCAGTTCGGCTGTCGGGCCGCCGATTTCATTGCCGCGGCGCTTGATGTAGCTGAGTACCTGCAGGACTCCGTCGTGCACCTCGCGGGCCAGGCGTTCGCGTTCCTGGGCGGCGGCGGTGAGCCGGACGGCGCGCTGCAGCTGCGCGTGCGCGCGGCGGGCGGTATCGGAGGCCAGGCCCAGCGCGAGGCCCACCGAGATCAGGACGGGCAGCGTCGCATCGCGCCACACGTCGAAGTCCCACTGTGCCCGTGCGGTGATGACGGCGGCGGAGATGAGCAGACCCGAGCAGATGCCGCCGAACGGTCCCCACAGAATCGCCGCGGAGACAACGGCATTGGCGGCCCAGAGCGTGGTGGGCAGGGTCTGATGGTGGTGATACCAGTCGTAGGGCGCGACCAGCCGGGTCGCGAAGATCAGGGCGATGACCGCGAGATGGTCGCCGACCACCACGGCCGTGCGCACCCGCGGCTCGTGCCGGATCCGCCACTGTGACAACAGCACCGCCGAGATACCCGACCACACCGCCATCACGGCGATCAGCGCCCAGCTCAACCCCTGATTGCTGTAGTAGGACACCGAGGCGATCTGCTGGCCCACCGCGTACAGCAGGGTGACCAGCCGGAACGCCTGCACCGCCCGCCACAGTGGCGCGGTGGCCGCCCAGGCGGGATCGGGCTCCACCACCCCCCGGGCCACCGTCAGTCCCCGGCGTCCCCACTGCCGCCCGTGGGCTTCGGAGGCGTCTCGTGGTCGTCCTCCGCCACGGGTACCGGCACCTTGTAGCGGTCCGGGTCGGGAGTATCGGGTTCGGCGCTGAACATGGGTTTGCTCGGGTCGCCGGTGTGCAGCTCCTGGTAGAGCTCGTCGGGCGAGTCGGCCAGCAGCGAGCGCAGGGCGGTATTGAGCACCGCCACGAACGGCACCGCGAGCAGACCGCCCGCGAGACCCGCCAGCACCACGCCCGCCGCGATGGCGAGCACCACGGCCAGCGGATGGATACGGACCGCGCGGCCCATCAGCAGCGGTTGCAGCACATGGCCTTCCAGCTGCATGACCGCCACCGTGATGCCCAGCACGATGAGCGCGGTGACGATGCCCTTGGTCATGAGCGCGATGAAGACCGCCACCGAACCGGCGATGAACGAACCCACGATCGGGATGAACGCACCGATGAAGACCAGCGAGGCCAGCGGAAGCGCCAGCGGCACATTGAGAATGGCCAGGCCCGCGCCGATACCGATGGCGTCCACCGCCGCCACCATGACGGTGGCCCGCACGAAGCCGGTCAGCGTGCCGAAGCCCAGCCGCCCGGCCTGACGCACCTTCGCCCGGTGCCGGGTCGGGACGATCCGGGTCACGAACTCCCAGATCTGGTCGCCGCCGTAGAGGAAGAAGATGAGGATGAACAGGGTCAGGAACGTGCCGGTGAAGAATTCACCGATGACCGTGGCGGTGGTGAGCGCCCCGCTGGTCAGCGCGTCCTTGTTCGACTCGACGGTTTTGACGATGGTGTCGCCCGCATTGCGGATCTGGTCGTTGCTCAGATGCAGCGGACCATTGATCAGCCAGTCCTGCACCTGGTGCACGGAGGTCTTGAACTCGTCCGTCAGCTGCGGCACACCCGAGACGAACTGCTCGACGACGAAGGTCATGATTCCGGCGAGCAGACCGAGCGCCCCGACCAGCGCCACGAACACCCCGACCGCCCGCGGCACCCCGAACCGCTGCATCCAATTGACCAGCGGCGCCATCAGGGCCGCGCCCAGCAGTGCGATGGAAATCGGAATGGTGACCGTCGAGAGCCGCCGCGCCAGATAGGCCACCGCGAGCACCGCCGCGAAGATGATCAGCAACCGCCAGCACCACTCGGCGGTCTGCCGCACGGTGGGATGCACTGCCTCCACGTCGCGTCGGCGCACCCCGCCGGATTCGCTCGATCTGCCGGACCCTGCCTGCACCTCGCTCACGAGGCCGAGCCTAACGGCCGAAACCTCCGCGGGCATGTACGGGCGATCTAAACGCTAGATTGGTCATCGTGTCAGCGCCCCTGGAAGCGGTCAAACAGACCATGCATACCCGCTGGCCGCTGTACTTGGCTTCGATGCTGGCGGCCAACGCCTTCGGCGCTGTCCTGGTGTGGGCCTTCATCCAGTACGGGCTGCCGGTTCCGGAGGGCGGGACCAGCGCGACCCGGCAGACCGGGCTGCTGATCCCGGGACTGGTCTTCGTGATCGGCGGGCTCCTGAGCGTGACCGCGTCGGCGCTCATGCTGCGGCCGGTCATGCGGTGGCAGATGCGCGGCGGGCCGCCGTCGCGGCAGGAGCAGATGGCGGCGCTGCACGCCCCGCTGCGGCAGGCCATCGTGCATCTGGTGCTGTGGCTGGTCGGCGGTGGCGTGCTGGCCTCGGTCATCATCGTGCGGACCCCCGAGCTGGCCGCGGCGGTGATCGTGACCGAATGTATGGCCGCCACCATCGTTTTCGGCTTCACCTACATGCTGGGCGAGCGAATCCTGCGGCCGGTCGCGGCCGAGGCGCTGACCACGGGGGCCTTCGACCACACCCTGACCGCGGGCGTCGGCACCCGGATGGCCATGACCTGGGGCATGGGCACCTTCGCGCCGACGATTGCCATCGTGCTGCTGTGCGTCACCCAGATTTCTTCTCGCGTCCAGTTTTCCGCGCAGTCGCTGGCGGTGTCGATTCTGCTGTTGTGCGGTGTGGTGATCATGCAGGCGCTGGCGCTTTCCATGCTCACCGGCTCTTCCATTTCCGATCCGATTCGCCAGCTCAGCCAGGCCATCGACCGCGTGCAGGAGGGTGCGCGGGATGTGCAGGTGGAAGTTTTCGATGGTTCGGAAATCGGGCTGCTGCAGGTTGGCTTCAACCGCATGATGGGTGAGGCCGCCAAACGCCGGGAACTGCAGGAATTGTTCGGTCAGCATGTCGGTGAGGACGTGGCGCGCCGGGCGCTCGAGTACGGCACCGAACTCGGTGGTGAAACCCGATTCGTGGCGGTGTTGTTCGTGGATATGGTCGGTTCGACCGCGACCGCCGCGGAACGCCCGCCGACCGAAGTGGTCAGTCTGCTCAACGAGTTCTTCCGCGTGGTGGTGGATGTCATCGATCGCAACCACGGGCTCATCAACAAATTCATGGGCGACGCCGCACTGGCCATCTTCGGCGCCCCGCTGGACCGCCCCGACGCACCGACCGCGGCCCTCGCCGCGGCCCGTGAGCTGCGCGAAGCCCTGCGCGAGGTGGCCGGGCTGGATATCGGAATCGGCGTCTCCGCGGGGCTGGCGGTGGCCGGGAATATCGGTGGCGCAAATCGTTTCGAATACACCGTGATCGGTGATCCGGTGAACGAGGCGTCGCGCCTGACCGAACTCGCCAAAGACCGCCCGGAACGCGTCCTGACCTCGTCGAGCGCACTGTTTTTCGCCGATGAGAACGAGCAGCGGCATTGGCAGACCGGAGAAGAGGTGCAACTGCGCGGGCGCCGCCGGAAAACCCGGCTGGCCTGGCCGCGGGAAAGCACCGACCCGGCCGAAGCAGACGAGGCGGCGGCGAGTTCGTTAGGCTGACGGCGTGACGGCCCATGGTGAGCTGGCCGGCGATCCTGCGCCGCCCGCGGATGACTCGCACCGTGGCAGGTTCTGGTGGGCCAAATGGGTTCTCGGCGCCGCGCTGGCGGCGTTGCTGATTTCCGAAGGCATATATCTATATCCGCGCCTGCACGAATCCTGGAAGAACCTCACCGAAATCCACTGGGGATGGGTCGCCGCGTGCATCGTCATGGCGGCGTTTTCCATGAGTGGCTTCGGCCGCATCCAGAAACAGCTGCTGCACGCCGGCGGCGTCGAGGTGAGCCAGCGGAAATCGGTGTCGGTGGTGTACGGCTCGACCGGCATGTCGCTGACGCTGCCCGCGGGCCAGGTGTTCTCGGCGGCCTTCACCTACCGGCAGACCCGGCGCTGGGGCGCCAGCCCGATCGTGGCGTCCTGGCAGCTGGTGATGTCGGGCGTGATCGCGGCGGCCGGGCTGACACTGCTGGGCCTGTTCGGCGCGGTGCTGTCCGGGGATCGGGTCGGCCCCGGCAAGGTGATCCTGACGCTGGGCACCGTCGCCCTGCTGATCTGGGCCTTCAACCACGTCTCCCGTCACCCCGGCGGGGTGCAGGCGCTGGCGCAGCGAATCCTGCACCTGGTCAATCGGATTCGGCGCAAGCCCGCCGACGCCGGCATGGAGAAGGTGGCCGAGATTCTGACCCAGCTGGAGTCGGTGGATCTGGGCAAACGAGATGGCGCGTGGGTGGCGGTCTGGGCGCTCGTGCACCGGTTCGCCGATGTGGCCTGCCTGGGTTTCGCCTGCTACGCGGTTGGCGCGGATCCACACTGGGCCGGGCTCATGCTGGCCTTCGCGGCCGGAAAGGCCGTGGGCACCATCCCTTTGGCGCCGGGCGGCATCGTCTATGTGGACGCCACCCTCATCTATTCGCTGACCGCGGCGGCCGGGCTGCCGGCCGCGCAGGCCGTGGCGGCGGCGTTCCTCTACCGGTTGATCAGCTTCATCCTGGTGGCGATCGTCGGCTGGATCGTCTTCCTCTTCCTGTACCGCAAGCCGCAGGCCGACGACGCCGAGCTCGAGAAGGAATTCGAGGAGCGCGGCAATTCGCTGGTCACCGACCGGCGCCGGCCCAATCCGCCGGCCGATCCGGACGCGGCGTCGGCCTGACCCACCCCTCCGGCGTGACCGGCCAGGGTGGAGTGTCCCTGCACAGGCGCTCCCGGAACGCCCGATACCCTGTGCCGCGTGAAGAAACTCGTGCCCCTCGTCGTCGATGTCGCCCTCGTGGTCGTGTTCTGCGCGATCGGGCGGCGCAGTCACGACGAGGCGATCGGCGCGGGTCTGCTGCGCACCGTCTGGCCGTTCGGCACGGGGTTGCTGCTGGGCTGGGTGATCGCGCTGGCGGTGGCGGCGGGCCGGGAAGGGACGAGCGCGGTACGACAGTTCGACGGCCGCGCGGTGTGGCCGACCGGCGTGATCGTGTGGCTGAGCACCCTGGTCGGCGGCATGCTGCTGCGTGCCGCATCCGGTCAGGGCCTCGCGGTCAGCTTCTTCCTGGTGGCCGCGACCTTCCTGGCCCTGTTCCTGATCGGCTGGCGCGCCGCCGTGCAGGTGCTGCGCTCGCGTTGACGTTGCGGATAGCGCACTCTCACTAGTCGGGCGAGGCCAGCGACTGCAGCAGGCGCGCCGCCACCCGCGCGGTGAGATCCCCGCTGTCCGGATCGTCGATGTGGATGGCGAAGGCCAGGTCTCCCATGGTGGCGATGAGCCAGGCGTTGTTGCCGGTGGTGGCCCCGTAGGCCTGCACATCGCGATACCTGTTGAGGCTGGCCATCTCCGGCGCGCCGACCCCGTCGTGCAGCATGCCGCGTAGTCGGTCGGTGGCTTCACCGGGCAGTGCGGCCAGGTCGGCCTCGGTGGTGGCGGGCTGGCCGATGGTGATCATCGGCTTGGGCACCTGGCCCTTGGCGATGGCTGCCGCCGCGATGGCCATGCCCCACGGGCTGGCCAGCAGCGAGTCGGCGGCATTGCCGCGGCCCACGTTCTCGGCGGCGTTCTTGCCGGTGGGCAGCCGGCCGGTGGTCTCGTCGAGACCGGGCACCTTGAAGTCGATGCCGATGCCGAGCAGGCTGGCCGCATCCGCCGCGTCGCCGACCGAGACATCCTGCGGCGCTTTGTGTTTGGTCACCGCGGCGACGTTCTTGAACAGCTCGATCATGCCGCCGACCGGGTACTGCCCGGTGAAGGCGATATTGCCGTGCTCGCTGGCCTGACTGTTCTGCGCCACCGCGACCAGGGCCCCGCTGGAGGGCTGGATGGCCACGATGGAGGTGGGCGAGCCGGTGCTCACCGCGGCGTCCTCGGCGGCGCGCTGCAGGCGCTGGTCCATGGTCGCCGGAATGTCGGGTCCGGGCGGGCCCTGTTCGCCGGCCAGCTGGGTGACGAAACTGCCGTCGGGCTCGAACAATTGCACGCCCCAGCCGGAGTGTGCGTCGCGATCGTCCAGCCACACCTTGGTGAGCGCGTCGAGCATGGGCGACCAGACCCGGCGGTCCGCGGAGATGAGCTTGGGCTGCTTCAGCAGCACCACACCCGGGATCGGGGCCATGCGCGGCTCGAGGATGGCGAAGTCGCCGTCGCGCAGGTTGACCGCGGTGAAAGGTTTGCCCTGGGAGGCCGCAAGCTGCTGCATCAGCGACGGTCCGTCGATGAGCGGCGCGACCGGCGCGATGGCGGCGGCCAGCGCGTTGGTGGAGGCGACCGGATCGATGATCTTGGCCGGATCCAGCTGGACCACATTGATGGTCTGCTCGGTCATGAGCGGCTGGCCGACGATGTCGTTCACCCGCGGTGAGGGAGTGGCGAAGGTGCGCACCAGCTTGGCGCTGCGCTTGGCGTCGAGCTGCGGCATGACCATGGCCGGATCCCACGAGATACGCCAGCCCACACTGAGTTTGCGCACGGTGCCCTGCAGGTCGTATTTCCAGTCCCGCTTGTCGCCGAAGTTCCAGGCGCCGGTCATGGAGAAGAGTCCGGTCGTACCGTTCAGTCCGGTGAACTGGGTCACGTGGTAGTCGGGCTTGCCCGGATCGAGTCCCTCGAAGACTTGCTTCAGCGTTGCCGAAGCGCCCGCCGGGTAGGAGGTCAGCCGCGATGCCCCGTCATAGTCCTTCTTGTCGATCAGCGTGGTGAACTGTTCGACCACCGCCTCCGCACCCGTCGACCGCTCCCGAAAACCACATGACCCCATCGCGATCGCGACGGCTGCCACACCCGCGAGTGCGATCGCACCCCGTACCCGGAAGCGGCGGGATCCCCACACATCCATATCGCCCACTCTTCACTCTGGCCACATCAGCAACAGGTCCACGGTACCGCGCGGCGAACGCCCGCGGCTTCACCATCCCACCAGGCGCACTTGCATCGAGCACCACCATAGTGCCGAAATCGGTCAGCAGTGACCACTTACATGATCACCGGTCGGTTACATCCCTGGCGTATTCGAGACTCGGCGGACCGTTCGGTTCTCACTGGTGACGGCGTTGCGGGCCGGCCCTGGCGAAGCCGCCGAAGATCGTTCTCCCAGAGCAGAACCCACTCTCACTGAAACGACGTAACGTTGTAATCAGCATTACAACTCTCTGCAGTAAGTGAGTGTGACCATCATGAGACACGGACATCGTGGACACGGTTTCGGGCGCACCGGCGGCTGGCAGCAGGCCGACCTTCCCGACGCCTCGGACGCTCCCGCCTGGTTCGCTGGAAGATTGCCAGCCGACTGGTTCGCCGGTCCAGCAACCCTCGAAATCGATCGCGACGAAATCGTCGTCCTCGGCGAACTCCCCCTTCCCCCAGCCGAACCCGCCCGGGGCGACGACGCTCCCGCCGAGGACGCGGCACCGGCCGCCGTCCCGCAGGCCACCCGAGAGGGCATCATCGCCCGCTTCCGGGAGACCACCCGCCCCGCCCGCATGCAGATCGCCCAGGAGGCCCAGGCTCGCTACGGCCGCAATGTCGCCTGGGGCGTGCTGGTGGACGGCGAGCGAATCATGTTCACCCACCTGGCCGTTCCGGTCATGACCCGGTTGCGCCAGCCCGAGCGCAAGGTCCTCGACACCCTCGTCGACGCCGGCGTGGCCCGCTCCCGCTCCGACGCGCTGGCCTGGACGGTCAAGCTGGCCGGCAAGCACGCCGAGGAGTGGCTCGCGGAATTGCGCACGGCCATGCGCAAAGTCGACGACCTGCGCACGGAGGGACCGAGCGGCCTCTAATACAGTGGGCGCATGGCTGCTTCCGGTCCGATCCTGGTGCTCAACGGCCCGAACCTGAACATGCTCGGCACCCGCCAGCCCGAGGTGTACGGGGCCGACACCCTCGACGACGTGGTCGAACTGTGCCGCAAGACCGCGGCGCGGTTCGACCGGGAGATCGTGGCGTTCCAGTCCAATCACGAAGGCGCGCTGATCGACCGGATCCACGCCGCGCGCGGGGTCGAGGCGGGCATCGTCATCAATCCGGGCGGGTTCACCCACACCTCGGTGGCGCTGCGCGACGCGCTGGTGATTCCGGAGGTGCCGATCGTGGAGGTGCACATCAGCAATGTGCATGCCCGCGAGGAGTTCCGGCATCACTCCTACATCTCCCCCATCGCCACCGCGGTGATCGCGGGGATGGGCATCCAGGGTTATGCCGCGGCGATCGAATTCTTGATCCGCCGCTCCCCCGTCTCTCCGTAACGTCAGCGCACGGCCGAGAGCCGTTCACCGTTGAGCGCGCGCGCCGGCGGTTGGGAGCCGAACCGAGTCTGGACGTACACGGCGAGTTACCCGCATCTCACGAAATCAGTTGTCGCGTCGCGAAAGAGGGCCCGGCTCGCTGCGAGCCGGGCCCTTCTTCGTGCACGATAAATAGCTTGTCCCCTGCAAAATGTAGTAGATATGCTACATCTGATCCGGCTTCTACTACGGAGGGGTGACATGTCGGTCGGTGAGGGCGTCGTACTCGACGTCGAGAACCTGCGGATGCGCTACGGCACCCGCGATGTCCTGCAGGACGTCAGCTTCCAGGCCCACCGCGGCGAGGTGCTGACGCTGCTCGGCCCGAACGGCGCGGGCAAGACCACCACCATCGAGATCCTGGAGGGCTTCCGCATGCGGTCGGCGGGCCGGGTCGAGGTGCTCGGCGCGGACCCGGCGCACGGCGACGAGGCCTGGCGGGCCCGGCTGGGCGTGGTGCTGCAGTCCTGGCGCGATCACGGCAAGTGGCGGGTGCGGGAACTGCTGGACTACCTGGGCATGTTCTACGCGCCCTACGCCACGGCCGATATCCAACGGCCTTGGAACACAGACGAACTCATCGCCGCGGTGGGCCTCACCGAGCACGCGGACGCCAAGGTGATGACCCTCTCCGGCGGCCAGCGCCGCCGCCTGGACGTGGCCATCGGCATTGTCGGCCGTCCGGAACTGCTGTTCCTGGACGAGCCGACCGCGGGTTTCGATCCGCAGGCCCGCCGCGAATTCCACGACCTGGTGCACCGGCTCGCCGACGACGACCACACCACCATCCTGCTCACCACCCACGACCTGGACGAGGCGGAGAAGCTGGCCGACCGCATCCTCATCCTGGCCGGCGGGCGCATCATCGCCGACGGGTCGGCCGATCAGCTCTCCCGGCGCATCGCCGGTGAGGCCGAGGTGAAATGGACCCGGGACGGGCAGCGCTTCGTACACACCACCACCGAGTCCACCAAATTCGTTTACGGGCTGTTCCAGCAGTTCGGCGAGTCCGTCGAGGAGCTGGAGGTACGGCGCGCCTCGCTCGAGGACACCTACATGACCCTGGTGCAGCGCTTCGAATCCGGCCAGGGCGACACCGAACTGCGCAGCCTGGAGGAGGTCCGATGAATCCGACGACCGTCGCGGTGCGGGCCGGTTTCCGGCGCGGCCGCATCGAGCTGATCCAGACCCTCACCAATGGGATGGACATCTTCTCGCAGTTCTTCTGGCCCGTGGCCACCATGATCGCGGTGTTCTTCATGCGCCACGGCGACTTCCAGGACAGCGGCGTCGGCCTCGGCGCGCTGGCGCTGCCCAGCGTGCTCGGCATGCTGGTGGCGTTCACCGGCATGTTCGGCGTGGCCCAGGGCCTGGCCATGGATCGCGAGGACGGAACCCTGCTGCGCGCCAAGGCGACCCCCAACGGCATGCTGGGCTACCTGATCGGCAAGATCGTCGCGGTCTCCGGCGTCACCGTGGTCCAGGTGGCGCTGATCCTCGGGTTCGGGCTGCTCACCATCGGCGGGGTGAGCCTGGACAGCGTCGGCGCCTGGGCCACGCTGATCGGCATTCTGGCGCTCGGCCTGCTGGCCTGTCTGCCGCTGGGCGCGATCGTGGGCTCGGCGTTCGACAGCCCGCGCAGCATCGGCTTCATCTCGTTCCCCATCATGGGTCTGGTGGCGATCTCCGGAATCTTCTATCCCCTCACCGGCCTGCCGGGCTGGCTGCAGGCCATTGCCCAGGCGTTCCCCATCTACTGGATGGGCCTGGGCATGCGTTCGGCCATGCTGCCCGACGGCGCGGCCATGGTGGAGCTGACGCACTCGTGGCGGCACCCGGAAACTGTGGCCGTGCTGGGCGCCTGGGCGGTGGGGGGCATCCTGATCGCGCCGATCGTGTTGCGCCGCATGGCCCGTCGCGAATCCGGGGCCGCGGTGGCGGCTCGTCGCGAGAGGGCCATGGCGCGTGCCTACTAGCGAGGTCATCTACAACCGGATCGCGATGCTGCGCGCCGAGCGCGGCATCTCGCGCCGGCAGCTGGCCGAGGCGCTGGGCGTGCACTATCAGACCGTCGGCTATCTGGAACGCGGCGAATACAGCCCGAGCCTGCACCTGGCGCTGCGGCTCGCGCAGTACTTCGAGGTGCCGGTGGAGATCATCTTCTCCACCGCGCCCTTCCCTCGCATCGGCTCCGAGACCGCCTGATTCCCTTGCGGCTCAGGCGTTCTCGGAGGCCGCGCCCATGAGTTCGAAGGTCGACACCGCCCGGCCCGCCGCCGCGCTGGCGGCGACGGCCCGGCGCCAGAACGCCTGCGCCGTGTGCGAGAGGGTGGCGTCGACGCCGACCTCCGCACTGGCGTCGATGATGTGCTGCGCGCCCGCGTCCATCATGCGCAGTCCGGCCACGTCGGCCCAGCCGCCGTTCTGGTTCTCCACCGAGAACTGCTCCATGAAGTACGGGAAGGCGGCGTTGGAGCGCACCGCGAACGGCACGAACTGCGCGATGTCGTGGCCGGAGTGCGCGATCATGGCTGTGGCCTGGTCGAAGGCCAGCAGCCAGGGATGGAAGATGGTGAGCAGGCCCTGGTAGAAGACCTGCGCCAGACCGTCATCCGGGCCCAGGTACTCCTGCGGGCTCAGCGGGCGCAGCAGTTCGGCGTGCGCGTCGAAGACCGCACGCGGGCCGCTGTAGAAGATGTAGGACGCCGGGTGCTCGATATTGTCGCCCGCCGACATCACGCCGCCGGAAAGGAATTCGGCGCCGCGCTGCCGCAACCACGCCGCTCCCCGGCGGGCCTGCTCGGGCGAATCCGAGGAGAGATTGGCGATCACCTTGCCGCGCAGGTGATCCGCGGCCGGACCCAGCACGTCGTACATGGCGGCGTAGTGGGTGAGGCTGAGCACGGCCATCTCGTTGGCATCGAGCGCCTCCGCGACCGTCGCGGCCCGCCGGGCCCCGAGCTCGACCATGGCATCGGCCTTCTCCGGACTGCGGTTCCAGACCGTGACCTCGACTCCGGCCTTCAGAAACGCTGCGACCATGGCCCGCCCCATCGGGCCCAGACCGATGACGGTGACCGATCGACGCAGATCAGACATGGTGTATCCCCTTCGATTTCGGCTGTTCGGGAGTGGCGCGCCGGAATCGATGGTGGCCGGGATCGGTAGCCTCGGGAAGACCGCACCTGCGCGTGGGGTTGCTTACCTCGAGGTTCGAAATCTGGTCAGGAGGGCGCGATGAGTTCCGGCGGTGACGCGGATCACGAGGTGTGCGGCATGTCCGTGGCCATCGAGGCGGTCGGCGGCAAATGGAAGATGCACCTGATGTGGGTGCTGGCCGAGGGACCGCAGCGGTTCGGGCAGATCCGGCGGCTGCTGACCGGTGTCAGCGAGAAGGTGCTCGCGGAGAACCTGCGGCAGCTCGAGGCCACCGGCATCGTGCACCGCGAGATCCACCCGGAAGTGCCTCCGCGCGTGGAGTATTCGCTCACCGAGCTGGGCTGGGAACTCAGCGCGGCGCTGCGGCCGCTGGAGGAGTGGGGCGATCGCAATCGGAACCGGATTCCCGGCCGCACGCTCACCCCGGCCGGCTAGGACCCCGCGATCCGCTCTCCGATCCGTTCCAGCAGGGCGGCGGCGTTCGCCATGCTGCGGGCCGGATCGGGCTCCAGCTCGGACAACGCGTAGGCGGTGGCGAATCCGGCCTCTCGCACCTGCTCCGCGGTGAGCAGCACCCGGCCCGCCACCGCGACCACCGGGACGCCCGCCGCCAGCGCCGCGCGACAGACCCCGATCGGAGCCTTGCCGGACAGGCTCTGGGTGTCCAGCGAACCTTCCCCGGTGACGACCAGATCCGCGTCCGCCAGCCGGGCCCGGAAATCGATCAGGTCGAGAACGAGCTCGATGCCCGAGCGCATCCGCGCGCCCAGCGCCGCCAGCGCCCCGAAACCGGTGCCGCCCGCCGCGCCCGCACCCGGTTCGTCGGCCCATTCCGGGCCCAGCACGGCGGCCCAATTCTTCAGTGCCGCTTCGAGAGTGGCGACCTGCCCGGGATCCGCGCCCTTCTGCGGCGCGTAGATCGCGGCCGCGCCGTCCGCGCCGAGCAGCGGATTGTCCACATCGCTGGCCAGCGTCACCGTCGCATCGGCCAGCCCGGGGTGCAGATCGTCGCGATCCACCCGCACCGCGCGCGCGAGTGCCGCTCCGCCGCAGGGCAATTCGTTCCCATCGGCGTCGAGGATGCGCAGTCCGAGCGCCTGCAGCAGGCCCGCCCCACCGTCGGTCGACGCGCTCCCGCCCAGCCCGAGCACGATGTCGCGCGCTCCCCGATCGAGCGCGTCCCCGATCACGTCGCCCACCCCGTAGGTACTGGCGTGCAGCGGATCGGGCTGTCCGCCGGGGAGTTTCGCGAGGCCGCTGACCGCCGCCAGCTCCACCACGGCCACCCGCCCCCGGACCGCGTACGAGGTGGTCACCGGCGCGAGCGTCGGCCCGTAACTCTCGACCTCCACCCGTTCCCAGCCCGCCGCCACGAAGGCGTCGACCGTTCCGTCCCCGCCGTCGGCGACGGGTGTCCGGCGCACCGCGGCGCCGGGGGCGGCGCGGGTGATCCCCACGGCCAGCGCGTCCGCCACCTGGGTGGCGCTCAGGGAGCCCTTGAACTTGTCCGGGGCCAGCAGCACCCGGCGCGGGGGTGGGTTCGTCATCCCTACATTTTGATCTCCGATGTGGGAAGCGACACGCTGGACGCCACCGTTCGGCCAAAGGGATGAATAGCCGTCACGAGAGAACTAACGTCGCACCCATGTCGAGTGAGTCGGTCGAGGTCCGCAAGAACGCCACACTGGATCGGTTCGAGTTGTACGTCGACGGATACCTCGCCGGGGTCGCGGCCTATCAGGACACCGCCAACGAGCGGGCCTTCGTGCACACCGAGGTCTACCCGCAGTTCGAGGGCCTGGGGTACGGGCGCAAGATCGTGCAGGGCGCGCTGGACCAGACCCGCGACGACGGGTTCGGGATCCTGCCGCTGTGCCCGATGGTGCACCACTTCGTCGAATCCCGGCCCGAGTACCTGGCTTTGGTGCCGCAGTGGTCGCGGGAAAGGCTCGGCCTGCCCCAGCAGTGACCGCCGGTCGGTATTACTCGACGGCACCGCCGGTCAGTACGCCTTCACTGCACCGTCCAGCGCGTTCTGCAGTTCTTCGCGCACCACCCGCGTGATCTCGGCGGGTTTGGTGGGCAGCTCCGCCACCGGCATGCCGAAATAGAAGCTGGCCGAGCGGGCCTCCTCCTTGGTGGGTTCCACCCTGGGATCCAGCCGCGGGCCGTAGCTCAGCCCCAGGCTCACCAGCACGGGTTCCGCCCCGAGCTTCCTGGCCCGGAAGGCGATGTGCCCGATGCCGGTTCCGACCGTCTGCACCTGGCTGGGGTCCACGTCGTTGCAGGTGCCCTCCGGGAACACCGCCACCCCGTCACCGCGCGCCATGCGCTCGGCGCAGATGTCGATCATGCGCTGCCCGGCCGCGTTCACCGCGCGCAGGCCGTGATCCTTGCCTCGGAAGACCGGGATGCCGCCCATCATGTCGATGCGCTCGCGCAGCTTGGTCTCGGTGAACAGCTCGTCCTTGGCCAGCACCCGGGTGTGCCCGATGACCGGCCGCAGCACGCTGCGCCAGGCCGCGGCGGCGACGGTGTACGGATCCAGCTGGGAGAGGTGGTTCACAGCGATGAGCAGCGGTCGCCGCTGGGAGACGAACTCCCGCAGCCGGTCCCGCGCCCCGGCCGCGTAGGTCACCCGGGGATGATAGCGACGACCCAGCAGCCAGTAGGCCGCCCGCGCCTTCAGCAGGTTCTGCTGGTGGTCACGATAGAAGTCATAGACCGCGTCGCTGTTCTCGAGGACGACTTCGGGGCGTTCCATAGCGCCCACCCTAGCTACGAACCGCAAGGTATGCCGGACATGTTTTTCGCGGCTCACAGCGGCACAAATGAGTAAGCGGCAAATTATGCAACGCAATCGGTCTGTCTCAGTGCGATGATGACTGAGTGGCACGCGCAGAGGAACACGGTGACCGTTCTCGACGCGAATTCCGGCATGAGGACCAGGTGGTTCGACCAGGGACCCTGCTGGTGTCCGCGACCGATCTGACCGAGCCGTCGTTCCGGCGGTCTGTGGTCTACATCCTCGAACACAATGACGGCGGCACCTGGGGCGTGGTCCTCAACAAGCCCAGTGACACCGCCCTGCACGATGTGCTCCCCAACTGGGCGGAGCTGGCGGCCGGCCCGCGTGCGCTCTACATCGGGGGCCCGGTGAAACGCGATGCGGCGCTGTGCCTGGCCACCGTCAAGGTGGGTGCGTCCATCGCCGGGCTGTCCGGCGTGCGCCGGGTGGACGGCCGGGTGGCCCTGGTGGACCTGGATTCCGATCCGGACCGCATCGAGGGTCTGGTGGAGGGCATCCGGGTCTTCGCGGGCTACGCCGGCTGGACCTTCGGGCAGCTGGAAGGCGAACTGGATCGCGGCGACTGGATCGTCCTGTCCGCCCTGCCCTCCGACCCGCTGGCGGGCCGCGTCGACCTCTGGGCCCATGTCCTGCGCCGCCAGCCACTGCCGCTGTCCCTGCTTGCCACGCACCCGATCGAACTGGAACGCAACTAGGATCGTGAATCCGGTATGGGTATAGACGCCCTCCGGAACGTGACAACTGAACTGGTGACATATGGGTAACTCATCGGGTACGCCCAGAACTCGACCAGCTCCATACCACCGGTCCGGTCCGCGACCGGTTCGACACCCGGCTGTCGGCAAAAGGCGCGGAGAGGCGGGTTAGCGCGATGCCGGAGGACCAGGCGGCCCTGCTCCGCGCGCTGTACGACGAGCACGCGGCAGCGCTGTGGCGGTACACCTACGGATTGGTCGGAGATCCGGGCCGGGCCGAGGACATCGTGCAGGAGACCCTGCTGCGCGCCTGGCAGCGGCCCAATGTGCTGGACCAGTCCACCAGTTCGGCGCGGGCCTGGCTGTTCACGGTCGCCCGTAATCTGGCCGTGGACGAGCATCGCAGCGCGCGCAGCCGCCGCGAATTCCGCACCGATCGCCCGCCGGAGGTACCCGAACCGGACAAGACGGATCGGGCGCTGGACGGGTGGCTGGTAGCGGATGCGCTGGCGCGGCTGAGCATCGATCACCGTGACGTAATCGTCCGTGCCTACTACCGGGGCCTGTCCACGCATCAGATCGCGGAGGAACTGGAGATCCCGGAGGGCACGGTCAAGTCCCGGATGCACTACGGCATGCGGGCATTGCGATTGGTGTTGCAGGAAATGGGGGTGACGAGATGACCGAGGGCCGTGAACTGTGCAATGGCTACACCACCTGGGACGGCGCGTATGTGCTCGGCGCTCTCGCCCGGGACGACCGCCGCGAGTACGAGGAGCATCTGACCCGATGTGAGTCCTGCCGCGCGGCCGTGTCGAAACTGGCCGGTCTACCCGGCCTGCTGGCCATGGTGGATGCCGAGACCGCGTTGTCGATTGCGGCGCAGGACGATCCGCCCTCCACCGTGCCGCCGCCGCCCGAGCGGTTGCTGCCGGCCCTGGCGGCGCGGACCGCCAAACGGCGGCGCCGGGGGCGATGGGAAGCGATCGGCGGAGCAGTGGCGGCGGCGGCCGCCGCGGTGACCATCGCGATTCCGGTGACCGCTACCGTGGCCCACCACGAGGGCCCGTCCTTCGTGCAGCAGGTGGTGGCGCAGGGTCCGCTGAAGCCGCAGACCGACACCCCGATCCTGGCCACCTTCAAGGTGATGTCGATCAACGGCCAGACCCGGGTGGACATGTGGTGCCAGTACCCGCCCTCGGACGAGGAGTACGTGTGGACGCTGTCGCTGTGGGTGACCCGCAACGACGGCGTGCAGTCCAAGCTCGCCGAGTGGACGGTCAAGCCGGGCCAGACGCTGACTCCGGACGGCACCACCTCGGTGTCGCCGGAACAGTTGAAGACGGTCGAGATTCGCAACGGATCCGGGAAAATCCTGCTGGCAGCGGGCATCTGACCATGCGCGAACGGCGCGCCCCGCGGGGGAGCGCGCCGTCCGGCACCGTGACTACCGGGTCTTGCGCCGGAAAGTCGTGGTGGACCAGAAGTATCCGAACCCGCCGATCACCACGCACCAGCCGATGGCCAGGATGCCGTTGTGCCCGATCGGCCCGCCCATGAGCAGCCCGCGCAGGGTCTCGGTGATCGGGGTGAAGGGCTGATACTCGGCGAACTGCTTCACCCCGGCCGGCATGGTGTCGGTCGGCACCAGGCCGCTGCCCAGGAAGGGCAGGAACAGAATCGGCATGGGCATATTGGACGCGCTCTCCGGGGTCTGGGCGATCAGGCCGAAGCCGACGCCGAGCCAGTTCAGCGCGAAGACGGTCAGGCCGATGAGTCCGAGGGCCGCCAGCCATTCCACCACGCCGGCATGCGGCCGGAAGCCGATGGCCACGGCCATCAGCGTCATGGCGACCACGCCCAGCATGCCCTGGATCAGGGTGCCGACCACCTGCCCGGTGAGCACCGAGGCGTGCGAGAAGTGCATGGTGCGAAAGCGATTGATGATGCCCTTGGTCATATCGGTGGCCATGCCGACCGCGACGCCAGCGACCATGTACGCCGGGATGATGAGCATCATGCCGGGCGTCAGGTAGTCGATGTACCGGCCGCCGGTGGCCGACTTCAGCGCACCGCCGAACACGTAGTTGAAAAGCAGCAGCAGGAACACCGGCATGATGATCAGGGAGAAGGTCATGCCCGGATACCGCTTGGCGTGCACCAGGTTCCGGCGCAGCATGGTCTTCGAGTCGGCGAACGACGTGGTCAGAGTCGGCCCGCCCGTCACCCCACCGCCGCCCCTGTTGGAATCGCTACGCGATGCAATCTTCATTTGGAGGTCTCCTTCTCGGGAGCGTGGCCGCCGGTGAGGGCCAGGAAGACGTCGTCGAGGTCGGGGGTGTGCACGGACAGGCCCGCGGGTTCCACCCGGGCCGCGTCGAGGCGGTCGATCACCTCGCGGACCGAGCGCACCGCGCCGTCGCTCGGAATGGCCAGCGTGAGGTCACCGTTGACCTGCGCGGCATCACCGAAAAGCCGTGCGGCGGATTCGAATTCGGCCCGGTCGCCGAAGTCCAGGCGGATGTAGCCGCCGGGCACCATGCGCTTGAGCTGATCGGCGGTGCCCTGGGCGACCAGTTGCCCCTGGTGCAGCACGGCGATGCGGTCGGCCAGCTGGTCGGCCTCTTCCAGGTACTGGGTGGTGAGGAAGATGGTGACGCCCCGCGCGGTGAGGTCGCGGATGATGTCCCACATGCCGCGGCGGCTGCGCGGATCCAGGCCCACGGTGGGCTCGTCGAGGAAGATGATGCGCGGATCGCCGACCAGGGTCATGGCCAGGTCCAGGCGGCGGGTCATGCCGCCGGAATAGCTCGAGGCGATCTTGTCGGCGGCCTCCTCCAGATCGAAGATTTCCAGCAGTTCCGCTGCCAGCCTGCGGCTTTCGGTGCGCGGCAGGTGGTGCAGGTCGCCCATGAGTATGAGGTTCTCGCGGCCGGTGAGCAGTTCGTCCACGGCCGAGAACTGGCCGGTGACCCCGATGATCGAGCGCACGCCGTCGGGCTGGGTGGCGGGATCGAAACCGCCGACACTGATCGCGCCGCCATCGGCGCGTTTCAGGGTGGACAGGATCTCGACCGTGGTGGTCTTGCCCGCGCCATTGGGGCCGAGCAGCGAGAAGACGCTGCCCTCCGGGACGGCGAAGTCGATGCGGTCGAGCACGATGTGCTCACCGAAGGATTTGCAGAGGCCGGTGACCGCGATGGCTGCCGGTGCAGGGTCGTTGTACATGTCTCCCCTCTCATCAATAAATAGGCATGAATGCATACGTCATCCAGGCCGTGACCGCCGAGGCTTGCGATCAAAGTTGTCCGGGTCGGTTATTCAGTTGTGCTACAGGGTTTTTCGATCAGATATCGAGGTCCTCGACCTGCGAGTGCTCGGTGGCGTCCACGACGCGGGCGTAGAGGCGATCGGGAATCTTGCCCTCCAGATCCTGGATGGTGTCGTAGACCTCGAGGGTGAAATCGCCCCAATCCTGTTCGCCCAGACCGAGGAAGCGACGCCACTGGCGCCAATTGGTGTCGGTCGGAAACTCCGACCAGCTGGAGAAGTGGCTGTGCACCGCATACGCGCCTTTGCGGGTGCGGTACACCCGGATGTCCTCGATGCGCTCGTTGGCCATCTGGTGCCAGTGGGTGAGCAGGGCGCCGGAGAACCGAACCTGCCGGGTGCCGTCCTTGCCCACCTTCAGGACCACCTCGTCGTAGCCCTGTTGCCGGCCCTCCTCGAGCTCGATGAAGCGCCGCAGTGCCGTCACGATCGCGCCCGACAGATTGCCCCCCACCAGCTCCTGCGCTCGCTGAAACAGCTTCAGGTCATCATCGGATACGTAAATCGTCTTGTTCGGCATGCACCAACTATACGTAGACGTATACATACACGGCAAGACCTGTCGCGAAACGCGGTGATTGAACCGCTGACGACGCGCATCCGTATCCCGGTTGAAGGCACTCGGGCACCGGTGGCTGCCGCCGGAAAGGACGCGCCCATGCATAGCGGCACACGGGTCGCTGACCAGCTGGTCAGGGCGGTATCGGCGCTGGGGGTACGGCACCTGTTCGGCGTCGACGGCGCGAACATCGAAGACCTCTACGACGCGGCTTTCGATCGTCGGGATCTGATCACCGCCGTGGTGGCCAAGCACGAGTTCGGTGCGGCCACCATGGCCGACGGGTACGCGCGTTCGACCTCCGGCCTCGGTGTCGTGTGCGCGACCTCCGGCGGCGGCGCCGTGAACCTCGTCGCCGGGCTGGCCGAATCGTTCGCCTCCCGGGTGCCGGTGCTCGCGCTGATCGGGCAGCCCCCGACCGTCCTGGAGGGCAAGGGCGCCTTCCAGGACACGAGCGGGCAGGCCGGCGCCTTCGACGCGGTCGCGCTCTACACGCCGATCTCGCACTACTGTGCCCGCGTCGAGGCCCCCGCCGACCTGCCCGCTCACCTCGCCCGCGCGGTCTCCGCTGCCCGCCGGGGCGGGCCCGCGGTGCTGTTGCTGCCCAAGGACATTCAGCAGGCGGACCTGGTCGCCCCGG
The DNA here is from genome assembly GCF_040680715.1 of Nocardia sp. NPDC051981. Lineage (NCBI taxonomy): Bacteria > Bacillati > Actinomycetota > Actinomycetes > Mycobacteriales > Nocardiaceae > Nocardia > Nocardia sp. NPDC051981. Next base: position 402,567 of record NZ_JBFAXK010000003.1, on the reverse strand, counting down.
ATTTCGTGCCGCCCGCGCGCCCCTACCGCCGCGACATCGAGAACCTGTGGCGGGTGCTGCACACCGTGCGCGGCGCCCGGGCGGCCGGCAAGATCGTGATCATCGCCGGGGACCAGGTGGCCCGCGACGACGCCCGCGGCGAGCTGGCCGCCCTCGCCGCCGCCGTGGACGCCGCCGTCGGGGTCGCGCCCGACGCCAAGGACGTCTACCACCACGCGGACCCCGGCTGCTGCGGCGTCGCGGGCAGCATGGGCAATCCCGAGCTGCTCGACGCCCTGCGCGGCGCGGAGCTGTGCCTGCTGATCGGGACCCGCATGCCGGTCACCGCCCGGGCCGGGATGGAGGACGCGCTCGCGGCGGTGCCGCTGGCCAGCATCGGCGCGCTGCCGCCGTTCCTGCCCGCCGGGCACGCGCACAGCGACGACCTGGCCGAGACCCTCGCCGAGCTGATCGGCGAATTGGATTCCGGCGGCGGCGAAACCGGGGCGCGGATCACCCCGCTGCGCCCGCACCCGTCCGGCGAGCCCACCCTGACCCCGCTGCCCGTGCCACCCTCCGACGGTCCCGGGCTGCGCTATCGCGAGGTGGTGGACACCATCAACGACGCGCTGCCCGCCGGTTCGGACGTCTTCGCCGACGCCGGCAATACCGGTGCGGCCGTGGTGCACCACCTGCGGCTGCCGCGGCACGGGCGCTTCACGGTGGCACTCGGCATGGGCGGCATGGGCTATGCCTTCGGGGCCGGGATCGGCTCGGCCTTCGCCCGGCGCCGCCACCCGGACGGCGGGCAGCGGCGCACCTACGTGATCGCGGGCGACGGAGCGTTCTTCATGCACGGCATGGAGATTCACACCGCGGTCGAACACCGGCTGCCGATCACCTTCATCGTCCTCAACAACAACGCGCACGCCATGTGCGTCACGCGCGAGCAGCTGTACTACGGGGATCGCTACAGCTTCAACAGGTTTCGTCCCGCGTATCCGGGCGCGGGGATGGCCGCCATGTTCCCGGATCTGTGCACCCACGCACCGGAGAACCGGGCCGAGCTCGCCGCGGCACTGCGGCACTGCGCCGACCGCCCGGGACCGTCGTTCGTCGCGATCGACTGCGATCCCGACGAAATACCGCCGTTCACACCGTTCCTGACGCCACCCGGGAGGTAACCCGTGACCACCAGCGCCCTGCCCGCCCTCAGTGACATTCCGGAAGCCGTCCTGCCCGGCCTGCTGCGCATCGAGAATTCCGATCGCGAGGCCACCACCCCGATCATCCTGGACATGCTGCGATCGGTGTATCCGCACGACCAGATCTTCGGCGACTTCTGCCCGGTCCAGGGGTTCATCGCGGCCCCGCCGCGGGAGCTGTACGAGTACCTCGCCGACACCCGGTGCCTGGAGGAATGGACCTACAGCCTGCGCGGATTCACCGAGACCGAGGAGCCCGGGCTGTGGGTGTCGCACGATCGGCTGGGCGACAGCACCAAGATCTACACCCGCACCGTCGCCAATCCGGACGCCATGACGGTGGACTATCACTGCGCCTGGGACCAGAGCGACCACCTGTGGATGGTCTACCTGATGCGGGTGGTCGACGCCCAGGTGGTGTTCGACAAGCCCGGTTCGGTGGTGCTGTGGACGAACTGCCACCACCCGTTCTATGACAGGAACCCTTACCAGGACACCGCGCCGGACAAACGCAAGGTGTGGGTGGGCGATTTCTGGGAGATGTTCTCCGCCGGGCACCAATTGGAGCTCGACAACCTCAAGGCCATCGCGGAATACCGCGCCTCGCACGGGCTGCCCATCAAGCCCGACTGGATGCTGAATCCCTCGGAAGAGAAGTGAGCTGAGCGCCATGGACTTCACCGACCCCGCCCTCCGGACGGCGCCGCCCGTCAGCCTGGTCGATGTCGCCGGTTACCTGCCCGGTGACCCGGTCGGCACCGAGTACTTCACCCAGTTCTCCCGCTCGGACCGGATGGCCAGGAACGTCATGTTCCGGGCCCCCAGGCGCCGCCATCACATCGGCCGCGACGAGACCGCCGTGGACATGGTGGAGCGAGCCGTCGCACCCCTGATCGAACGCCATGGGGCACAGGAGATCTCGAATGTCGACATCCTGCTCACCCACACCCAGCTGCCCGACAATCCGGTGCTGGGCGCCGGGCCGGAGGTGGCGCGCCGGCTGAATATGAAGCCGCGCTGGGTGTTCGACATCCACAACGGCGGGTGCGCGGCCTTCGTCCACATGATGTGGATGGCCCGCATGATCCTGCAGACGACCGACGCGCGCACCGCGCTCATCGCATGCACCCAGAACTGCGCGGGCCCGGTGTTCACCCAGCCCGATATCCGCGGGCTCGCGCAGGCCCCCGTCCCCGGAGACGGGTGCGGGGTCGGGCTGCTCGTGAAGAACAGCTCCGCGCCGATCCTCGATATCGAGTGCCGCACCTATCCGGAGTTCGCGGGCGACATGGAGTTCAGCACCAACGGCGAACGCAAGTACTGGGAGCCCGGCGAGGGCCAGGGCTGCGTCACCTTCACCGAATCCAAGGTGGCCAAGGTGATGACGCGCGGCAACCGGCTGGTGCCCGAGGTGGCGCACGCGGTGTGCCGGCGCATCGGGGTGAAGTCCCGCGATATCGACACCTTCGTCACCAACCAGCCCAACCGGCTGTTCCTGCGCAACTGGAACGAGGCGATGGAATTGCCGCCCGAACGGCATCCGGACACCTTCGACAGCTGCGGAAACCTGTTCGCCGCGGGCATTCCCGTGACCCTGGACGCCGAGAACCGGGCCGGGCGGCTGCGCAACGGCTCGGTGGTGCTGATGGCGGCGTTCGCGCACGCCGGGGACTTCGCGGGGGCGGCGGCCGTCCGCTGGGGCGCGGCCCGATGACCCGCCCCGGTACGGGGGAGCACAGGCGGCCCGTGGCGCGGATCGTGGCGCCGTTGTCCTGGCCGACGGGATTGCGCGGCTCCGAGGTGGCGGGCCATCCCGCCACCGCCGACCCGCACGGCGCGGACACCATCCGCTACGACCTGAGCCTGAGCGAAAACCCGTTTCCGCCACTGCCTTCGGTGGTCGCCGCGCTCGACCACTGCCTCGGCAAGGCGAACCGGTATCCGGAATTCCTGCCCCGGCGGCTGCCGCGGCTGATCGCCGACCGCCTCGGCGTCTCGGCCGACCAGGTGGTGGTCGGTTCCGGCGCGACCGGGGTGGCCATGCAGATCATGCAGACCCTCCCCCGCGCCAGAACCGAATTCGTCTACGCCACACCGACCTTCGACGGCTACCCGATCATGGCGACCATGACCGGGCTGCGGCCGGTGCCGGTGCCGCTGGACGGCCACGGCCGCCAGAACCTGTGGGCCATGGCCCGCGCGGTGAACGAGCGCACCGGGCTGATCGCGGTATGCCGTCCGCACAATCCGACCGGAACCGTGCTCCCGGCCAGCGAAGTGAAGGCGTTCCTGTGTTCGGTCCCGTCCCGGGTGCCGGTGATATTGGACGAGGCATACGTCGAATTCCTGGGCGCGAGCGACTCTCTCGACGCCGTCGAGCTGGTCGACCGGCACCCCAATGTGCTGGTGCTGCGCACCTTCTCCAAGGCCTACGGACTGGCCGGGCTGCGTATCGGCTACGCGTTCGGTGCGGCGGAACTGGTGCACCGGGTGCATCGGCTGCAACTGCCGTTCGGGGTGCCGACCCTCGCGGTCGCCGCGGTGCGCGCGTCCTATGCCGCGGCAGCCGAACTGGGCGAACGGATTCTGCGCATCACCACCGAGCGCGAACTATTGCGCACCGAACTGCGGCGCGGCGGCATCCGGGTGCCGCGCAGCAGCGCCAACTTCCTGTACCTGCCCGGCCGCGATATCGCGCCCGCGCTGGCGCGCGCCGGGATCGTGGCCAAGCGCTACCCGGACGGCAGCGCCCGCATCGCGGTGGGCGATCCGGGTTCGGACCGGGCCGTGCTGCACGCGCTGGCCGCCCGGCCCTCGGCGGGCGCCCGTTCGCTGCGGCGCGAGGACAGCCGGCTGCTCTCGCTCACGGCGCGCTACGAGCCCACCGCTGCGCAAGGGCGGCACACGTGATCAGCTGAATCTGGTGGAACATCATGAGCGGCAACACGACCAGGCCCACCGAGTGCCCCGCGAACAGCACCGTCGCCATGGGCAGCCCGGTGGCCAGGCTCTTCTTGGATCCGCAGAACACCACCACGATCCGGTCGGCGCGATCGAATCGCACCGCCTCGCCGAGGAATCCGGTCGCCACCAGCACGATGGCCAGAATCGCGCAGCACACCACGGCCAGCAGCAGAATCCGCCACGGCGACATGGCATGCCAGATGCCCTCGACCATGCCCGCGCTGAAGGCGCTGTAGACCACCAGCAGGATGGACCCGCGATCCACCAGCTTGGTGGGCTCGGCGTAGCGGGCCAGGAAACCCTTGACCTTCGGCCGGATCAGCTGGCCCAGGAAGAACGGCACCAGTAGCTGCAGCACGATGTCCACCACCGCGGACGGGTCCACGCTCGCCTGCCCGGTGGTGTTCATCAGCAGGATCACGAGTGCGGGAGTCAGGAAGACGCCCAGCAGGTTCGACACCGTGGCGCTCACGATCGCGCCCGCCACATTGCCTTTGGCGATGGAGGTGAAGGCGATCGAGGACTGCACCGTGGACGGCACCAGGCACAGGAACAGCACACCGGTGTAGAGATCGCTGGTCAGCACGTGCGGCACCAGCACCCGGGCGGCGAGACCGATCACGGGGAAGAGCACGAAGGTGCAGACCAGTACGGTCAGGTGCAGTCGCCAGTGTTTGAGGCCCGCGATCGCCTCCTGCGGAGCCAGGCGCGCGCCGTAGAGCAGGAACAGAAAACCGATGGCGATCTTCGTCAGCCAGCTCACGACCTCGGCCGCCTCGCCCCGAGCCGGAAAGATACTGGCGAGGACGACCATCGCAAGGATCGACAGGATGAACCCGTCTATGTAGAACTTGCTGAGAAATCGCACCGAAACAGGCTAAACACCATGCTTGTTTGGGATAACACAGCACCCGCGCTGCCGCGATACTGGTGGTGATCGACAGTCACGACGACTCCCGAGGTGGAATCGCCATGGTCCTTCGGACCGACGCGGCCGCGGCCGCAACCGATACGTGGGGGATATCCGGCCCGGCCTTCCTCCTGTTCTATGTCCTCGCCGGCCTTTCGGCCATCGCGTTCGGCTACGCACGGCGCGCGGCGGTCATGCGCGCGATCGACCCGGCCTGGCCGCCGGCCGGGCCGCTGCGCCCCAGCGAAACCGCCATGCTGGTCGACGACCGGCGTCCGGTGCTGGCCGGGCTGGCGCAATTGCGCGGCCATCAGATCATCGACTCCACCGGCACGCCGGTCCGGCCGCTGACCGCCACCGAGGAACAGCAGCTGGATCCGATCTCCCGCGCGCTGCATGCGCACCTGCACAGATCCGGGCAGGCGCGCATGCCCGGCATGCTCGTGGGAACCGCCGGGGTGTCGACGGCCATGCGCGGCGACCTCACCGAGCGCGGCTATCTGTTCGGCGAGAAGCAGCGAAAAGCCTTGCGGACAGCGCGGTTTCCGCTCTTCGCATTGCTCGTGCTCGGACTTGTCCGGCTGATCGCGGGCGCGGCCACCCATCATGCGGTCGGCTTCCTGGTGTTCGCCATGATCGTGCTGGCGGTCCTCACCGTCGCGGTGGGCCGGCCGCCGCGCCTGACCCAGCGCGGCCGGGACGCCCTCGCCGCCGCCCAGGCCGGCAACCGGCACCTGCGGCCCGCCAACTCGCCCGCCTATTCCGCCTACGGACCCGACAGTGCCGCGCTCGCCGTCGCGCTCTACGGCGGGCTGGTGTTGTGGACCCTCGACCCGGCGCTCGCGGGGGCGGCCAGCGTGGTCGCAGGTGGTGGCGGTGGCGGTAGTGACGGCAGCTCCTGCGGCAGCGACAGCGGAAGCACCTGCAGCGGTAGCAGTTGCAGCAGCGGCAGTAGTTGCGGCAGCAGTAGCAGTTGCGGTAGCAGTAGCAGCTGCGGAGGAGGCTGCGGGGGATGACCGGTTCACCGCTTCCCGAGGGGTCGCTGGGCATCGGCTGGCGGCGCGAGATCTGCGGTCTGGTGGCGGCGCTGGAGGGCATCGGATTCTGCGAGGTCATCGCGGAAACGCTGGCGCCCAGGCATTCCGGCGGCCGAGGCGGCGCGTTCCTCCGGCGCGGTCGCGGGTCCCGGCCCGGTGTCGATGTGCCCGAGGAGCTGGCCGAGCTGGTGGCCCGGGGCATTCCCGCGGTGCCGCACGGCATTTCGCTGTCGCTGGGCGGTGCGGAGGCGGTGGACGACCGGCGGGTCGCCCATCTCGCCGACTGCGCTCGGGCCCTGGGTTCGCCGCTGGTGAGCGAGCACATCGCCTTCGTGCGCGCGGGCGGCCTGGAGGCCGGGCACCTGCTGCCGGTGCCGCGCACCCGCGAGGCGCTGGACGCCCTGGAGCGCAATATCTTTCGTACGAGCCGGCAGTTGGATGTGCCGCTGGCGGTGGAGAACATCGCGGCGTTGTTCGAATGGCCGCACGCCGAGTACACCGAGGCGGAATTCCTGCAGGAGCTCGTCGAGCGCACCGGCGTCCATCTCCTGCTCGACATCGCGAATGTCTATGCCAATGCCCGCAATACGTCACGTGATCCGCTCACCGAGCTGTCGCGCCTGCCCGCCGAGCGGGTGGCCTACTGCCATATCGCGGGCGGCCACGAGTCCGGCGGCCGCTATATCGACACCCATGTCCATCCCGTCCCCGCCGAGGTGCTGGCCCTGGTCGCCGAGTTCACGGCCGACCGCGCCGTCCCCCTCATGCTGGAACGCGACGGAAACTACCCGCCCGCAGCCGAACTCACCGCCGAACTGAACGCCATCGCCACCGCCTCCGGCCGCCCGCCCATCACCCTGCGCCCGGAGGCGATCCCGGCATGACCATCGAATCGGCCCGGACGGCAGGGACACTCGCCGAGCAGCAGGCGGCCGTGGTGCGCGCGCTGGTCGCCGGCGCGCAACCGCCGCCCGGTTTCGACGCGGACGATCTCGCCGTCACCACGCACGGCCTGCTGCACAAGCGGGCCGAGGAGGTGGCGCGGCGGTTCCCGCGCCTGGCGCAGGCCGCCGGGCCCGACTTCCGGGCCCGCTACCTGGACTGGGCGCGCACCCGGCCGAAGACCACCACCACCGAGGACGCCGCCGCCTTCGCCCGCGACCTCGGACTACCCGATCCGCGGCCGCAACCCGGCAGGCGGCCACGGTGGCCCGGCCGCCCTGGACGATGATGCGTAGGTGGCCTTTCTCACGCGCGATCCACACCACGGCTACCGGCCGAATCCGGCCCCGGCGACCCGGACGGCCAGCCGGATCCTGCTTCGATTCAGGGTGGCGCGCTGGGATTTCGTGCTGCGGCAGACGGTCCTCGCGCCCGGCGGGCAGTCCGGGTGGCACTACCACGACGGGCCCCTGTTCGTGCTGGTCACCGGCGGTGCGCTCGATCATCCGAAGGCCGATTGCACCCCGGTCACCATCCGGCCGTGGCGGGTCTTCCGGGAGCCGAGCGGTCCCGGGCACGCGCACCTGGCCCGCAACAGCGGCCCGCGACCGGTGAAACTGACCGTCTTGTACGTGAATCCGAAGGAGAGCCCGCTCGCGCGCAGCATCCCGCCGCCCGCGTGCGCGGGCGAACCCTCGGCAAGTGATCCGGATCATTGAGGCAAGCTGGGCACATGATCGAAGTCGTCACCGTCAGCACCGAGCAGGAGCTAGCCGACGCCTACGCGGTGCGCATGAAGGTCTTTGTGGACGAGCAGGGCGTGCCCGCGGACATCGAGATCGACGAACTCGACGAGACGGCCGACCATTTCCTGGCCCGGCTGGACGGCAGGCCGGCCGGGGCCGGGCGGTTGATCGTGCGGGACGGTGTCGGGGTGCTCGGGCGGCTGGCGGTGCTGGCGGACACGCGCGGCACCGGGCTCGGCGTGGCGCTGGTGCGCGCCATCGAGGAGCGGGTGCGCGAACGCGGCCTGGGCGCGGTCGAACTGCATTCGCAGACCCACGCGCAGGGCTTCTACGAGAAGCTCGGGTACGAGGCGTACGGCGAGATCGGCATGGACGCGGGCATCCCGCACATCTGGATGCGCAGGTCGCTGGCGAACTGAGGCCTAGGCGGTCTCGCAGGCGTCCCGCAGCGAGCAGGCGCCGCAGGCGCTGCCGCAGCCGCCGACCTTCTCCTCCGGGAACGCGGTGGCGAGCGCCTTCTCGGCGGCGGCCGCACCGGCGCCGAGGGTGAACACCGCGATGACCACGGCCACCACCGCCACCACCAGGGCCGCGATGCCGCCGGCGACCAGCGCGACCGCACCGGCGGCCGCGAGCAGCAGCCCCGCCACCACGGAGGTCGGCGCGGCCACCCGGTTGGCCAGCTTGAAGGATTCCTCGGTCTTCACCGCGGCCTCGGAGTGCACCCCGAAATACCGGTTGCCCGGCAGCGTCCCGGTGAATCCGAGCACGCCCGTGACCACGGCCACAACCGCGAGGACAAAGAGGATCAGCGCCACGACGAACACCCGGCTCACGGTACACTGCGTCTAATTTGCCCTCCGCTTCGCTCCGGGCGGGTTTGCGGCGCTGAAAGTCTCGTTCTTCCCTCCCTCCGCTCCTCCGCTTCGCTCCCCCGCTCCGCTCAGTCCAGAACGAGACGCGCCGCGAACCAAGCGCCCAACCTGCCCTCCGTGGTCAATTTGCCCTCCGCTTCGCTCCGGGCGGGTACGCGGCGCGGTTTTCCTGGGCAGCGGGACTGAACGGACCCTTTTTGGGCACGGCAGTGGCGACGTTTTACCCTGGTGAGCGACCTTATCGGGGATTGGCTGGACAAAGAAGGCAGGACCGTGCAGGACACCCGTGCATCCGAAACGCCCACCGCGACCGCGGGTGGGGGCGGCGACGTTCCCGCACACCGCTACAACGCCGACCTCGCCGGCCGCATCGAACAGAAGTGGCAGGGCAACTGGCAGCGGCGCGGTACCTTCTTCGCGCCCAACCCGGTCGGTCCGCTGCAGGGCGAGACACCGGCCGACAAGCTGTTCATCCAGGACATGTTCCCGTACCCGTCGGGTGCGGGCCTGCACGTCGGTCACCCGCTGGGCTACATCGCCACCGACGTCTTCGCCCGGTACCACCGCATGCATGGCCGGAATGTGCTGCACGCCCTGGGTTATGACGCCTTCGGCCTGCCCGCCGAGCAGTACGCGGTGCAGACCGGCGCGCACCCGCGCGACACCACCATGGCGAATATCGCCACCATGCAGCGGCAGCTGGATCGCCTGGGCCTGGGCCACGACCGCCGCCGCACCTTCGCCACCACCGATCCCGAGTACTACCGGTGGACGCAGTGGATCTTCCTGCGCATCTACAACGCCTGGTACGACACGGGCCTGGGCAAGGCCCGCCCGATCGCCGATCTGATCGCCGAATTCGAGGCCGGCAAGCGGGAAGCCGTCGCGGGCCGCGCCTGGAACGAGCTGTCCCGGTCCGAGCGCAATGCCGCCATCGACTCCCATCGCCTGGTCTACCAGACCGATTCGATGGTCAACTGGTGCCCGGGCCTGGGCACCGTGCTGTCCAACGAGGAGGTCACCGCGGACGGCCGCTCCGAGCGCGGCAACTTCCCGGTGTTCCGTAAGCGCCTGTGGCAGTGGATGATGCGCATCACCGCCTACTCCGATCGCCTGGTCGACGACCTGGACGAGCTGGACTGGCCGGAGAATGTGAAGGCCATGCAGCGCAACTGGATCGGCCGCTCGCGGGGCGCGCAGGTCAAGTTCGAGGCCGGCGCGGATCTGATCGAGGTCTTCACCACCCGCCCCGACACCCTGTTCGGCGCGACCTACGTGGTGCTGGCCCCCGAGCACGAGCTGGTCGACAAGCTGACCGCCGCCACCTGGCCGTCCGGCACCGACGCGCGCTGGACCCTGGGCAACGCCGACACCCCCGTGGAAGCCGTTGCGGCCTACCGGAAGTCGATCGCCGCCAAGTCGGATCTGGAGCGGCAGGAGAACAAGGACAAGACCGGCGTCTTCCTGGGCACCTACGCCACCAACCCGGTCAACGGCGCGCGCGTGCCGATCTTCATCGCCGACTATGTGCTGAGCGGCTACGGCACCGGCGCCATCATGGCCGTCCCCGGCCACGACCCGCGCGACTGGGACTTCGCCACCACGTTCGGCCTGCCCATCATCGAGGTCGTCGCGGGCGGCGATGTCGCGGAGGGGGCCCACGCCGGTGACGGTGTCATGGTGAACTCCGGCTACCTCGACGGCATGGACATCGAGTCCGCCAAGGCCAAGGTGATCGCCGAACTGGAGGCCAACGGCCACGGCAGGGGCACCGTCCAGTACAAGCTGCGCGACTGGCTGTTCGCGCGTCAGCGCTACTGGGGCGAGCCGTTCCCCATCGTCTACGACGAGGACGGCGCGCCGCACGCGCTGCCGGAATCCATGCTGCCGGTGCGTCTTCCCGAGATGGACGACTTCGCGCCGGTCACCTTCGACGCGGACGACGCCGACTCCGAGCCGTCCCCGCCGCTGGCCAAGGCCACCGACTGGGTGCACGTCGAACTGGACCTGGGCGACGGGGTCAAGAAGTACCGCCGCGACACCAATGTCATGCCCAACTGGGCGGGCAGCTCCTGGTACCAGCTGCGCTACGCGGACCCGACCAATACCGAAACCTTCTGCGCCCCCGAGAACGAGCGGTACTGGCTGGGCCCGCGCACGGCCGAGCACGGCCCGAAGGATCCGGGCGGCGTGGACCTGTACGTCGGCGGCGTGGAGCACGCGGTGCTGCACCTGCTGTACGCGCGCTTCTGGCAGAAGGTGCTCTTCGACCTGGGTGACGTGTCCGGCTCCGAGCCGTACCGCCGCCTGTTCAACCAGGGCTACATCCAGGCCCACGCCTACACCGACGCGCGCGGCGCCTACGTGCCGGCCGCGGAGATCGTGGAGCGGGACGGAAAGTTCTTCTGGACCAATGCCTCCGGCGTGGAGGAGGAGGTCTTCCAGGAGTACGGCAAGATCGGCAAGTCGCTGAAGAACGCCATCTCCCCCGACGAGATGTGCGATCTGTACGGCGCCGACACCTTCCGCTTCTACGAGATGGCGATGGGCCCGCTGGACACCTCGCGGCCCTGGGCCACCAAGGATGTCGTGGGCGCGCACCGCTTCCTGCAGCGCGTGTGGCGACTGGTGGTGGACGAGGAGACCGGCGCGGTGAAGGTCACCGACGGCGAGCCGTCGGCCGAGGCCCTGCGCATGCTGCACAAGACCATTGCCGGTGTCGACGACGACTACGCCAACCTGCGCGACAACACCGCGGGCGCCAAGCTCATCGAGCTGACCAACTTCCTGACCAAGAACTACGGCGACGGTGCGCCCCGCGCGCTGGTGGAACCCCTGGTCCTGATGCTGGCCCCGATGTCCCCGCACGTGGCCGAGGAACTGTGGGAACGCCTGGGCCACACCACGGCTCTGGCCCACGGCCCCTTCCCGGTCGCGGATCCCGCACTGCTGGTGGCGGATTCGGTCGAGTACCCGATCCAGGTCAACGGCAAGGTCCGCAGCCGCGTCAGCGTCGCCGCCGACGCCGACCAGGCCGCGGTCCAGGCCGCCGCGCTGGCGGACGAGAAGATCGCGGAACTGCTGGGCGGCAAGGCGCCGCGCAAGATCATCGTGGTGCCCGGCCGCCTGGTGAACATCGTCGCCTGAGGTGACCGGCGTTCGGCCCGGTGCGCACCGCGCATCGGGCCGAACGCATGTGCGGCGCAGTCCTATTGGGGCGGGATCAGGACGTCGTTGAGGGTCACCAGCTGCAGGCTGCGTTCCCGGATGATGTCGGTGAGCTGGTCGTAGAGGTGGGTGACCGTCGGCCGGTTGGCGTGACCGATGACGATGGACTGGGCCCGGAACCACTGGCGCGCGGCATCGAGGAGCATGCCGTCGTTGATCACCGGATTGGTGTCGTTCAGGGTGCCGTACCACATGGTCGGGACGGTGTAGCCGCAGTCGGCGGCGACGGCGTCGACGCTGCCGTTGTGGTGGCCGTAGGGCGGGCGGTAGTAGGGCGTGCCGTCGGTGCCGTACTGGTTCCAGAGGAAGTCCTTGCACCGCTCGAGCTGGCCGGCGATGGCGCCACCGGACAGCTTGGTCAGGTCCGGATGGTCCCAGGTGTGGTTACCGAGCTGCACCTGCCCCGAGTCGACCAGGGGGCGCAGCACATCCCGGTGGTCGAGCCAGCCGGGATAGTAGGCGGTCACGAAGAAGGTCAGCCGGGCCCCGGTGTCCCGGGCGAAATCGATGAAGCCACGGATGGTTTCGGAACTGGCGCCGTCATCGATGGTGAGCGCCATATGGTTTCCGGCGCCCGGCAGCGCGGTGATGGTGCCCGGCCCGATCGGCGTCCTGGGTCCGAAATCCGGTGTCACCTGCGGTATCCCGGGCAGCTGGGGAATGATTCCGCTGCCGGATCCGGTGTCGAAGGGGAAGTCGGCGCGCGATCCGCCCGTGCCCAGCAGGGTGGCGGCCGTGCCCGCCGCCACCATCGTCAGCAGCCGTCGTCTGTCCATTGCGACCCTCATTCAATTCACTACGGTTGAAACTTCCGCTCCCCCAGCGAAAACCGGCTACGTCGGCGAGACCAGCACATCGTTGAGCGTCACCATGGACAGGTTGCGCTCCCGGATGATCTCGGCCAGACGGTCGTAACAGTGCGTCACGGCGGGATGATTGGCATGTCCGATGACAATGGCCTGAGCGTTGAAGTACTTTCGCGCACACTCGATCAGATAGTCCTCGGTAATGACACCGGAGTCGGACAGCGAGCCGTACCACATGGTGGGCACGGTGTATCCGAGATCCGCTGCCACCTTGTCGACCGTAGCATTGTGGCGGCCGTAGGGAGGGCGGAAATACGGTGTCCCGTCCACGCCGAAGGTGTTGCGCAGAAACGTCTTTGCCTGGGTGAGCTGCGTGGCCACCTCGGTGGCGGACAGTTTGGTGAGATCCGGGTGGTCCCAGGTGTGATTGCCCAGCTGGATCTGCCCGGCGTCCACCAGCGGCCGCAGCTCGGCCCGGTGCGTGGTCCAGGAGTCGTAATTCGCGGTGACGAAGAAGGTGAACCGCGCCCCGGTGTCCTTGGCGAATTTGATATACGCGCCGACCACGGCCGGATCGGCGCCGTCGTCGACGGTGAGTGCCAAATCGTTGCCGGTGCCGGGCAATCCGGTTATCGTCCCGGCGGGAATGCGGGATTTCTGCGCGGCCGGCGGCGCGGCGAGCGCCTTGGGAGTCGGTGCCGCCGACGGCGTCCCGGCGGGTCCGCTGATGCGTGGCGTCACCTTGTGGGAGGGGCCGGACTCCGCGGAGCAGCCGGTCAGCGCCGCCGCAGTGCCCGCCGCGAGCATCACGAGCAGCTGTCGTCTATCCATCTCTGTCGTTCACTCCGAAGATATACATTTCTCTGCCTCGCCTCCCTCGCAAGGCCTACCCGTTATATCTACGCGCCGTGAACTGAGCACCAATTCTGTGCGAAATGATTGAAATTCAGGACGGAATTTAAGGCTGCTCTCAGTGTGGGATGGGGCGCAGCACGATTTCGGTGGGATGCGCGTCACGCGGGGTCTCGACGGCCTGCCGCACGGCACGGGCAACCGTTTCGGCCCTGAGGAATTCGCCCGGCCGATACTCGCGGCCCTCCCCCGCGATGATCTCGCGCTGCATGTCGGTGTCGATGCGCCCGGGATGCACCGAGGTCACCCGCAGCGCGGGCTCCTCCAGGCGCAGTGCGTCGCCGAAGGCACGCAGCCCGAACTTGCTGGCCGCGTACACGCCCCAGCCCGGATTGGCCCGCAGCCCGGCTCCCGAATTGATCAGCACCACATGGCCGTTGGCGGCGCGCAGCGCGGGCAGCAACACCCTGGTCAACTCCGCGACCGCGATCAGGTTGGCTTCCAACGTATTCCGCCACTGCGCCACCGAGGAATCGGCTATCGTTCCCAGATCGGCGATTCCGGCATTGTGCACCAGTACATCCAGCCGTTCGATGCCCGCTACAGCGCGCGCTACCGCGGTGTAGTCGGTGAGATCCACCGGCCATCCGGCGCTGCCGGGCAGTTCACGCAGTATCGGTTCCAGGGCCCCGGGCGTGCGCGCACCCAGCAGCAGCCGATGCGTGGGCGCCAGTTCGCGGGCAATGGCCGCGCCGAGCCCCCGGCTGGCTCCGGTGATCAGCGCGGTCGGCTGGTCGGTGCTGGATTTCGCGGAATTCGCCATGTGATGACCGTAACCGCGTTACCTCGGCCTGCGATGCTCCGGTCGGGCACACCACCGCTAGCTGATCCACAAGAAGGCGAACGAAGTGCAATCTGGCGATCAGGACCCACCCGTCCATCGCGCATACCTGCGGGTGGGGGCGCAGAATAGGGCGATGACACACCCGGGGTTCACGCCCACCCAGCTCGCGGCCCGCGCCGCCTACCTGCTGCGCGGCAATGACCTGGGCACCATGACCAGCGCCGCGCCCAAGCTGTATCCGCACATGTGGAGCTGGGATGCGGCCTTCGTGGCGGTCGGCCTGGCCCCGCTCAGCGTGGAGCGCGCCGCGCTCGAACTCGACACCCTGCTCTCGGCACAGTGGCGCAACGGGATGATCCCGCACATCGTCTTCGCCAATGGCGTGGACGGCTACTTCCCCGGACCCGCGCGCTGGGAATGCCGCCGCCTGGCCGCCGACGCCCCCGACGGCCCGGACACCTCGGGCATCACCCAGCCGCCCGTGCATGCCATTGCGGTGCAACGGATTCTGGATCACTCGCGCCGGCACGGCCGCAGCACCCGCGCGGTCGCCGAGGACTTCCTGAACCGGCGCTGGCCCGATCTCATGCGCTGGCACCGCTGGCTGGCCTACGCCCGTGACCCCAAGCAGCACGGCCGGATCACGCTGTACCACGGGTGGGAATCCGGCATGGACAATTCGCCGCGCTGGGATCGCGCCTACGAGAACGTGATTCCCGGTCCGGACCTGCCGCCCTACGAGCGCGCCGACACCCAGGTGGTGGGCGATCCCACACAGCGGCCCTCGGACCGCGAGTACGACCGCTACCTATGGCTGGTCGAGCAGATGCGCCGGGCCGGCTACGACGACTACCAGCTGGCCTCGACCATGAGCTTCGCGGTCGAGGACGTGTTCGTGACCGCCATCTTCGCGCTGGCCTGCGATGTGCTGGCCAATATCGGCGAGGACTACAAGCAGCCGCACGCGGATGTGCGCGAGCTCTACGAGTGGGCCGACTACTTCCGCGCGGGCGTGGTCGCCACCACCGATGCCCGCACCGGCGCGGCGCGCGACTTCGATGTGCGCGCGGACCAGTGGATCGACACCGAGACCCTGGCCCTCTTCGCGCCGCTGCTCAGCGGCGGGCTGCCGCGCGATGCCGAACGGCGGCTGCTGCGCCTGTTCGAGGGCCCGCGCTGGTGCGGGCATCCGGACCTGCGCTACGCGCTGCCGCCCTCGACCTCCCCGGTGTCCAGGGACTTTCGCCCACGCGAGTACTGGCGCGGGCCGGTGTGGCCGGTGATCAGCTGGCTGTTCTCCTGGGTCTTCGCCCGCCGCGGCTGGGCGGAACGCTCGTTCATGCTGCGCGCCGAGGGGCTGCGGCAGGCCAGCGACGGCAGTTTCGCGGAGTACTACGAGCCCTTCACCGGCGAGCCGCTGGGCAGCATGCAGCAGTCCTGGACCGCCGCGTCGGTGCTGGACTGGCTGGGTTGATTCGAGTTAACGATTGGCAAACATCACCGCCCTGCCTTCCCGGTCATAGCGGGCGATCGGCCTAGCCTTTCGGGGCATGACCGGACGCAGCCTGATGAAAGCGCTCACAGTCGCAGCAACAAGCATCCTCATGGCAACCCCGGTGGGGGTGGCCGCCGCCGATATCGACGGCCCGGATGTGGCCTCCTGGCAACACCCGGGAGGCGAGGGCATCAACTGGTTCGCGGTACGCGGAGCCGGATACGAGTTCTCCATGCTCAAGGCCACCGAGGGCCTCAGCTACGTGAACCCGTTCTTCGTGCAGGACAGTCTGGCCATGCGGGTGGCCGGAGTCGCGCGCGGCACATACCATTTCGCGCGCCCGAACCTGCCGCCGGAACCCCAGGCCGCCTTCTACTCGACGATGGTGCTCGGCCAGAACGGGATGCTCGACCTACCGCCGGTGCTGGACCTCGAGGACTCCGGCGGGCTGCCGCCCGCCGCGCTCATCGACTGGACCCACCGCTATCTCGATACGGTCCGGGCCCTGACCGGACGCATGCCGATCATCTACACCTATCCCCGCTTCTGGCAGACGGCCATGGCCGACACCAACCAGTTCACCAACTACCCGCTGTGGATCGCCGACTACCGGGGTAATGACAAGCCCGAGGTGCCGGGCGGCTGGCCGACCTGGACGTTCTGGCAAACCTCCAGCTCGGGCAATATCCCCGGCATTGGCGGAGCCGTGGACCTCAATGTCTACAGCGGCGCCCAGGGCGATTTCGCCCGCTTCGCGAACATGCCCTTCAGCGGCAGCGGTTAGCCGCGCCCGCAGGCGGGATGATCCCCGCCCCGGGCGTCGTTCACAGCACCTGCGACAGGAACTGGCGCAGCCGCGGGGTTTCGGCGTTCTCGAAAAGCGCCTCGGGCTTGCCGGTTTCGACCACCTGACCGTGATCCATGAACACCACCTGGTCGGAAACCGAACGGGCGAAGCTCATCTCGTGGGTCACCACGATCATGGACATCCCGCCCCCGGCGAGCTCGGACATGAGCGCGAGCACGCCCTTGACCAGTTCCGGATCCAGGGCCGAGGTGGCCTCGTCGAAGAACATGATGTCCGGCTTCATGGCCAGCGCCCGCGCGATGGCCACCCGCTGCTGCTGACCGCCGGACAGGTTGGCCGGGCGCACATCCGCCTTGCCGGCCAAGCCGACCGCCTCCAGCTGCTGAACCGCCAGCGTGCGCGCCTGGGCCTTGGACAGGCCGTGCAGTTTGCGCGGGCAGAGCGCGATATTGTCCGCGACCGTCATGTGCGGGAACAGATTGAAGTGCTGGAACACCATGCCGATCCGCTGCCGCAGCCGGTCCGGGTTCTCGCTCAGCACCGACTTACCGCCGAGCAGAATGTCGCCCGAATCGGGTTCGTGCAGGCGGTTGAGCACCCGCAGCAGCGTGGATTTGCCGGAGCCGGACGGCCCGATCACCGTGGTGGTCTTGCCGGCATCCACGTGTACGTCCACGCCGCGCAGAATCTCGTTGCGGCCCAGCGTCAATCGCAGGCCGGTGCCGGTGAGGGAGGCACTCATGCTCCACGCCCTTCCGTGATGACGGCCTGTTCGACGGGGTCCGCGGGATCGTGCCCGCCCTGGGGACGGCCCTCGCGCATGCGCTTGTCGATGTAGTTGACCAGGTGGGTGAGCGGCACCGTGAGCAGCAGGTACATCAGGCCCGCCGCCACCAGCGGCGACAGATTCCCGGTCTGCGCGTTGAGATCCCGGCCCACCGCGAACAGTTCGCGCTGGGTGGCCAGCAGGCCCAGGAAGTAGATGAGCGAGGAATCCTTGATCAGCGCGATGAACTGGTTCATCAGCGCGGGCAGCACCCGGCGCACGCCCTGCGGGATCACCACCAGCGTCATGGCCTGCCGGTAGCCGAAACCGATGGCGCGGGCGGCCTCCAGCTGTCCGGCTTCCACCGACTGGATGCCGGCGCGGAAGATCTCACCGATGTAGGCGGCGGCCAGCAGCGCCAGCGCGATCGCGCCCAGCCAGTAGGGATTGTTGCCGGTGACGTTCTTGACCACCGGTCCCACGCCCAGGCCGATGATCAGGATGATCACCACGGCGGGCAGGCCGCGGAAGATATCGGTGTAAACCCGTGCGGGCCAGCGCAACCAGCGGGTGCGGGAGATGCCCGCCACCGCGAGCAGCATGCCGAGCACGGTGCCCAGCAGGCCCGAGACCAGCGCCAGGATCAAGGTATTGGGCAGACCGGTCTTGATCAGGTCCGGGAAGGACTTGCGGTACAGCGACCAGTCGAAGAAGGTGTCCTTCAGCTGCTGCACGGTGGATTTCGGTTGCACCGCGCTGTTGTCGGGCCGGTTGCCCGCGTTCTCGGCCGCGATCTTGGCGAAGTCCGGCAGCCGCGGCGCCGCAACGGCTTTGGAGCCCGGCTTCCAGCCCGGCGGCAGCTCCCGCGGCACCCAGTCCTCGTACAGCTTGGCGTAGGTGCCGTCGGCGATCACCGCGTCCAGCCCGGCATTGAGCGCGTCGGTGAGCGGCTGATTCCCCTTGCGCACCGCCCAGGCGGTGAAGTTGTTGACGCTGAAGGTGTTCTGCACGATCAAGGTCGGGTCACCCGGCTTGATGGCGCCGATGGCCTGCTGCGACGGCGCGACCCAGGCGTCGATCTGGCCGGTCTTCAGATTCGCGTAGGCGGTGTTGTAGTCGGGGAACTTCACCGGGTCCAGGTGCAGTTCGTTGACGACGTACTCGTCCTGCACGGTGCCCTGCACGACGCCGACCCGATTGCCGCGGTGCAGATCCGCGAAACCCTTGATGGCACTGCCGTTCGGCACCACCAGCGAGAAGTAGCCGAAGTCGTAGCCATTGGTGAAGCCGACCAGCTGCCGCCGCGCGTCGGTGGTGGTGATGCTGGAGGAGCCGATGTCGAAGCGGCCGTTGGCGACCTGGGCCAGCAGGCCGGCGAACTCGGTGCCGGTGAACTCCACCTGCAAGCCGAGCTTCGCGCCGATGGCCTTCAGCAGCTCGTTGTCGAAGCCGGTGAACACGCCCTTGGAATTGACGCAGATGCTCGGCGGCGCGTCGGAGAGGGTGCCGACGCTGAGCTTGCCGGGCGTCAGCAGGCCCAGCTTGCTGATATCGATCGTGGCCGGCGGCTCGGTGGTGGCGGTGGTGAACCGGTCCGCGCCCGCGTTCTGCTGCCCGGAGGCCAGATTGGTCGGTGCGGCGCTGGCCGCGGCCTGGCCGGGCGGCGAACACAGATCGCGATCATCGGCACCGGCACTGCCCGCGAGCGTCGCGATGCCGAGCAGACCGACCAGCACAACTCCCGCCAATGCCAGCAAGCGCGGGGGACGATCTGGGCGCCGCCGGAAGGAAACCATGGCAGACCACCCTAGTGCGGGTGGTCTGCCAGGCCAGAGTCAGCCTCGGCCCGATTCGGCGGAAATCACAGCGGAAATCACAGTTCAGGCGCGTCCCTACCGCTGGTTGAAGCCGTCCCGCCAGGCCACGGCCTCCTGGATCCGGCTCATGTCGTAGTCCGGCCCGCCCGAGCTCACGGTGAACAGTGTCACGCCGGCGTCCGCATAGCCCTCCACCTGATCCAGGCCCGGCCAGGCCACGGACTTCTCGATGGCGGAGGGGTCGGTGCCGACCTCGGCGCAGTGCTCGCCCAGGATGCCGATCTTGCGCTGCAGCACGTCGATGTCGGAGAAGCTGTGCCAGATATCGCCGTACTGGGCGACCAGCCGCAGCGTCTTCTTCTCGCCGCCGCCACCGATCAGGATGGGGATGTCGCGCACCGGTTGCGGGTTCAGCTTGGCCAGCCGGTCGGTGAGGCGGGCCATGGAATCCTTCAGCAGCGCCAGCCGGCTTCCGGCCGTGCCGAATTCGTAGCCGTACTGGTCGTAGTCCTTCTGGAACCAGCCCGCGCCGATACCGAGGATGAGGCGCCCGTTGCTGATGTGGTCCACGGTGCGGGCCATATCGGCCAGCAGATCCGGATTCCGGTAACCGCCGCCGGTGACCAGCGCGCCGAGCTCCACCCGCTCGGTCTGCTCGGCGATGGCGCCCAGCATGGTCCAGCACTCGAAGTGCGCGCCCTCCGGGTCTCCGTACAGCGGATAGAAGTGGTCCCAGTTGAAGACGATGTCGACGCCGATGTCCTCACACCGCCGCACCGCGTCCCGGATCAATCCGTAGGTGGGCGCGTGCTGCGGCTGCAACTGAACTCCGATACGAATCGGTCGGCTCATGAGGTGCTCCTCCGTCGGTGATCACTGCGCCCCATTCTGCCCCTCCGCTACGCTCTGGGCCGACCCTCTACTACGGATCGTCCGGCACGTTCCTGCCGGTGAAGGGAAGTGTGAAACCGTGGCAACGGTGACTTTCGACCAGGCCACCCGGCTCTACCCGGGCGCGGCCAACCCCGCCGTCGACGCCTTGAACCTGGAGATCGCCGACGGCGAATTCCTGGTTCTCGTCGGCCCTTCCGGCTGCGGCAAATCCACCTCGCTGCGCATGCTCGCGGGGCTCGAGGAGGTGAGCGACGGCCGAATCCTGATCGGGGACAAGGACGTCACGCACGCCGAGCCCAAGGAACGCGATATCGCCATGGTGTTCCAGAACTACGCGCTCTACCCGCACATGAGCGTCGCGGAGAACATGGGCTTCGCGCTGAAGATGGCCAAGGTCGCCAAGGAGGAGCGGCAGCAGCGGGTGCTCGAGGCCGCCAAGCTGCTCGACCTCGAGCCCTACCTGGACCGCAAGCCCAAGGCCCTGTCCGGCGGTCAGCGCCAGCGCGTGGCCATGGGCCGCGCCATCGTGCGCCAGCCGCAGGTCTTCCTCATGGACGAGCCGCTGTCCAACCTGGACGCCAAGCTGCGCGTGCAGACCCGCACCCAGATCGCCCAGCTGCAGCGCCGGCTCGGCACCACCACCGTCTACGTCACCCACGACCAGGTCGAGGCCATGACCATGGGCGACCGGGTGGCAGTGCTCAAGGACGGGCTGCTGCAGCAGTGCGCCTCCCCGCGCGATCTGTACCGCGACCCGGCCAACCTGTTCGTCGCGGGCTTCATGGGCTCGCCCGCCATGAACCTGTTCACGCTGCCGGTCGGCAATGGCTCGGTCACGCTGGGCGGCTGCCCGCTGCCGCTGCCGCGGTCGGTGGCGGCGGCCACCGGCGAGCGGGTGGTGGTCGGCATCCGGCCCGAGCACCTCGACTCGGTCGGCGACGGGGCCGGGATCGCCATGGAGGTGGATGTGGTCGAGGAGCTGGGCTCCGACGCCTACATCTACGGCCGCACCCTCGGTGACGGGGAAACCATTGTGGCGCGCGCGGATTGGCGCAACCCGCCCGCGAAGGGCACCAAGCTCGCGCTGGTCGCGGACTCGGACCACACATACTTCTTCCACCCCGAGAACGGACGCCGCCTGCACTGACCTTCGGTCAGTTCCAAGGGGTTCCGGGGGCCGAGGCCCCCGGAACCCCTTATTACGGGCGCGGGCCCCCTTATTACGGGCGCGGGCCCCCTTATTACGGGCGCGGGCCCCCTTATTTGCGGGCGCGGGGCCCCTTATTTGCGGGCCCGGGAGCTCCGCGCCTGCTTCCGCCGCCATTCGTCGTTCACCCGGATGCGCAGATTCTCCAGGGGGACTTCGTTTCCCGACGCACTGCGCAGTTCCGCGCGCACGGGTTCGCCCGTGGCATCCTCGAGCCGCTCCAGTGGCGCGGTGCCGTCCTGCAGGTATTTGTCACCCCACTGCCACAGCGCCACGACCGCGGGCAGCAGGTCCAGACCCATCGGGGTGAGCACGTATTCGTTGCGGGTGCGCTTGCCCTCTTCCTGGTAGGGCCGCTTCTCCAGCAGTCCCGCATCGACCAGTTTGCGCAGCGCGCTGGAGGCCGCCGCGTCGGTGATGCCGATCCGCGCCGCGAAGCCGTCGAACCGCGTCGTGCCGTAGTACGACTCGCGCAGGATGAGGATCGCCGAGCGCGTCCCGACGATGTCCATCGCCTTCGCGATCGAACAGGCCTCGGGCTTCCACGAGCCCAGATCGCTGAGTTTTCCCTCCAGTACTGCCGACATGACACACATCATACAACGCTGACTTGCTTTCACTATGGTCAGCTCCTACCTTGACTTTAGAGCGATCAAGTCAGACGCCGTTGTCGGGCTCGAATCCGGGGCGGCGCGCCTGGAAGGAACGTCATGAGAGACGCTGTCATCGTCGAAGCGGTCCGCACCCCCATCGGCAAGGGCAAGGCCACCGGCGCCCTGCACGGTGTGCACCCCGCCGATCTGCTCGCCCACAGCCTGCGGGAGGTGGTGCGGCGCACCGAGATCGATCCGGCCCTGATCGACGATGTGATCGGCGGCGTGGTCACCCAGGTCGGCGAGCAGGGCTCCAATCTCACCCGCCGCGCGGCCCTGGCGGCCGGCTATCCCGAATCGGTCCCGGCCACCACCGTGGACCGGCAGTGCGGCAGCAGCCAGCAGGCCATCCACTTCGCCGCCCAGGGCGTCATCGCGGGGGCCTACGACATCGTGGTCGCCGCGGGCGTGGAGTCCATGAGCCGGGTTCCCATGGGCGCCAACCTGATCGGGGCCGAGGACATCGCGGGTGCCGGCTTCGCCGAACGCTACCCGGAGGGCCTGGTACCGCAGGGCATCAGCGCCGAACTCATCGCCGCCAAGTGGGACCTGAGCCGCACCCAGCTCGACGAGTTCGCCCTCGCCAGCCACGAGAAGGCCGCCGCCGCGACCAAGAACGGCTCGTTCGAGGCCCAGCTCGCCCCCTACGCCGGGCTCTCGCACGACGAGGGCATCCGCGTCGGCAGCACGCTGGAGGCGCTGGCCGGATTGCGACCCGCCTTCTACAGCGAGGAGATGACGGCCCGCTTCCCGCAGATCGGCTGGAACATCACCGCCGCCAACGCCAGCCAGATCAACGACGGCAGCGCCGCCACCCTCATCATGACCAGTGAACGCGCCGCCCAGCTCGGACTGCGCCCGCTGGCCCGGCTGCACAGCTTCTCCGTCGCCGGCGACGACCCGCTGCTCATGCTCACCGCGGTCATCCCCGCGACCCGGAAGGTCCTGCAGCGCTCCGGACTCGAACTCTCCGACATCGACCTGTTCGAGGTGAACGAGGCATTCTCCTCGGTGGTCCTGGCCTGGGCGCAGGAGACCGGGGCCGACCTGTCGAAGGTCAATGTGAACGGCGGCGCCATCGCCCTGGGCCACCCCCTGGGCGCCTCCGGCGCGCGGCTGGCCACCACCCTCGTGCACGCCATGCACGAGCGCGGCGCCCGCTACGGCCTGCAAACCATGTGTGAGGCAGGCGGTCTCGCCAACGCCACCATCTACGAGCGCCTCTGACCCGGTCCGGGCGGCCTGGTAGGAGACCGCCACGACCGCCGCCAGCAGGCCGAGCACCCACGACTCGGCCAGTAGCGGAAAGGCCGCCAGGGCCGTGGACCATGCGCGCTGCCGCAACCGGACGGCGCGCAGGGTCCACAGCGGCACCAGCAGCAGGGTCAGGCCGATGCCCTGCCGGGCCACGACGAAAGCCAAAGGGAGAAACGGGTGTCATCGCCCGGGCCCGCGAGCACGCAGTACTCGGACACGAAACCCGCCAGCACCCGGGCCGAACCACCCGCTGCGGTGTAGATCAGCAGGGTGACAATGCAATCCGCGGCCGTGATCGGCGGCCGCCGCCACCCGGCCCCCCTTCCAGGATGCCGGGTGCTCGGCAGCAGTGGTGGAGATCAGCTGACGGCGGTGGCCACCAGGATGTGCCCCGCACCGCCCGCGACGAGAATCACGGGCAGCGCGATCGCGGTCCAGATCCAGCCCCGGCGGCCCGTCATCGCCGCCACCGAGGCCAGCACCAGCGCGCCGACCAGGGCCAGGAACATGCCCCCACCACCGATCAGCAGGCCCCACAGCGCCGATGCGGGTGGGCGGATCACCACGCACTGCACCGAGAAGTCCTTCTTCGCGGTGCAGCGATTGTGGATCAGGTCGAACAGCTTCGCGAACAGGTCGTAGGCCCAGCCGAAGGCCAGGGCGACTCCCGCCAGATACAGCACCGCTGAGATCAGAATGTCCTTGCGGCGCAGCGGCTTACGCTCCGGCGCTGCACTCGGCAGCGCCGCCGCGGCCGCCTCCGCCGGGGGCAGCGCGGCGGGCATGGTCCGATCGGTCTCCCCGGGCGCCTGCGCGGAACCGCCGCCGACCACGTACTGCGGACCCGAAGCCCACGGCTCCGGGAGCACCTCGGTACCCATGGGCGGCGGGACCACTCCGCCGGGCGGCGAGTAGTTCCCGCTCGGCGGGCGAGCGGAATGCTGCTGCGGCCCAAGGGAGCTCACGGGTGCCTGGCCCGGATAGCCGGGAACGGCGGGCGATCGTGGTGCGCCGCCCGGCCGCGGCGGGGCACCGGCATTCCCGGGAGCCTGGGGCGGCACCGGCGGCGGCGGACTCTGCCGCCCGCCCTTCGGCACGGTGGGTCCGGCCGGGTCCATCGCGCCGGGCCGCGGCGCACCGGCGGGTGGCTGCGGTGGCGCGGGCGGTGGCGGCGGACCCTGGCGGCTCCCGCCGGGCAGGGTCGGTCCCGCCGCATCGATCGGTTCCCCGGACCGCGAGCCCGGCGTGGGTGGCTGCGGACGTCCGGGTCGCTGCGGCGATCCGGGACCCGCGGGATTCCGTGGTCCCCCCGGCGGCGTGGGCGCGTGCGGTTGGCCCGGCACACGCGGCGGAGCCGGGGAGAAACCGGGATCGGACGGAGGATGATCGTCGCGGCCCGGACGGCGGGGCTCGTTGGGCGGGTTCATGTTTGCGTTCTCCCCCAAGGCGCAGGTCTCTGGAGCCGGGATCGGCTTCATTCGGCATTGTCGCCGGGGCCGGGCCGCGCCGCCACCTCTCACCGGACCGAGGCGGTGAGTAGGGTGCGGTGGATGAGCGACAGCGGCGATGCGGTGGACTTCGAGTCGGCGGTGGTCTACGCGATTCCCCTGCGAACCCGGTTCCGCGGGATCACTGTTCGCGAGGGCATGCTGATTCCCGGTCCCGCCGGCTGGGGTGAGTTCTGCGCCTTCCCCGAGTACGACGACCGCGAGGCGGCGGCCTGGCTGGCCACCGCGGTCGAGCAGGCCGCGGCCGGATGGCCGGAACCGGTCCGGGATCGGATTCCGGTGAACTGCATCGTGCCCGCGGTCGGCCCGGAACGGGCGCGCGAGATCGTGACCGGATCAGGCTGCCGCACCGCCAAAGTGAAGGTCGCCGACCATCCGGATTCCCTGGCCGAGGATCTGGAGCGGGTGATGGCGGTCCGCGAGGCGCTCGGGCCGGACGGCGCGGTGCGCGTCGACGCCAATGCGGTCTGGGATGTGGACACCGCGGTCGACCGGATCCGGCTGATCGACCGCGCCGCAGGCGGTTTGGAGTACGTCGAGCAGCCCTGCCGGACCGTCGAGGAGCTGGCCGCCGTCCGCAAACGGGTGGACGTGCGCATCGCCGCCGACGAATCCATCCGCCGCGCCGAGGACCCGCTGCGGGTGGCGGTGGCGGGTGCGGCCGACGTCGCGGTGCTGAAATGCACTCCGCTCGGCGGGGTCCGGCGCGCACTGGAGGTCGCCGCGGCCGCCGGACTCCCCTGCCTGGTGTCCTCGGCCCTGGAAACCAGTGTGGGCCTGGCCGCCCAGGCCGCCCTCGCCGGCGCCCTGCCCCACCTCGACTTCGCCTGCGGCCTCGACACCCTGTCGCTGCTCACCGGCGATGTGGTGACCGAGCCGCTGCGCCCGGTGGACGGCTACCTGCCCGTCCCGCGCACCGCGCCGGCACCCGATCCGGACCTGCTCGAGCGCTACCGGCACCCCGACCCGGAACGGACCGACTGGTGGCGGCAGCGCCTGGCCCGGGTCCGGAAACTTCTGCCCTGATCAGGCAATTCGCACGCCGCACGAATACATGGTGGTGCGCAGCAACAGCGCGGCCTCCGGCCCGATGACCCCGTCCGTCAGTTCGAGGTAGCGACCGCAGAATTCGGGCCCGTGCGGCGCGACCCCGCTGCGCTCCGGCTCGAGGTGGTGGGCGAGTTCGTGCAGGATCACCAATTCGCGCAGGGCCCAGGCGGTTCCATGGGCGTGCAGCGGCACCGCGAGCACCGACCCGGCCGTCTCGTAGTGCGCCGCCTGCGCCCCGGCGCGCGCTCGCACCGTGACCGGCCGCGCCGCCCCGTCCCACCGGGCGCGCACCCAGTTCAGCGCGAGTACCCGATCCACGTACGCCTGTACCGATTCCACCGAAGCGAACCGCCGCTCGATCGGCAGCGTGAGATGGGACCCGTGCACTTCGACGGTCCGTGCGCCGAATTCGTCGGCGCGATCGAACATTCCGCGCACCAGCCCCTCGGCGTCGTACACCCGGGACCGCTGCGCATCGCGGACGGCCATGCGCGCGTTCGCTATTCGCCCACGCCGCGGGGCAGCTGCCCCCGCACGCCGCCCAGCTCCGGCGAATCACCCAGCCGCGCGGCCTTACCCGCCCGGTCACCGGCCCGCCGCGCGGCCGCCGAGTACCCGGCCGAGGCCTGCGGGCCGCGCCAGGTACCGCGCGCCTCGGAGGTCCGGGTGTAGAAGTCGGTGAGCGCGAGCTCCTTGTCGCGCAGGGCGAGCGCCGTTCCGGTGGGCACGGATTCGGCGGCGTCGGCCCGCACCGCCTCGGTCTCCACATCCGCCTTGACCTCGGCCAGGCGGCGGCCGATGCGGGCGGCGAAGGCCATCTGGAAGTTCAGGCGCGCGGTCACCGCGGCCACCGGCACCTCCACCGGCCGGTGGAAGGTGCGGCCGTAGCGGCGCTCGATCACGACCTTCTCGGTGGTGGCCGAACGGTAGGCGCCCGACTTGATGTACTGGTCGGAGGCACGCACCATCTGGATCAGCAGGCTGGTGTAGAGCGCCTCGCAGGTGTCGATATCGGTGTCGAATCCGTAGGCGTACACCGTCGTCGACGATCGGGCCACATCGCAGCGCACGTCATTGGCCGCGGCGATGGCCACGAACAACTGCACATAGGTTCGCAGCCCGCGCTTTCCGGCCTCGCCGATCGGAATCACCCGCTGCGCCGGGGTGGGCCGCCGCTCCCGATTCGCGATATGTGCCCGCGCCACCGCCAGATCCACCGACGAGCTGGTCGCGAGCCGCTGCGCGGCGGCCAGGAAGGCCTCGGCCTCGTGCTCGTTGTCGGTCGATTCGGCCTGCCTCAGCAGTCCGCCGATCCGGGTGAGCATCTTGTCTGTGTTCAATTGCCCTCCGCTTCGCTCCGGGCCGGTTCGCGGCCCTGCAAGCTCGATTCTTCCCTCCTCCGCTCCTCCGCTTCGCTCCCCCGCTCCGTCAGTCCAGAATCGAGCCGGGCCGCGAACCACTGGGATGATCAACAAGGTAGCGGAGGTCTCGATACTTCCCTTCCCTGCTTCCCCGCCAAGTCAGTCCAGAATCGAGACGGCCGCGAACCTTTGGGATGATCAACAAGGTAGCTCCGGCGGACGACAGCGTCACCATGTATCTTGCCTTGTGCACCCCCGGCTGAGTGTGCCACTGGTCACTCATCAACCCTGGAGTATCCGCGATGGCTTTGAAGAAGGTGTCGTCCCTACGATCGACGCTGGTTCCGCGTGCCGTGCTGGCCGTGACCTCGGCGGCATTGCTGACGGCGACATTCGCCAGCGGCTGCTCCAGCAGCAACAGCGGCAGCAACTCCACCGCCGAAAACCTCACCGGCCGTGGGCCGATCACCTATGTCGAGGGCAAGGACACCACCGAGACCGGCGCCGTCAAGCAGCTCATCGAGCGCTGGAACGCCGCCCACCCGGACGAGAAGGTGACCTTCAAGGAGCAGTCCAACGACGCCTCCCAGCAGTACGACGACCTGGTGCAGCACCTGCGCGCCAAGGAATCCGACTACGACGTGGTGGCACTCGACGTGCCGTGGACCGCGGAGTTCGCCGCCAAGGGCTGGATCCAGCCGCTGAAGGACTCCTTCGCCATCGACACCTCCACGCTGCTGTCGCCGCCGGTCGCGTCGGCCACCTACAACGGCACCCTGTACGCGGCCCCGCGCAACACCAACGGCGGCCTGCTGTTCTACCGCAAGGACCTGGTGCCCGAGGCGCCCAAGACCTGGACCGAGCTGCTGGCCGACTGCCCGAAGGCCAAGGACGCCGGAATCGGCTGCTACGCAGGACAGTTCGCACAGTACGAGGGTCTGACCGTGAACACCGCGGAGGTCATCAACGCCTTCGGCGGCAGCTTCGTCGGCTCCGACGGCAAGACCCCGACCGTGAACAGCCCGCAGGCCAAGCAGGGCCTGCAGACCCTGGTCGACGCCTACAAGAACGGCGACATGCCGAAGGAAGTCATTACCTTCAAGGAGCCGGAGTCGCAGAACGCCTTCGTCACCGGCAAGGTCATGTTCATGCGTGGCTGGCCGTCCTCCTTCGGTGAGGCGGGCTCCGACGCCTCCGCGGTCAAGGACAAGTTCGCGGTCGCCCCGCTGCCCGGCAAGGACGGCATCGGCGCGTCCACCCTCGGCGGCTACAACGCCGCCATCAGCGCCTTCTCCAAGAACAAGGCCACCGCGCTGGACTTCCTGCGCTTCCTGATCAGCGAGGACGCCCAGCACATCGTGGCCGCCGGCGCGCTGCCGCCGGTGCGGGCCTCCGTGTACGACGATCCGGCCCTGATCGCCAAGATGCCGTACCTGTCCGCGCTGAAGGACTCCATCGCCTCCGCGGTGCCGCGGCCGGTGACCCCGTTCTACCCGGCGGTGTCGAAGGCCATCCAGGACAACGCCTATGCTGCGATCACCGGAACGGAATCTGTCGACGCCGCGATCGATGCCATGCAGAAGGGCATCGAAACCGCCGGATCCTGAGCCGCGCTCACACCCGATGCGCGCACCACGATCCATCGCGTAGCCCCGTAGGAGAGAAGAAAAGGTGTCACGTCCTTCGGGAGCGACCGATGTCGCGCCGCCACCCGACCTGACGGAACAAGCAATGCGAAACGAACAGCCACGACCGAAACGCCGCGGGGCCGCCCTCGGGGTTTCGGCACGGGCGTGGCTGTTCGTCACGCCGGTGCTGCTCGCACTGACGGTCGTCATCGGGTATCCGGTGGGCCGGGCGGTGTGGATGTCCTTCCAGAAGGACGCGGGCCTGGACAAGTCCACCGGCATGTTCGTCGAAGGCGGCAGCGCCGGATTCGGCAACTACAGCCACTGGCTGCTGCAGCAGTGCACCAACTCGCTCGGCGAGACCGTGTCCTGCCCGCCCGGCAACACCGGCTCCCAGTTCTGGGCCGCCGTCGGGGTCACGCTGCTGTTCACCGTGGTCACGGTGGCGCTCGAGACCACCATCGGCCTGGGCATGGCGGTCATCATGGGCAAGACCTTCAAGGGCCGCGCGCTGCTGCGCGCCGCTGTGCTGATCCCCTGGGCCATCCCGACCGCGGTCACAGCGCGGTTGTGGGAGTTCATGTTCCAGTACAACGGCGTGGTGAACCGGGTGCTCGGCACCCACATCCTGTGGACCGCCGACGCCTGGCCCGCCCGCTTCGCGGTCATCATCGCCGACGTGTGGAAGACCACCCCGTTCATGGCGCTGCTGATTCTGGCCGGCCTGCAGGTGATCCCGGAGGACGTCTACGAGGCCGCCCGGGTCGACGGCGCGTCCGCCTGGCAGCGCTTCGTCAACATCACGCTGCCGCTGCTGAAACCCGCTCTGCTGGTGGCGATCCTGTTCCGCACCATGGACGCGCTGCGCCTGTACGACCTGCCCGCCATCATGACGCGGAACCTGGCCGCCACCCGCACCGTCTCGATGCTGGTGACGGAATCGAAATCGTTGCCCAACAGCGCCTCCGCGCTGTCGGTCATCACCTTCCTGCTCATCTTCACCGTCGCGTTCTTCCTGGTGAAGGTGCTGGGGGCGAACGCCGTTCGCACCCAGGAAGAGCAGCGGGAGGCGCACTGATGAGCATCGAACTCACGAAGGATGTCGTGGCCGAGCCGAAAAAGCCGATCCGGCAGTCGGTTTCGTGGACCAAACGCTTGGCCTCCGGGCGCGTGTACGTGGGCGCGCTGATCGTGCTGGTGTGGGGGCTCGGCCCCTTCTACTGGATGGTCGTCACCGCCCTGCGCGATCCGGCCTACACCTTCGACAACACCCCTTGGCCCACCCACGTCACCCTCGATAACTTCCGCAACGCCTTCGACACCAGTCGCGGCAACAACTTCGGCCGGGCCCTGGTCAACAGTGTGATCATCGGCAGCGCCACCACGGCGGCCGCGCTGATCCTCGGCGTGATGGCGGCCTACGCGCTGGCGCGGCTGACCTTCAAGGGCAAGTACCTGGTGTCCGGGCTGGTCCTCTCGGCCTCCATGTTCCCGGCCGTCGTGCTGGTGACGCCACTGTTCCAGCTGTTCACCAATATCGGCTGGATCGGTCAGTACCAGGCCATGATCATCCCGAACATCTCGTTCGTGCTGCCCATGACGGTGTACATCCTGGCCTCGTTCTTCGCCGAACTGCCATGGGAATTGGAGGAGGCCGCCCGCATCGACGGCGCGTCCCGCTTCCAGGCGTTCCGGCTGATCATGCTGCCGCTGGCCGCGCCGGCGGTGTTCACCACCGCGATCCTGGCGTTCATCGCCGCGGTCAACGAGTACCTGCTGGCCTCCCTGCTCTCCAGCGACAAGACCGAACCCGTGACCAAGGCGATCGCCCGCTTCTCCGGCAATGATCCGCTGGTGCCGCCGTACACCGCGATCATGGCCGCGGGCACCATCGTCACCATCCCGCTGGTCATCATGGTGCTGCTGTTCCAGCGCCGCATCATCTCCGGACTCACCGCCGGCGGCGTCAAGAGCTGAGTGTTCGGGTAGGTGGTTCGGGGCCGTTGTCCCCGAATCACTTACCCGCTCCGTCCGGGCGCGTCGATTAGCATTGGTCCCGCCGCGCGGGGTGGTCGCGGCCGTCTCGAAAGCTTTGTCGACGCTCCGGAAGGAGATGCTCGTGAGCTCGTCCCGCAGCAGGCGGCGCGGAAGATCCGGGTCATCGACCGGCACCGCCGGGGCGTCATCGACCAGCACCGCAGGGTGGGACGAGCTGGCCACCGCGGCCGCGTATCGACAGCGTCCGCACGCGCACAGCCGGCCCCGGCGCCGCCCGAAACCGCCCCGGGATCCCGACCAGCCCGAACCCGCGCCGAAACCACCCCGCACCCGCGGGCAGCGCATCCGGCGGCTGCTGCTGGCGCTGTTCCTGGTCCTGGTGATCATGCCGACCACCCTGCTGGGCATCGCCTACTGGAGCGCCGAGATCCCGGACCCGGATACGGTGCAGACCAACCAGATCGCCACCGTCCTCGGCTCCGACGGCACCACGGTGATCGCGAAGGTCGTTCCGCCGCAAGGAAATCGGGTGCCGGTGCCGCTGTCCGAGGTGCCACTGCCGGTGCGCCGGGCCGTGCTGTCGGCCGAGGACCGCAATTTCTACCGCAATCCGGGCTTCTCCACCTCCGCGTTCCTGCGCGCGGCCCGCGACAACCTGCTCGGCCGCGACGACGCGGGCGGCGGCTCCACCATTACCCAGCAGTATGTGAAGAACGCCTTCCTGACTTCGGAACGCACGCTGAGCCGCAAGATGCGCGAACTCATCATCTCCGCGAAGATGGCCCGCGAATGGAGCAAGGACGACATCCTCGCGGCCTACCTCAACACCATCTACTACGGTCGCGGCGCCTACGGCATCTCGGCCGCGGCCAAGGCGTACTTCGGCAAACCCGCACCCGAACTGACCCTGGCCGAGGGCGCGGTCCTGGCCTCGGTGATCCGCACGCCCTCGCTGCTGGATCCGGAGACCCACCTCGATCAGCTGCGCGCACGCTGGGGATACGTCCTCGACGGCATGGTCGAGATGGGGGTACTGAACCGCGACGACCGCGCCGCGACCCAGTTTCCGGCCATCGTCCCGGTCGCCCAGGTCGACGACAGCACCCCGCACGGCCCCGAGGGGCTGATCCGTGCGCAGGTCCTGCGCGAACTGCGCGCCTCCGGCATCAGCGAACGCGAGCTGAATACCGGTGCGCTGCAGATCATCACGACCATCGACGCGAAAGCACAGCAGGCCGCGCTGAACGCGGTCGGCAAGGTACTGGGCGGGCAGCCGGGCGAACTACGCACCGCCGTGGTGTCGATCGACCCGCGCTCGGGGGCGGTGCGCGCCTACTACGGCGGACCCGACGGCACCGGCTTCGATTTCGCGCAGGCCCCGCTGCAAACCGGTTCGGCCTTCAAGACTTTCGCCGTGCTGGCCGCACTCGAGCAGGGCATTTCCCTGTCGTACCGGCTCGACAGCGCACCCCTGACCGTCAATGGGGAGAAGATCCAGAATGTGGACGGCGAGTCCTGCGGCATCTGCTCGCTCGGCGAAGCGTTCGAGCGCTCCCTCAACACCAGCTTCTACCGGCTGGCCCAATCCCTGTTCGAGGGCCCGAAAGCCATTGCGAACGCGGCACATCAGGCCGGCATCCCCGACCAGATCCCGGGCGTGCCCGGCAAGACCCTCACCGAGGACGACGGCGGCCCGCCGCTACCCGCCATCGTGCTGGGCGCCTACTCGGTGCGCCCCATCGACATGGCCTCGGCCTACGCCACCCTCGCCGCCTCCGGCATCTACCGCGCCCCCTATTTCGTCCAGAAGGTGGTGACCGGCGACGGGCGCGTCCTCCTCGACCGCGGCGCCGACCCGAACAAACCCGAACAGCGCATCCAGTCCTCGATCGCCGACACCGTCACCCAGGCCATGCTCCCCATCGCCGCCTACTCCAACGGCCACACCCTGGCCGGCGGCCGCCCCTCGGCCGCCAAGACCGGCACCACCCAGCTCGGCGACACCGGCCAGAACAAGGACGCCTGGATGGTCGGCTACACCCCCACCCTCTCCACCGCCGTCTGGATGGGAACCGAACAGTCCCAGCCCATCCGTACCGCCCGCGGCGCCCCCATCTACGGCGCCGGCCTCCCCGCCGACCTGTGGAAACAAACCATGGACGCCGCCCTCGACGGCACCCCCATCGACCAATTCCCCAACCCCACCCCCAACTCCAGTCCCAACCTGATCCCCAACCAGCCCCCGGACCCCACCTCCGTAACACCTCCCAGCAACGGCAATTACGACATCCTCAACCCACCCACCCCGTCCCCCCAACAGCAACCGGTCCTCGTCATCCCCCCGGCCCCCACCCCCAAACAGGTAGAAATCTTCCCCGGCCTCAGCGTCCCCGTCCCGGGCTGAACTTCCCCGCCTGCCCCACCGCCACGAAATAAATTGCGCCCCTGGCATACGTCTGCGAGGCATCGCGCCCGGGGTCGCAGGCTTCCCGTTGATCATGTTTCGCGCCTCCTTGCCCATCTCCGTGCGGCCGCGGATATTGTGGAAGCCGCCACCGGATTCAGCGACTCCGAATGCCGGTGGCAGGATGCGGGTTGGGAGCAGGGTGGGGTCGGAGACAGCACGAGACATAGGGGCGACGCCGGTGGAATTCAATGTCGTTGAACGCCACGAAACGCTGGTAGCCGGAACGGTGCTACGCAGTCCGGCACTCGCGGTCGAAGGGCCGCGCCGCGCGAAGGTCGAGGAGGCTTGGAAACGTAATCTGGCACGCGATCTGCCCGGCCCGCCGGCGACCGCCTATGTGGATCACGCACCCGAGATCGGTTCGTATCTGACACATATCGTGGGCTACGAATGCAACAAGGCGGACGACCTATTGCCCGGCGATGTACTCGCCCGTATCCCGGCCGGAAAATTCGCCCGCTTCAATCGCACTGGCGACAATCTCGGCGACACCATCGTGTCGATCTGGCGCACGGTCTGGGACCTGGAGGCGGCCGGCACCCTGGTGCGCGCCTACACCGGGGATTTCGAGCACTATCCGGACAACCGGACGGTGGAGGTTTTCGTCGCGCTGGATCTGAGCGCGGAGGGGTAGGGGAGCTGTGGACTTCGAAATCGTCACCCTGGATGAGTTCCTGGTCGGCGGGCTGACCATTCCCCTGGCGGGCCGCGAGGTCACCGCCCGCGACCTGGACCTGGTCAACTTCACCTGGGACCGCTACCTGGCCCGCGAGAAGAGCGTCGAACGCGTCGCGGCCTACATCGGCCAGAACGACCACGCGGTAGCCGTTCTGGGATACGAGCTTTCGAGCATGGCCGACCTCGACACCGGCGATGTGATGACCCGTATCCCGTCCGGCCGCTACGCGAAATTCGTAGTCTCCGACAAGCCTTACGACCTGCTGCGCACCGCGTGGGCGAAGGTCGCCAAGGCCGAGAACGCGGGCACCATCACCCGCTCCCACACCGCGGAGATCGAGCGCTACACCGGCCCCACCTCGGTCGAGGTCTACGTCTCCCTCGACTGACGTCGAACGACGAAGGGCGGCATCGCGATTCGCGATGCCGCCCTTTGCGTTGCGGGGTTGCTACTCGGCCCCGATGATGAACGCCTCGAGCTGGGCCCGGGCGACGTCGTCGGCGAGCTGCTTCGGCGGGGACTTCATCAGGTAGGCCGACGCCGGGAGGACCGGGCCGCCGATGCCGCGGTCGCGGGCGATCTTGGCCGCGCGCACGGCGTCGATGATGATGCCGGCCGAGTTCGGCGAGTCCCACACCTCGAGCTTGTACTCCAGATTCAGCGGCACGTCGCCGAAGGCGCGACCCTCGAGCCGGACGTAGGCCCACTTGCGGTCGTCGAGCCACTCGACGTAGTCCGACGGGCCGATGTGCACGTTGCGGTCGTACACCTTGCCCGAGAGCGGGCCCTCGAGGTTGGAGGTCACGGCCTGGGTCTTGGAGACCTTCTTGGACTCCAGCCGCTCGCGCTCGAGCATGTTCTTGAAGTCCATGTTGCCGCCGACATTGAGCTGGTAGGTGCGGTCCAGCACGACGCCGCGGTCCTCGAACAGCTTGGCCATCACGCGGTGGGTGATGGTCGCGCCGACCTGGGACTTGATGTCGTCACCGACGATCGGCACGCCGGCGTCGACGAACTTCTGGGCCCACTCCGGATCGGAGGCGATGAACACCGGCAGCGCGTTGACGAAGGCCACACCCGCGTCGATGGCGCACTGGGCGTAGAACTTGTCGGCCTCTTCGGAGCCGACCGGGAGGTAGGAGACGAGGACGTCGACCTTGGCATCCTTCAGCGTCTTGACGACGTCGACCGGCTCGGCCTCGGACAGCTCGATGGTCTGCGCGTAGTACTTGCCGATGCCGTCCAGCGTCGGACCGCGCTGCACGGTGATGCCCGACGGCGGCACGTCGGAGATCTTGATGGTGTTGTTCTCGCTGGCGAAGATCGCGTCGGACAGGTCGAAGCCGACCTTCTTGGCGTCGACATCGAACGCGGCGACGAACTTCACGTCGCGGACGTGGTAGGGACCGAACTTCACATGCATAAGCCCGGGAACGGTCGAATTCTCGTCCGCGTCCTTGTAGTACTGCACGCCCTGAACCAGGGAAGATGCGCAGTTACCCACGCCGACGATGGCCACCCGAACTTCGGTGTTGATCTCACTCATGGCCGATATTTCCCTCTTTCTGTGGTGCCGCCTTCGTCGATTGCTCCGCAGCAATCAACTCGTTGAGCCAGCGCACTTCGCGCTCGCTTGATTCGAGACCGAGTTGATGGAGCTGGCGGGTATAGCGGTCCAGTTGCCCGCTGGCGCGTTTTATCGCTTCCCGCAGTCCTTCTCGGCGCTCCTCGACCTGCCTCCGCCGCCCCTCCAGGATTCGCATCCGCGCTTCCGCGGGGGTGCGGCCGAAGAAGGCCAGATGAACGCCGAAGCCGTCGTCGGTGTAGTTCTGTGGTCCGGTGTCGGCGAGCAGTTCGGCGAACCGCTCCCGCCCGGTGTCGGTCAGGTTGTAGACCCGCCGCGCACGGCGCGTTGCCAAGCCCTGCGGACTCTCCTCCGCGATGAGGCCGTCGGACTGCATGCGCCGCAGGGTCGGATACAGCGACCCGTAGGAGAAGGCCCGGAACGGGCCCAGCAGACCGGTGAGCCGCTTGCGCAACTCGTAGCCGTGCATCGGTGATTCGAGGAGCAGCCCGAGGATTGCCAACTCGAGCACGGGCTTCACCTCCTGACTGTGCTGTTCAGATCTAACCGATGGATGCAGTTCCAAACTATATCGCGCCGATATATTTTGCACGCGCCAGTTCCAGGGAGGCGGAACAGCACGTGCGGGCTCCGGGGGCCCGCAAGTACTCTGGGTCCCGTGCGAATACAGCGGCAGGTGGTGGACTATGCGCTCCGGCGCCGGTCCCTGCTGGCCGACGTCTACGCGGGCCGGGTGGACGTCGCCGAAGTGTGCGATGCGAATCCGTACCTATTGCGTGCGGCGAAGTTCCATGGGCGGGGGAGCGAGGTCACATGCCCTATCTGCAGGAAGGAGCAGCTGACTCTCGTATCGTGGGTCTACGGCGACGGGCTCGGTCCTGTCGCGGGCTCCGCCCGCACGCCGGAGGAACTGGTCCGGTTGGCCGAGACTCGGGAAGAGTTCTCGGTGCATGTGGTCGAGGTGTGCCGGACCTGTAGCTGGAACCATCTGGTGCAGTCCTATGTGCTGGGGCTGGCCCCGGCGCCGACACGCCGCCGGCGCACGAGCGCCAGGCGCACGGCCGCCGAGTGAGAGGCCACGTCGACTGCTGAACAGCGGGCAGAGCCTGCCCGCCGCGGTGCACGCGCGTGACCGCATCGAGCCACCCGGACCGTATCGACCTAGTTATTGGAGAGCCAGGCTGTGACATCGCCCTATGACGACGGACCGCACGGCGGCCGCCCCCGTGGCGGTTCGCAACCCGGCCCCGGTGGCTACCCGCCGCAAGCGCAGGGAGGTGGAGCGAGACCGGCAGGACCGCCGCCTGGGGCACGTCAGCCCGCGGGACGTCCCGCGCCGGGGAATGGTGTCCCGCAGCGCGGACCCGGTGGTATGCCACCGCGCGGACCCAACGGGCAGCCGCAGCGCGGACCCGCGCCGCAGGGCGGTCAGCCGCCGCGGCGTCCGGGGCCGCCGCCCCAGCGTCCCGGCAATCCGGATGCGGCACGCAGGCTTCCCAATCCTGGCAATTCCGGCCCGAACGAGCGGGTGAATACCGGAGCGCGCCAGGCGGTTCCGAATCACATCTCGCGGGCGGCCACCTCCGACCGCACCCAGCGGATCGACGATCGTGCGGTGCGCTCCGGCGCGGGCACCGGGACCCGGCCGCGCCCGGCCGAGGACCGCACCCGGCCGCCGTCGGGCGCGCAGCCCACGACCCGGCGCGCGCAGGGCGGCACCCCCTCGGGTCCGCCGCCGCGGCGACCCGGTGGCGGCTCCGGCGGAGGCGGCGGCAAGGGCGGCAAGGGCTCCCGCAAGACCTCGTATTGGCGGCTGGCCCGGCGCCTGGTCTACATCGGTATGGCGCTGGTGCTCGGGCTGGCGAGTTCGGTGTTCCTGTACGCGTATTCGACGGTGAACGTGCCGCAGCCCGGCGACCTGAAGAACAATCAGGTGGCCACCATGTTCATGAACGACGGCAGTTCGGTGCTGGCCAAAGTCATTCCGCCGGAGGGCAACCGCACCGATGTGACGATCGACCAGATTCCGCCGCACGTGCGCAATGCCGTGATCGCCGCGGAGGACCGCTCCTTCTACACCAACCCGGGCTTCTCCATTCAGGGCTTCGGCCGCGCGTTCGTCGGTCAGCTCACCGGCAACACCGACGCCGGTGGTGGTTCGACGATCACCCAGCAGTACGTGAAGAACGCGATGGTCGGTAACGAGCACTCGCTGACCCGTAAGCTGCGCGAGCTGGTGATCTCGGCCAAGATGGCCAAGCAGTGGTCCAAGGATCAGATCCTGGCCGCGTACCTGAACACCATCTACTTCGGCCGCGGCGCCTACGGTATCGACGCGGCGTCCAAGGCGTACTTCGACAAGAAGGTCCAAGACCTGTCGGTGGCCGAGGGCGCGGTGCTGGCCGCGACCATCCAGCAGCCGTCGAACCTGGATCCGGAGAAGAATCCGCAAGGGGCGCAGGCACGCTGGAAGTACGTGCTGGACGGCATGGTCGACGGCGGTAACCTGCCCGCGACGGACCGCGCCAACATGCAGTACCCCACCGTGATTCCCGCGGTGCAGGCGCAGAAGGACAAGACGCTGGACTCCGGTCCGGAAGGCCTGATCAAGACCCAGGTGCTCAAGGAGCTCGAGGCCGCCGGCATCACCGAGCACGATCTGAACACCGAGGGCCTGCAGATCACCACGACCATCGATCCCAAGGCACAGCAGGCGGCGGTGGACGCGGTCACCAAGGTGATGGACGGCGAACCCGACAAGCTGCGCGCCGCGCTGTCGTCGGTGGATCCGAAGACCGGTGCGGTGCGCGCCTATTACGGCGGCTCCGACGGCCAGGGCCTGGACTACGCGAATCAGGGTCTGCCGCCGGGCTCCTCGTTCAAGGTGTTCGGCCTGGCCGAGAACCTGGAGATGGGCAAGCCGCTCTCGACGCTGTACGACTCCTCGCCGGTCACCGTGCACGGCATCACGATCACCAACGTCGAGGGCGAGCAGTGCGGTATGTGCACCATCGCCGAGGCGCTCAAGCGCTCGTTGAACACCAGCTTCTACCGCATGGAGCTGGACATGCCGGGCAACGGCCCGCAGAAGATCGCCGACATGGCGCACAAGCTCGGTATCCCGGACACCATTCCGGGCGTGGGCAAGACGCTGGTCGAGCCGGACGGCAGCCCGCCCAACAACGGCATCGTGCTGGGCCAGTACCGGGTGCGCACGCTGGACATGGCCTCCGCGTACGCCACCCTGGCCGCCTCGGGCATGTATCACGCGCCGCACTTCGTGCAGAAGGTCGTCGCCTCCGACGGCACCGTGCTGCTGGATCGCGGCGAGACCGCGGGTGAGCAGCGGGTCTCGGCGGCGGTGGCGGACAACGTGACCGACGCGATGAAGCCCATCGCGGCGTGGTCGCGCAGCCACCAGCTCGCCGGCGGCCGCCTCTCGGCCACCAAGACCGGTACCAACCAGAAGGACGGCAGCAACGAGAACCGCGACGCCTGGATGGTGGGCTTCACCCCGTCGCTGTCGACCGCGGTCTGGGTGGGTACCGATCAGGGTGACGCGCTGCGCAATGCCAACGGCGGCATGATCTACGGCTCGGGTCTGCCGGCCGACATCTGGAAGGCCACCATGGACGGCGCCCTCAAGGGCACCCCCAACGAGAACTTCCCGAAGCCGGGCGTGATCGGCGGTCAGGCCGGTGTGCCGTCGTGGTCGGCGCCGTACACCGCGACCTCGACCACCGAGCAGCCGGTGGCGCCGCCGGTGATCACCACCAGCCAGATGCCGATTCCGGGTCTGCCGTGGTCGATTCCGGTTCCGGGGCTGGCGCCGAATCCACAGAACCAGCGGCAATCCCAGCCGGAGACCCAGGACCAGGGCAATGGCAACGGGAACGGGAACGGCAATGGGACCGGTCCGATGCCGGGTCAGCCGGTGGCGCCGGCCGACGGTTCGACACCGACGACCGCACCGAATGGCGGCTATGGAAACGGCAATGGGACCGGCAACGGCAACGGACGGCAGCAGACTCGGTAGCCTGCTGCCGTGATCGAGCAGGAACTGCTGCACCGGCCGGGCGCCTCGGGCGCGCCGGCCGGTGACGCGCTGAAGCCGGGGGAGGCAGCTGGAGTGGAACATGCTGGCGCACAGCGCGATACGCCGGTGGTCTACGAGTCGCCGGAACCGCTGGCGGCCGATCTGCGGTCGGCCGACGACCGGGACAAGCCCAGTCGCACCGATACGCTGACCGCGCAGCTCTGCGATCTGATCGGCGGGCCGGTCGGCGACCACGCGGTGATCGGCCGGGTGCGTTTCTGGACCCCCATGCGGGTGCTGATGGCGTTCGCGGTGCTGTTCCTGGCGTTCAGCTGGTTCGGCAAGGCGGGCTGCATCCAGCAGCGGCCCGACGCCAACGGCCTGATGGGCCTGGATTGGAACAACGGCCGCCAGTACATCGCCATGTGCTACTCCGACACCGTGCCGCTGTACGGGGCCGAGCATCTCAACGAGGGCGCCTTCCCGTACAAGAAACAGTGGGTGGAGTTCCCCGACGGCCGCCCGCAGGTCCGGTACATGGAGTATCCGGTGGTGTCGGGCCTGTACCAGTACGTGTCCATGGGAATCGCCAAGGCGTGGAAGCTGTCTCCGCTGCCGGGGCACAAGGCGCTCGAGGTGGTCATCTACTTCGATGTGGTGGCCATCGGACTGTCGCTGGCCTGGCTGGTGACCATCTGGGCGACGGCATTGACGGCCGGGCGGCGGGTCTGGGACGCCGCGCTGATGGCGCTGTCGCCGCTG
This sequence comes from Nocardia sp. NPDC051981, assembly GCF_040680715.1. NCBI lineage: Bacteria > Bacillati > Actinomycetota > Actinomycetes > Mycobacteriales > Nocardiaceae > Nocardia > Nocardia sp. NPDC051981. The sequence continues at coordinate 362,208 of NZ_JBFAXK010000003.1, read as the reverse complement.
GTGCTGGTGCATGCGTTCACCAATTTCGACACGCTGGCAACGGCTTTCGCGGCGGGCGGGCTGCTGGCCTGGGCGCGGCGGCGGCCGGTGCTGGCGGGCATACTGCTGGGCCTGGGCGGGGCGGCGAAGCTGTATCCGCTGCTGCTGCTGGGGCCGATCCTGATCCTGTGCGCCCGCGCCGAGCGACTCGGTGAGGACGAGGCGGTGTGGGGCGGCATCCGCCCGCTGCGCGCGGCGGGCGGGGCCATCGCGGCGGCGGCCATCACCTGGCTGGCGGTGAACGCGCCCATCGCGGCGCTGTACCCGAACGGCTGGTGGGAGTTCTTCCGGCTCAATACCGAACGGCATGCCGACCCGGATTCGGTCTACAACGTGATCACCTCGTTCACCGGCTGGACCGGCTTCGACGGGATACTGACCGCGCAGCAGGCGCCCACGGTGCTGAACGCGGTGTCGCTGCTGCTGTTCCTAGCGGCCTGCGCGGGCATCGGCTGGATCGGCCTGACCGCGGCGCGCCGGCCGCGCCTGGCGCAGTTGGCATTCCTGGTGGTGGCGGCGTTCCTGCTGACCAACAAGGTGTGGAGCCCGCAGTATTCGCTGTGGCTGGTGCCGCTGGCGGTGCTGGCGCTGCCGGAGCGGCGAATCCTGTTGGCGTGGATGACGATCGACGCCCTGGTCTGGGTGCCGCGCATGTTCTATTACCTGGGCCAGGACCACAAGGGCCTGCCCGAGCAGTGGTTCACCGGCACGGTGGTGCTGCGCGATCTGGCGGTGATCGGGTTGTGCGTCCTGGTGATCCGGCAGATCTACCGGCCGGATGAGGATCCGGTGCGCCGCGACGGCGCCGACGATCCGGGGGGCGGCATCGTCGACCGCGCCCCGGATCCTTCGCATGCCTGGTTGCCGCCGTTGCTGCGGCCCAGGCAGCCGATGCCGGCGCCCTAGAGGAAGCGGGCCAGTTGCGGCACCGCCTCGCCGGGGTGCTTGGCCTGGAATCCCTCACCGAGGGCCTGGAGCTTCCAGTCCGCACCCGGGGCCGGGCGATACACCTTGGCCATCGCCATAGCGGTGAAGGACATGCCGCCGGCGAGGGTGTAGCGGGCGAGTTCGGCATTGGTGGCGGCGTCGACCAGGCGGCAGTAGGCGTTGGCGATCTGCTCGAACGTGTGGCCCTTGTAGGAGGTCACGATGAACAGCAGCGTGGTGACCTGGGCCGGGACGCGGGAGAGATCGACCATGATCTCCTCGTCGTCGCCGTCGCCCTCGCCGGTCAGGTTGTCGCCCTGGTGGCGAATGGCCCCGTCCTTGGAGTTGAGGCTGCCGTAGTAGACGACATCGACGGGGCTGTGGTCGGCGAAGAGCACCACCGAGGCGTCCAGGTCCACGTCGACGGACTTATTGCCGAAGATGCCGCCGCGCTTGACCGGATCCCAGCCCAGGCCCATCTTCACGTAACCCAGTGCGCTGCCGCCTTCTTTACGCAGGTTGATGCGCTGGCCCTTGACCAGGCTGACGGCGTGGCCGACCGGCAGATCGCGGTCCTCCTGCGCCGGCCGCGAGTAACCGCCGGCCGGCGGGGGATAGTCGCCGGCGGGCTGCTGGTAGGCGGGCGGCGGCGGATACGACTGTCCCGGAGGCGGATACCCCGTGCCCGCCGGCGGCGGGTAGCCGCCCGTGGGCTGGTACTGCTCGGTCGGTGCGGGCGGCGGATAGCCGCCGGTGGGCGCGTATTGCGCGGGCGGCGGATAGCCCCCGGCCGGCGGGTACTGGTCGGTGGGCTGTGGATAACCCTGTCCCGGCGCGGGCGGCGGATAGCCGCCGGTCGGCGCGTAGTTGCCGGTGGGCGCGGGGGCCGGGTATCCGTTCGGCGCGGGCGCGAATTGTTCGGGCGCGGGCACGAATTGCTGTGGCGGGGACGTGAATTGCTGCGGCGCGGGCGCGACCTGCTCCGGGGCGGGCGGGGGCGGCGGGGCCGGGGACGGCGCGGGGGATTGCGGGGCCTCGTTCACCTGGACGCCGTGGTCAGTGACCAGCGCGGCGAATCCGCCCGCGTAGCCCTGTCCGACGGCGCGGGCCTTCCATCCGCCCTGGCGCCGGTACAACTCCAGTGCGATGACGATGGATTCGCTGCTGAGGCCCTCGATCCGGTACTCGTACAGCGCGTTTCCGGCCGCATCGCTGATCTGCGCGACCGGCACGGACAGCTGCCCGAAGCTGGCGGTGGCGTCGTCGAGGGTGATGACGGCCCGAAGCTGTTCGATATCAGCGGGAATCGCGTCCAGCGACACGGCGAGGACGGCGGGCTGACCGGGCGGGCCCGGCCGCAGGGTCACGCCGGGCCCGGAGGGTTGGTTGAAGAACACGAAATCGGCATCGGAGCGCACCGTGCCGGCGGCGGTGACCAACAGTGCGGACAGGTCGGCCGGCGCGGCCACCTGCACGCTGATCACCAGATCATGGACGCTCAGAGGGCCGTTCTGGCCCTTCACCAAAACTGCGGACAAGATCGACCCTTCGTTGTCGGTGCTGTCGTTGCCACTCTACGAGAACATGGCGACACGGACCCGCGGCGTGGGTGCGGTGGTGTCCGGGGATGCCCGGACGGCGTGGCAGTATCGGCTGGGTGAGCGACGGTGAGGTCGATCCCGCGGAAGCGCACGAACAGTATCTGCGAGCCTTCCGGCACCCCGCCGTGTCCCGAGACCAGCTGCGCGACCTGCTCGATGCCGTGAACGCCTTCCTGGACACCATCACCCCCAAACGTGGCGAGTACGTCCCCAGGGGCGGCTGGGCCCCCGAGTCCACCGCCATGGCCTTTCAGATCGGCCGCGCGGTCGAGCAGGTGCTGTCCGAGCGGGAGGACGCCGATCGGGAGCTGGTGCGCCGCCGCGATATTCGCGATCGTCTGGTGGCGGCCCTGGACGCGGTGCTGGATTGCCTGCGCACCCTGCCCGAATTGGCCGACGCCGAGGTGAAGCTGGGCACCATCTGCGTGAACGAGGGCTTCCAGGTCTACGAGGACGGGTCGGTGCGCACCACGCCCATGCAGGAGGCGGGCGCCGATGCCGGGCTGCTGGAGCGCCGCCGAGCGGAATTGGACGAGCAGATGAGGGCCGCGGTGGCCGCCCGGGCCGACCTGGTGGACGACACCACCGACCTGATCCGGGAGCGGCTCGGGGTGGCCGAGGTGGGGATTCCCTGGGTGATCCTGGCCGCCACCCGGGGCGGGCTGGACGTGTCCGAGCCGTTCGAGTTCGCGGCCGAGCACCTGCCCGACTGCGAATTGCGGGATCTGATGGTGCAGCTGGTGACCGATATCGAGCTGGCCCGCACGCTGGAGGAGCCGGCCGAGCCACAGCATTAGCCGGAATGCCACCAAAGCCGCACCGGCGGTGGGAGTCTGGCTCGCAGGGAACCGAACCGGCCTTCCGAGGGGAGAATTCGGTGAAGAAGCTCATCAATGATCCGGCCGAGGTGGTGGCTGCCGCGCTGGGCGGACTGGCCGCGGCGCATCCCGAACTGCGGGTGGATGTGAAACAGCGCATCGTGGTGCGCGGAGACGCGCCGGTTCCGGGCAAGGTGGGCCTGGTCTCGGGCGGCGGTTCCGGTCACGAGCCGCTGCACGGCGGGTTCGTCGGGCTCGGCATGCTGGACGCGGCCTGTCCGGGGGAGATCTTCACCTCGCCGGTGCCCGATCAGATCCAGGCCGCCACCGCCGCGGTGGACGCCGGGGCGGGCGTGCTGCACATCGTGAAGAACTACACCGGCGATGTCATGAACTTCGAGATGGCCGCCGAGCTGGCGGCCGCCGAGACCGGTACCGAGGTGCGGTCGGTGGTGGTGAACGACGATGTGGCCGTGCAGGACAGTCTGTACACCGCCGGGCGGCGCGGGGTGGGCGCCACGGTGGTCCTGGAGAAGATGGCGGGCGCGGCCGCCGAACAGGGCCGGCCGCTGGCGGAGGTGGCGCGCGTCGCGGAGGCGGTGAACGCGCGGTCGCGCAGCATGGGCATGGCGCTGACCTCGTGCACGGTCCCGGCGGTCGGGCATCCGACCTTCGAGCTGGGCGAGTACGAGATGGAGATCGGCGTCGGCATCCACGGCGAGCCCGGCCGGGTGCGGTTGCCGCTGGCCCCGGCGCGGGATGTGGCGCAGCTGCTGCTGGAGCCGATTCTCGCGGATCTGCCCTTCGCACAGGGTGATCGGGTGCTGTGTTTCCTCAACGGGATGGGCGGGACGCCGCTCATCGAGCTGTATGTGATGTTCGACGAGGTGTCGCAGATCCTGCGCGGGCACGGGATCCACGTCGAGCGCTCGTTGGTCGGCCCGTACATCACCTCGCTGGAAATGGCGGGCTGTTCGATCACGCTGACCAGGCTGGACGAGGAGCTGACGGCGCTGTGGGACGCGCCCGTGCGGACTCCGGCGCTGCGGTGGGGGATCTGATGGCGGCGGTGGACGCGGCCGCGTGGGTCCGCGATTTCGCGGCGCTGATCGACGAGAACGCCACCGAGCTGACCGCGCTGGACGCGGCGATCGGCGATGCCGATCACGGCACGAATATGCAGCGCGGCATGGCGGCCGCCGTTGCGGCACTGGATGATTCGACTCCGGGCAGCCCCGGGGAGATCTGCAAGCAGACCGCCATGGTGTTGATCCGCACCATCGGCGGCGCCAGCGGTCCCCTGTTCGGGACGTTCTTCCTTCGCGTCGCCGCCGCGATCGAAAGTGGTTCCGATATAGCCGATTTCGCGCGCGCGTTCCGGGCCGGGCTGGACGGTGTGATCGCGCGCGGCAAGGCCGAGCCCGGCGACAAGACCATGGTGGACGCGCTGGGACCCGCGGCCGACGCCCTCGAGCAACAAGTCGCCGGTGGCGGATCGGCACAGCAGGCTCTCGATGCCGCCGTGACCGCCGCGGAGGCCGGGCGGGACGCCACCACGCCGCTGGTCGCGCGCAAGGGGCGGGCCTCGTATCTGGGCGAACGCAGTGCGGGACACCAGGATCCGGGTGCCACCAGTGCGGCGCTGCTGGTCCGGGCCGCCGGACAGGCGCTGCGATGATCGGCCTGGTGGTGGTCTCGCACAGCCGGGCGCTGGCCGAGGCGGCGGTGGCGCTGGCCGCCGGGCTGCTGCCCGATCAGGGTGTGCCCGTCCGGATCGCGGCGGGACTGTCCGATACCGAATTCGGTACCGACGCCGTCGCTGTCGCCGAGGCGATCACCGCCGCCGATTCCGGGGACGGTGTCCTGGTGCTGCTGGATCTGGGCAGCGCGGTGCTGTCCGCCGAGACGGCGCTGGATCTGCTCGAATCCCCCGTCGCCGTGCGGCTTTCCGCCGGACCGCTGGTCGAGGGCCTGGTGTCGGCGCTGGCCGCGGCCGGTGGTGGCGGCGATCTGGACGCGGTCGCGCGGGAGGCCGGGAACGCGCTGGCTGCCAAACGCGCGCAGCTCGGCGACTCCGTCGGCACCGGTCCGGCCGGCGATCCACAGTCATCCACAGCTGTGCAGCCTGTGGATGATTCGGCGATCACCGAAATCATCGAGGTCACGAACGAACACGGCCTGCACGCCCGCCCGGCCGCCGAGCTGGTCTCGGCCCTGCGCGAGGTCGAGGCGGTGGTGGCCCTGCGCAATGCCACCACCGGCGCCGGTCCGGTCCCGGGCGACAGCCTGACCCGGGTGCTCACCCTCGGCGTGCATCCCGGCCAGCGGCTGGAAGTCAGCGCGACCGGGCCCGAAGCGGCGCGGGCGGTCGCCAAAGTCCGCGCCCTGACCGAGAATCGAGATCATGACCAGCCTCGCTGAGAAAGCCACGACGTTCCTCTCCCTGCACCAGCCCGGAAATCCGGTGATCCTGCCGACGGTCTGGGATTCCTGGTCCGCGAAGCTGGTGCAGGACGCCGGATTCGGGGCGCTCACCATCGGCAGCCACCCGCTCGCCGATTCCATGGGCAAGCCCGACCAGGAGGGCATGACCTTCGCCGATGTGCTGGGCCGGGTACGGGAGATCACCGCCACCGTAGACATTCCGGTCTCGGTCGACCTGGAGTCCGGCTACGCCGAGAAGCCCTCCCGGATCATCGAGGGCCTGCTCGAGGCGGGCGCGATCGGCTTCAACCTCGAGGACTCCGTGCACAGCGAGGGCGGGCGGCTGCGCACCCCACAGGAACATGCCGACCTGGTCGCCGAGCTGCGCGCCGCCGCGGACGCCACCGGCGTGCACGTGGTGATCAACGCCCGCACCGACGTGTTCCTGCGCCCGGACACCGGCGCTCCGGAGGAGCGGCTGGAGAGCGCCCTCACCCGGCTGCGGCTGGCCGCCGAGGCGGGTGCGGACGTGCTGTACCCGGTGGGCCGGCACGAGCCGGACGTGCAGCGCACGCTGACCTCGGAACTGCCGCTGCCGGTCAATGCGATCGGCCTGCCCGATCAGGGTTCGCCCGCCTACTTCGCCGAACTCGGCGTGGCGCGAGTCAGTTTCGGCCCGTTCCTGCAGCGCGCCCTCACCGAGGCGGCGAACACCCTGCTGGCCGGCTGGCGCTGATCAGGACCGGACCCGCAGGAAGTAGTCGAGGATCTCCTCCGCGGCGCGGATGCCCGACGCCGCGGTGACGGCCACACGCGGGTGGTTCCAGTTCCGCTGTTCCAGTTCACCGTGGCGGGGCCGGATGGCGACGTCGGCGGTGCGCAGCATCTCGGCATCGAGCGCACCGTCGCCCGCGGCCAGCAGGCGCGATTCGGGATGCAGTTCGCCGGCGTCGAGCAGGCGGCGGCGCACCTCCTGCACCGCGCGGCTCTTACAGACCGGTGCGGGCATGGTGTAGATCTTGCGGCCCTGCTGGGAGACCGTCCAGCCGCGCGGGCGGCACCAGGCGTCCCAGTCGGCGAGGAAGCCGGCGGGCACCCGCTGCGGGTCCACCACCAGGTAGCAGAACAGGTCGTCGGCCTCGCGCAGGCGCAGGGCGAAGGATTCGTCCACGCGCGCACGCAGTTCGGTGCGCACCTCGACCAGGGTGGCGCATTCGGCGCGCACCCGCGCATCCAGCGCGGAACGCCAGCGCCGGTCGGGGAGCCCGTTGCGCAGAATGGTGCCGCCATTGCTGGTGACCGCGTAGGGCAGCGGCCCGCCGGGCAGCCGGACCCGGTGGTACTGCTCGATGGTGCGGGTGGTGACCGGAACCACGGCCGCCGCCGAGGCGAGCCTGCTCAGCCGCTGCGCCGCGACGACCGTCATGTACGACAGCGGCTGTCCCTCATGGTGTTCCACGCACACCGTGTCCGGTTCGGTGTTCCCGAAGGCCGCCCGTGTGTAGATCACCGTGCGATCCAGATCCGTCGCCACCATCATCCCGTGCTGCCGCACCGGCTACCCCTTCACTTCCTTGATCAAGCCCATACAGGCATACGCCAAATCCGGCACCGTCTCGACCGGCACGCCGCGTGCCGCGGCGAGCAGGCGGATGTGGCCGTGTTCCGCCGCGTGCGGATCCCGCACCAGCACCCGCCACGGCACCCGGCGCAACAGCACCCGGGTCGTCTCTCCCACACCGGGTTTCACGAAATTCACGCTGGAGATCCCGTATTCGGCGCGCACCTTCTCCACCGACGCCCAGCCCGCCCAGGTGGGGGTCCGGTCGGCGTTCAGCAGGGCCTGGACCCGGGCGTCCACCAGCGGCCGCACCCGGTCGAAACACGCGCTGACCGCGTCCAGCAGGTGGTTGGACACGTCCTGATCGGCGAGCTCGCGATAGAACTTGGCCCCGTGGAACTGCCCCGGCCCGATCAGGTCGGCATTGAGCACGGTCCGGGAAACCAGCCCCGACACAGTCGAATTCAGGCAGGCGGAGGCGATGAGGAAGTCGTCCCGGGTGCCGTAGGTCCGCACGCTGCCGCCGGGATCGGCGAGCACCGCGAGATCGGCGTCGAACCGCGCCCCGCCCGCGGCCGCGTACGCGTCCAGCGCGGCAGCGAGCTCCTTGGTGATCGCGCCCTTGCCCGTCCACCCGTCCACGAACACGATCTGCGCCGGATCATGGTGCCGGGCAAGGTAATCCAGTGCGACCGTATCGATCCCCCGATCCCGCACGATCGACACCGCGTAGTGCGGCACCTCGATGCCCCGAGTCGCCAGCCACCGCCGCATGAGTGCCCCCACCGGCGTCCCCGCCCGGGCCAGTGACACCAGTACCGCCTCGCTGCCGCGCTCGGCGATCACCAACTCCGACACCGTTGCTACAGCGAGCGCCAGCCGCTCGGCACTCTCGGCCAGCACCCGCTCGAACAGCTCCCGGTACTCCGCGTCCGGCTGATACTCCACCGGCAGCGACTCCGCGTAATGCGCCACTCCGGCCTGAATCCGCCGCTCGCGTTCCGCCACATCGGCTTCCAGCGCCACCCCGGACAGATCGGTGAGCAACCACGCCACCTCGTCCCGCGCGTACGACCCGAATTCGGTCCCGTGCAGCGGTTCCGGCAGCCTCTCTCCGCCCGGCAGAGCCGTACCGACTTCGAATCCGATGGGGTGGCGGGGTTCCCTCCCAAGGCGGTCAACGGAGGGCGATACTGCGGTCCGGGCATGAGGCGGAATCTTCGTAGTGTCCGATCGAGCGGCGGCGAGGGCGCGTGGGTCCGCGCCGGGGAGCACGGCCAGCAGCACGTCTGCGCCCGACGCGGTCAGCACGTCGACGAGTCCACCTGCAGCCGTGAGCATTTCGGTGTCCGCGGGTCGGTCGATGATGACGAGCAGGATCGGGTCCCACCCGGGCCGGGTTTCGGGCCAGCGCGCGTTGTACAGGTAGCGCGGGGCTTCCTCACCGAGTTCCGGTGCGGTGAAACGGAATCCGCGGCGCAGCGGGTAACCGGCTACGTCCAGGACATAGGCGGGGGAGCGGGTGGTGGTCTGGTACCGGGTGGGGATTCCGCTGTCGGCCAGAGCCGCGGCGATGCGCAGCGGCAGGTACATGAGTTCTTCGTGGGCGATGACGATCACCGGGCGTCGGGGGTCCGCGTCCTCGGTCATGGCCGCGAGCGCCCGCGTCAGGTCGGCCACCGTGCGGTCGAGCGCCGTGTCGAAGGGTGCGGCGTCGGTGTCGAGGAAGCCGTGGCGGCCGCCCTCGGGAACCCGGTGCGGCCAGGGCAGTTCGATGCGGTGGCAGGCGCCGGTCCGGTGCGCGACGGGGTTGAGTACCGGTTCGGGCAGCGCGGTGACGGCGTCGATCAGGCCCGCCGGCAGGCGGGTGCTGCCGCTGGCCAGGCAGACGGTGTCGATGCGGACGCCGAGTCCGGCGGCCGCCGTGTCGAAGGCGCGGCGGTCGGCCTCGGTGCGCATGTCCACCAGCGAGGCCAGGATGTAGTGGCCGCGGGGAGTGTGCGCATGCAGGGCCCGGATGGCGTCCAGAGCGGTTGCGCCGGTGGAGATCTCGTCGTCGACGAGCACCATGGGCAGGTCGTTGCGGAAGATCGCGGCCGGCATCGGCTGCAGCAGGTGGGAGGTGGCGTGCGAGTGGCCCTCCTCGAAACCGGCGAGGGTCTCGGCGGTGGGCACGTCGCGACGGGTGGAGTGCAGGTAGCAGCGCGCGCCGAGGCGGGCCGCCACGGTGTGGCCGAGTCCGGTCGCGGTTTCGGCGAACCCCAGCACCACCGCGGCGGTGACCGGCCGATTCGGCTGCGGCGCAGCAGCTCCCGCGAGCAGCTCGCGCACCAGGTCGCCGAGCCGGTTGCCGGCGTCGAGCACGCGATGCGGGTCGGTCGGGAGGTGTTTCCCCAGCACGGTCGAGACCAGCAGGTGCGCGCGGCGGGGATTGCGGCGCAGACCGGGTTCGACGAGCGTGTCGATGCGCCAGTCGGGTTCCAGCAGTGCCGAATCGGTGTGGCGGAGGGCGAGCCCGAGGTGCCGGGTGGCCCAGGGTAGGGCGGGATCGGCGGTCACGATTCGACCAGGGCCTTGAGCAGGTCCACGAAGGAGACTCCTTGATTGGCGACGCCGAAGACCTTGGCGCGCAGCATGATCTGGTGCGCCCAGCTGCGGTGCGGGCGCATTTCGTTCATCTTGTTCCGGTACTCGGAGGCGGCGACACCGCCCGCGGCGGTGCTCAGGATGTCGACGGCATCGGCGTATTCCTCGTGCGTGACGATCGAGAGGGCGTGCACGACGGCCACATGCGAGGGGTGGATGACGGTCTTGCCCTGGATCCCGTTGGCGCGGTCCAGGGTGATCTCCCGCAGCAGTCCGTCCATGTCGCGGCTGACCAGCGACTGCCGGAAGGGGACGGCGTCCACCTCGGCGAACGGCGAGGTGCGCAGCAGCGGCCGGAACATGCGCGCGTGGTCGGCGAAGTACTCCCAGACCGGTCCGGTGATGGTGAAGCCGGTGCCGTCGGCGCGACCCAGGTAGTTGACGATGTCGGCGATGACGTCGGCGACCACGCGCACGTCGTAGATGGTGAGGTCGCGGTCGCGGCGAATCCCGAAGGTGGAGCACATGTCCGTGGCCCCGATCCGCACGGCGAGAATCCGTTCGCGGTGCTCGGCGAGCAGCGCGCCGATGCGGCGGAGTTCACGGTCGCGGGTCTCGCGATGGACCAGGGCGGGGGATTCCAGCACCGGCATCCCGAAGACGGTGCGGCCCAGGCGCTGTGCGGCCAGGGCCAGCGCGTGCAGATAGTCGGCCGCGCAGGAGCTGTCGAATTTGGGCAGCACGAAGCCGGTGAGCGCCGCCGCCCCGGGCCCGAGCCGGTCGGCGATCTCGCCGATGCTGTGCGGGTCGCGGACCCGCACGAACAGCAGCGGGTAGGCCTCGCCGCTGCCGGCCAGTTCGTCGACGGTCCGGGCGGCCCGCCATTTCGCGGCTTCGACGGCGTGGTCGGCGACCGCGTCCTCGAGGTCGATGACCATCGAGCACACGCCGCGTTCGGCGCGGCGCAGGATGGTGGCGGTCAGATCGGGCCGGGTGGCGGGCACGTACAGGGTCGCGCCCAGCGCCATGGCCAGCAGGTGGCGGTCGACGGAGCCGCCGAAGGGTTCGGGCAGCCGGTGGAACAGCCGCCGCAGCTCCGGGCCCGGCACCTGCCGGAAATGCCGCAGCGGAAAGCGTTTCCGCAGGGAGACCGGGGCGACATCCGGATCGCTGGTGATCATCGCGGTCATCGTCGCGGTCGTCCTCCTGCTGACTTTCGGTCTATCTGTCGGTATTTCGCATGCGCTCGACCACTCCGGCGACGAACGCGGAGATGGCGTCGAGTTCGGACACGTAGGCCCAGTAGTCGGGGTGGCGTCCGGTCAGGCCCGCGCTCGCGCGATCCAGGCGTTCGGCCTGGGCGTCGAGTACCGAACCCCATTGCGGGACCACGCCTTTGTTGACCGCGAGCATCTGCGCGTCGCGCAGCTTGAAGCGAACGGCCTTGGCGCGCTCGGCCGGCTGGTCGCGGACCGCGCGCAGCAGGGCGAGCCGATCGGTCACGGTCTCGGCGCGCTCCTCGGCGGTGGCGAGGTGGGCGCGGGCGGTGGTGGTCAGGTCGAGAGCGTCCTCCGGGTCGTGGTTGGCCAGGGCGGCCCGGGCGCGGGCCAGATCCGCGTCGGCGGCCGCGACGGCCTCCCGGGCTTGTCGCTCATTGTTGGCCAAATCGTTCGACGACGCAGCCGCGAATTCCCGCAGCAGCGCCGACATGGCCGGAGCGACGCGGTCCAGGCGGTTGCGAGCGGCATCGAGCCGGGTGGCGGCGGAGGCGAGGGCGGTGGTGGCCGAATGCTGTTTGCCGGGTGCGGCTTCCAGGGCGGTGGACAGGTCGCGGTTCAGCGTCTCGAGCCGGGTGGCGGCGTCGCGGGTGGCGCCGCCGGCGCCGGTGGCCACCGCGGCCTCGAGTGTGAGCAGTCCCTCATCCACGGCGGCCGCGCATTGCCGGATCGAGGGATAGGTGGCCTGGGGTGAGGCGTCGGCGGCCTGCCGCAGCTGTGCGGCCTGTGCCCGCACCTGCGAGACCAGTTGCGGCACCGAGCCGTACACCGCGACCGCATGCTCGAGGTGGGGCTGATTGCCCCGGTAGAACTCGTCGACCCCGCGCGCGGCGTCGGCGAGTCTGCGGATGACGGTGTCGATCTCGGGCTGGGCGACCGGGCCGCCGTCCTCGCGTTCGGCCTGCTCCAGGCGGTCGTTGAGGGCGAGATAGGCGCCCGAGGCGTCATAGCAGCGGGCGCGCACCGGTTCCCAGCGCGCGGCCATGCCGCGCTCGGGGAACAGCGCGGCGGATGCCGTGACGGCGGCCTCGGCAATGGTCTGCCGCTGGTCCATATCCAGGAATGCGGTCGTCAGTACCTGCCGGGCCTGCTGCACCCATTCGTTGTTCCGGGGTGCCCGGAACCATCCGCGTCGACGGCCTGCCACGCCCCCGATGGTAGGAGAAGCGGCTCGTCGGGGCGACAACGGCGAGGGGTTGTGAAAATCTGTCATATGACAGTTGCTTCCGCACGCCAGAGTTGACCCTTCCCTACCGAAGACTTGGGAAAACCATTACTGTCGAGGCGGCGGAACCGACACGCAGGACACGCCGTTAGCCAAGAAACACTTCAAACGCGCTACAACGGAAGGATTCCCGCAATGGGTGTCAGTTTGTCCAAGGGCGGCAACGTTTCACTGACCAAGCAGGCTCCGAACCTGACCCAGGTGGCCGTCGGCCTCGGCTGGGACGTCCGGACCACCACCGGCACCGACTTCGACCTGGACGCCAGCGCCATCGCGACCGGCGCGGAGAAGAAGGCGCTGTCGGACAAGCACTTCATCTTCTTCAACAACCTGCAGTCCCCGGAGGGCACCATCGTGCACACCGGCGACAACCTGACCGGTGAGGGCGAGGGCGACGACGAGGTCATCAATGTCGACCTGGCGAACACCCCGCCGGCCATCGAGTCCATCTTCTTCCCGGTGTCGATCTACGACGCCGACTCGCGCGGCCAGAGCTTCGGCCAGGTCCGCAACGCCTACATCCGGGTCGTGGACCGCGCCAACGGCGCCGAACTGGCCCGCTACGACCTCTCCGAGGACGCGTCCACCGAGACCGCCATGGTGTTCGGCGAGCTCTACCGCAACAATGGTGAGTGGAAGTTCCGTGCGATCGGCCAGGGCTATGCCTCCGGCCTCGCGGGCATCGCTCGCGACTTCGGCGTCAATGTCTGAATCGAACAACTAGCGACACGAAGAGGGCTCGGTCGCACGAGCCCTCTTCGTGTGTCCGCCCACCCCCGTCCACGACCCGGCACAACGAAAGGCCCGCTGCGGTGCGAATATTCGGCCTCTCCATCATCGTCACCGTACTGTCGCTGCTCGCGGCCCTCGTGTACGGCGGTCCCACGGCCCTGCTGCTGTGCGCCATCCTCGGCGTCCTCGAGGTCTCGCTGTCCTTCGACAACGCGGTGATCAACGCCAGCATCCTGCAGCGGATGAGCGAGTTCTGGCAACGGATCTTCCTCACCGTCGGCGTCGTCATCGCGGTTTTCGGTATGCGCCTGGTGTTTCCGCTGGCCATCGTGTGGATCACCGCGGGCCTCAACCCGGTTCGTGCCTTCGACCTGGCCATGAACCCGCCCGCCGACGGGGCCCTCACCTTCGCCGACGGCAGCCCCTCCTACGAGAAGCTGCTCACCGACGCGCACCCGCAGATCGCGGCCTTCGGCGGCGCGTTCCTGCTGCTGCTGTTCTTCAACTTCATCCTCGAGGAGCGCGAGGTCACCTGGCTGGGCTGGATCGAACGCCCGCTGGCCAAGCTCGGCAAACTCGACATGCTCGCGGTGGTGCTCACCCTGGGCGGCATCGTCATCGCGGCGGAATTCATCGCGGCCGACGACGACCGGTCCACCGTGCTGCTGGCCGGCATCCTCGGCGTGATGACCTACATCCTGGTCGACGGGCTCGGCTCCCTGTTCCATGCCGAGGAGCACGCCGAAGAACAGGCCGCGGCGGGGCCCTCGGCCGTCATCAAGGCGACCGGCAAGGCGGCGTTCTTCCTGTTCCTGTATCTGGAAGTGCTCGACGCCTCGTTCTCCTTCGACGGCGTGATCGGCGCGTTCGCCATCACCTCCGACCCGATCCTGATCGCCCTGGGCCTGGGCCTGATCGGCGCCATGTTCGTCCGGTCCATCACCGTCTACCTGGTGCGCAAGGGCACCCTCTCGGAGTACGTGTACCTCGAGCACGGCGCGTTCTGGGCCATCGGCGCACTGGCGGTCATCCTGCTCATCACCATCGGCGTGCACGTCAACGAGGTGATCAGCGGCCTGGTCGGCGTGGCCTTCATCGGAGCGGCGTTCATCACCAGCGTGATCCGCAACCGGCGCGAGAAGGCCGAGTCCGACGAGGACGAGGACGACGAACCCGCGGGGTTGGAGGAGCCCACCCCCGTCGGCTGATCCACCGAAACCGAAAGCCCGCCACACACCAGAGCGTGTGGCGGGCTTTTCCTGTCACCAGCCGGGAGTCACAGCATGCGGCGCGGCACGGACATGTGCTTGGCGCGCCGCACCGAGACGCGGGACCAGAGCTTCTGCTGCAAAGCCAAGGTCAGCCAGCCCGCGAACGCCATCCCGGCGATGTTCACCAGCAGCTGCGCCGTACTGCCCCACACCGTCCCGCTGTCGGCGACGGCCACGCCGAGGGCGATATTGCCCGCCGCGGGCACCGTGGTCACCGAGATGAACACACCCGCCAGGCCCACCGACTTCGCGGAGGTGATGGACAGCACCCCGGCCGCGCCCGCCACCACCGCGACGATGAACGACCACTTGTCCGGCGTGTAGATGAATTGGGTGGCCGGACGGGGACCGGTCACCTGGGCCAGCGTGAGCCAGCCCAGCGCCCGGGCGGCGAGCGCCAGCAGGATGGTGATACCGATGGCCGTCGCGAAACCGATCACCAAGGTGCGCAAGGCCAGTCGCAGCAGTACGAAACGCCGGCGCACCAGCGCGATCCCGAGCGCGGCGATGGGGCCGAACTCGGGGCCGAGCACCATCGCGCCGACGGTGAGGATCTGCGAGTCGGTGATGATGGCGATGCCGGCGATCACGGTGGCCAGCGTGAGAAAGCTGAGATAGGTCCAGTTCAGCTCGGTGTCGTCATACGCCCGCTGCGCCACCTCCGCCCAGACCACCGCGTCGGCACTGCTGCCCGGCGTGCGCATCTCGGCCTCGAAGCCGCTGCGCGACAACCAGGTTCCCACCTGCTCGATCTCGATGCTGCCCTGCTGGTGCACCCGCATCTCGCGCAGCTTCTGCACCAGGTCGTTGGCGGCCTCGCGGGCGATCTGCGCAGTGATCAGGTCGCCGGGCGGGCGCAGCGCCGCACCGCGGAGGGCGACCAGCCCGGTCACGGCGTCATCGGTCCCGAGAACCTCGAGGACCTCGTCGGTCATGGTGGCGGGGGAGAGAATCCGCAGATGCAGCATGCGCCCAGTCTGCCGGTGGTCACACCCGCGCAGGCTGCGGCATCGAGAGTCGACGGGCAGTCTCGGGCTCGGCCGGGGTGGGATTCGGGGTGGCGCGACGGGAGGCCAGGACCATGCCGACCAGTCCTACGCCCAGGCCCGCGACTGTCAACGGGCGCAACGGCTGACCGATGACCAGCCAGGCCATCACCGCGGTCACCGCCGGAATGGCGAAGAAGAAGCGGCTGACGCGGGTGGTGTCCCAGCGCTGCAGCATGGTGTTCAGCAGCAGGAACGCTCCCATGGAATTCACCAGCACCATCCAGACCATGGAACCGGCGAAGCGGGCCGGATCCGCGATGTGGAAGCCGCCGCCCGCCACGGCCATCGCGCCCGCGAAGGGCGCGCTGACCGCCACGTGCAGGGCGGTGCCGGCGCGCGGATCGATCGCGGGGGTGAAGCGCTTCTGGTACACGGTGCCGAGGCTGAGGCCGAGCAGGCCGACCACGCAGAGCAGCAGGCCCACCAGCGAGAAGCTGGACTGATCGACCACCGCCAGGCCCACCCCCAGACCGCCGACCCCGAAGCCCAGCCACTGCCGGGCACTCACGGATTCGCCCAGGCCACCGGCGAATACGGCGATCACCACCGGGCTCAGGCCCTGCATCAGGGAGATGACGGCGGCGGTGACGTGCTCGTGCATGGCGGTGTAGAAGGCGCCGAACTGCACCATCTGCATGAGCAGGCCCGCCACCAGGGTGTGCGCGAGGACCTTGCCGCGCGGCCAGACCGCCCGCGCCAGTAGGGCATACGCGATGAGCAGCAGGCCGGCGATGCCGAAGCGGGCGAACAGCACCAGCATGGGCGGCGCGGCGCCCACGCCGATGATGCCGGCGATGAAGGCGCTGCTCCACATGAGGATGAGGGCCGGCGGGCCCGCCACTTCGAAAAGCCGGTTGTCCATGATTCCTCCACGCCGCTAACCGGTTCAGGTGGTTATACCGTGGCACCTGCTTGAATAACCTGTCAAGGGGGTTACTATGAGGACATGTCCACCTTCGCCGATCCGCACCTGTTCGTCAGCGGCAATCTCGCGCTGAACTTCATCGGTACGGCTCAGGAACGACGCACCACCTTCATCGACCGGCTCAGCACCGACGACGAACTCGGCGAATGGGTAACGGCGGCAGGCATCCTCGACACCGCGCCGGACTGCACCGGCGCCCTCACGCGGGCCATGAAGCTACGTGAGGCCGCCTGGCGGCTGATGCTTGCCACCCTCGACGGCGAACCCGCCGCCGACGCAGATCGGCGACTCGTCAACCGGCACGCTCATGACACCCCGCCAGAGCTGACCCTGCGCGCCGACGGCAGCGTGCACCGTAGCGGGACAATCGATTCCGCGCTCGCGGCCGTCGCGCGCTCCGCCATCGAACTGCTCGGCAGCCCCGATCGGGACCGCATCAAGGAATGCGGGCGAGACGCCTGCACCCGCCTCTACATCGACACCTCACGCGGCGGTTCGCGCCGCTGGTGCGATATGGCGGTCTGCGGAAACCGGGCCAAGAGCAAGGCGTTCCGCGCCCGGAACACCGAGCCGGCCGGCTGACCGCGCCCGCGCCGTCACGAACAGGAAGAAGAACGCCACCAGCAGCGCGGCCCGGCCCCATACGCCGATCTGCACGATGTTCTGCTCGAATCCGGCATCACGGCCCGCGCCCAGGGCATAGAAGTAGCGGAAGACACCGATCCCGATACACGCGTCCGCCATCAAGTAGGTGACGGTCAAGCTCCACGGCACCTCCAGCAGCACCAGGAACGGGATCAGCCACAGCGTGTACTGCGGCGAATGCACCTTGTGGAACAACAGGAATCCACACAGCATGGCGCCGCTGACACCGATCCACGGATACACCCCCGCCAGCTGATACCGCCGCCAGCCCAGCCAGCAGGCCAGCCCGAAGGAGCCCAGCACCAGCAGCGGCGAGGCCGCCGACACCACGGCCTGGAACGTCGACTCGCCCTCGCTGGTCTGGGCGAACAACGGGCGTAAGCCCCAGTACCAGATGGAATTCGTGGTGATGTCGGCCTGCCGCAGCTGCTGGAAGGTGATCGACGCCCGCCAGCCGTCATAACCCGCCAGCGCGAACGGCAGATTGATCGCGACCACCGTGCCGACAGCGGTGCCGGCCACCATGAGCGCGCCGCGCACATCGAATCGCCGCTCCCGCAGCGGGTTCTCACCGAGCAGCACGTAGATCAGCAAGGGCAGCACGAAGATTCCGGGATACAGCTTGAAACAGAAGCCGATCGCCAGGAATACCGCCGCGGCTATCGCCCGGTCCCGCAGGGAATATCGCGTCAGCACGGTCATCACGTAGAACGCGGCCACCGCGGTGGCCACCACCGGCAGTTCCCAATTGTGAAAGGCGTAGAGCACCAGGGGCGGACCGGCCGCCCACAGCAGCGCCGCCGGACCCGCCATCCGGGCCAGCAGATACGCGGTGAGCAACGCGAACGGGGCCAGCAGCAACGCCGAGCGCAGCAGGAAGTCCGCATCGGTGCGCGCGCCGATGCCGCCGATCCACATGAACAGACCGCTCAGCACCGGATACTCGACCGCGCCGCCGGTCAACTGGCCGTCGGGTGTGATGCCGCCCGTTATATACGGAAAGACGTGTTCATTGATGCCGCGGCCCAGCCACAGGTACTGAATATCGGAATAGCAGACATTCGAGTCCTTGATGACATCGAAAATGGCGCTGCGACCCGACTCCTCGAACGGCCCACCGGCACATCGCGCCTTGTTCACATACGCGATCAGCAAAGTGACCCCGCACACCAGCGTCGATGTGACCGCGATCATCGACCGGCCCGCCTCGCGGCGGCGAGCGACCGCTGCGCTGGCGACGGGTCGGTTCGGCATGCGCACCACCATAGGACTCTCTTCGGCGTGTCCGCGTGTTCAAGCTCGGGACTGGCCCGATTTCGCAGGCCATGCCTATCTATCGTCCGGCCGCCGCCGGCGTGAACACGCGAGCAAGAGCCGCGATACCCCGGCGTTGGGCACCGCAGTCCCTCATGTAGCCTTGTCGGGTTGCTGACGCAACGAACCCTCCTGCCCACGGACAGTCCGTGGGCCGTTCACAGTCCACAGGAGGTGATGAGGTCCGTGCGTCATTATGAAGTGATGGTTATTCTCGATCCGCAAATGGACGAGCGCACCGTCGGCCCGAACCTGAACAACATGTTGGGTGTTGTCGGTGCCGAGGGCGGCAAGGTCGACAACGTCGACATCTGGGGCCGCCGTCGTCTCGCCTACGAGATCGCCAAGCAGGCCGAGGGCATCTACGCGGTCGTCACCCTGACCGCCAAGTCCGAGACCGTCAGCGAACTCGATCGCCAGCTGGGCCTGAACGAGTCGGTGCTGCGCACCAAGGTGCTGCGCCTCGACAAGAAGTAGTCCAGTCCTCCCGCAACGTCGCTCGTAACCGTCGGTGCCTATCTCTAGGCTGACTGGCAAACCGTGCACCGAGCCCATGATCGGGCGTGCACGGGCGAGCGCATTGCGGACTGCACCGGAAAGCAGGAGGAACCATGGCCCAAGGCGACACGGTCATCACCGTCATCGGCAATCTGACGGCTGACCCCGAGCTTCGATTCACGCCCGCGGGAGCGGCCGTCGCGAATTTCACCGTCGCGTCGACTCCCCGCGTGTTCGACCGTAATACCAATGAATGGAAAGACGGCGAAGCGCTTTTTCTGCGCTGCAACATCTGGCGTGAAGCTGCGGAGAATGTGGCCGAGAGTTTGACCCGTGGCTCGCGAGTGATCGTGAGCGGACGACTCAAGCAGCGCTCCTACGAAACCCGCGAGGGTGAGAAGCGCACGGTCGTCGAGCTCGAGGTCGACGAGGTGGGTCCCTCCCTGCGGTACGCGACCGCGAAAGTCAACAAGACCACCCGTGGCGGTGGTGGCGGCGGCTTCGGCGGTGGCGGACAGGGCGGCGGCCAGCAAGGCGGCGGCTTCTCCGGTGCCGGCAGTGGTGGGGGTCGCGGCGGCCAGAGCGCCGGCGACGACCCATGGGGCAGTGCCCCCGCGGCCGGCTCCTTCGGGGGCGGCGCGATGGACGACGAACCGCCGTTCTAGACAACGGCTTTCCCCGGAATCCGCCCCGACGGCTGGGTTCCCGAAATTACGGAGTTGAAAGACCATGGCCAAAGCACCGGCACGCGAAAAGGTGCTGAAGAAGAAGGCTTGCACCTTCTGCAAGGAAGACAAGGCTGGCAAGAAGAACAACACGGCCGGCGCCAAGATCGACTACAAGGACACCGCGCTGCTGCGCAAGTACGTGTCCGATCGTGGCAAGATCCGCGCTCGCCGGGTGACCGGCAACTGCGTCCAGCACCAGCGCGATATCGCTGTCGCCGTGAAGAACTCGCGTGAGGTCGCTCTGCTGCCTTACGTGTCCACCGCCCGCTGAGAAAGGAAGGCACAGCAATGAAGCTCATCCTCACCGCTGATGTCGACAACCTCGGTGCGCCCGGCGACACCGTGGAGGTCAAGGACGGCTACGGCCGTAACTTCCTGCTGCCGCGCGGCCTGGCGATTGTCGCCACCCGTGGCGCGCAGAAGCAGGTCGAGGGCATTCGCCGGGCGCAGGATGCCCGCCGCGTGCGCGACCTGGACCACGCCAACGAGCTGAAGCAGGCCATCGAGGGCCTGACCGGCGTGTCGCTCGCGGTCAAGACCGCCGGCACCGGCAAGCTCTTCGGTTCGGTCACCGCCGCCGATGTCGCCGCGGCCATCAAGGCCGCCGGTGGCCCGGTCGTCGACAAGCGCAGCATCGAGCTGCCGAAGGCCCACATCAAGAGCACCGGTAAGCACGGTGTCGTGGTGCATCTGCACCCGGATGTGATCGCCAAGGTCGACCTGCAGGTCACTGCCGCCGAGTAATTCGGTTCGTCGGAGGCCGCCTCAGCTGTGGGGCGGCCTCCGATTTTCTTTGTTCGGTTGTTCTGTTTGCCAGGTATTCGCTAATTGCGTGTCGGGTGTACCGGGGCGACGTGTCGGCATGCAGAATTCACGATGTTCGCCCGGGTTGTGGATTGCTCAGCAAACCAACCATTCTCGTTGTGTAACACATCACAGGCGTGAGGCCGTTCGTTCACCCAACACGCCCAGACGTTACCGTCCGGCGACACGCCGCACCGAATTGATCCACAATTGCACACACTGAGAATTTGGCCACTACCAGCGTATTGATCGACCACATCGACTGTTGTCCCCAAGTTTTCCACAGGGGGTGCACAACAGTTGGTGAACAATACCCACGTTGTCCACAGGTGTGTACACAGCTCGGTTTGGCGGGTCACCGTCCGGTCGCCTAGGTTCGCATTCGATGTCGTGACCACTGCCCGGGACGACACGACTCCGTGTATCCAGCGCCCACCACCACGGGTTTGCCACCGCGCCTGCACAACTCGGCGTGGCGGCGCCGCGTGGCGGACCTAACCTGTCGGTGCGCAGGCGTACAACGGTCATGGACTCGTTCCGGGCGCGAGGAGAGAGGACGGTCGAACCGATGGCAGTCATCGACGATCGCGGCCACGACGATCACGGGCCCTCCGACTATCCCGACGCCCCCGGCGAGGATTTCGGCCGTCAGCCACCCCACGACATGGCCGCCGAGCAATCCGTCCTGGGCGGCATGCTGCTGTCCAAGGACGCCATCGCCGATGTCGTGGAGGTCATCCGCCCCGGCGACTTCTACCGCCCCGCCCACGCGGCGGTCTACGACGCCATCCTCGACCTCTACGGCCGCGGCGAACCGGCCGACCCGGTAACGGTGGCCGCCACCCTCGACCGCCGCGGCGAGCTCAAGCGCATCGGCGGGGCCCCGTATCTCGTCACGCTGACCCAAACGGTCCCCACCGCGGCCAATGCCGGCTACTACGCCGAAATCGTTGCGGAGAAGGCGATCCTGCGCCGTCTGGTGGAGGCGGGCACCCGAATCGTCCAGTACGGCTACGCCGGCGCCGACGGCCAAGACGTCGCCGAGGTCGTCGACCGTGCCCAGGCCGAGCTCTACGACGTCACCGAACGCCGCTCCAGCGAGGACTTCGCCCCCCTCACCGACATCCTCCAGCCCACGATGGACGAGCTGGACTCCATCGCCTCCCGAGGCGGCATCTCCCTCGGCGTCCCAACAGGTTTCACCGAACTCGACGAGATCACCAACGGCCTCCACCCCGGCCAGATGATCATCGTCGCGGCTCGACCCGGTGTCGGTAAGGCGCTTGCTCTCGATACTCCGCTGCCCACACCGAACGGCTGGACCACCATGGGTGAGGTTCAGGCCGGTGACGAATTGCTGGATGCGCAAGGCCGTCCGACGCGCATCCTGGCCGCCACCGAAGTCATGCTCGGTCGCCCCTGCTACGAGGTCGAGTTCTCGGATGGCTCCGTCATTGTCGCGGATGAAGAGCATCTATGGCGCACCGTCTCGCACATGCACGGACCACACCCCGCGGTGCGGACTACCGGTGAAATCGCTCACAGTGTGCGAACTCCTGACGACAGGCTGAATCACTGGGTGCCGGAGACCGCGCGATCGGAGAAGCGTCGCATCGTCGACGTCCGAAAGGTCGAGAGCGTCCCGGTCCGCTGCGTCGAGGTCGACAACCACGATCACCTCTACCTCGCCGGCCCCACCATGGTGCCGACCCACAACTCGACGCTGGGCATGGACTTCATGCGCAGCTGCTCGATCAAACACGGTCTGGCGAGCGTCATCTTCTCGCTCGAAATGAGCCGCACCGAAATTGTCATGCGCCTGCTATCGGCCGAGGCGAAAATCAAACTGGGCGATATGCGTTCGGGTCGCATGAGCGACGATGACTGGACCAAACTGGCACGGCGCATGAGCGAGATCAGCGAAGCGCCACTGTTCGTTGATGACTCGCCGAACCTGACGATGATGGAGATTCGCGCGAAGGCCCGACGGCTCAAGCAACGGCACGACTTGCGGCTCGTCGTCGTCGACTACCTCCAGCTGATGACTTCAGGTAAGAAGGTGGAATCCCGCCAGCAGGAAGTCTCGGAGTTCTCCCGAAGCCTCAAACTGCTCGCCAAGGAACTCGAAGTCCCGGTCATCGCCATCTCCCAGCTGAACCGAGGCCCCGAGCAGCGGACCGATAAGCGCCCCATGGTCTCCGACCTCCGTGAATCGGGCTGCCTCCCCGCGTCTACGCGAATTCTTCGGGCCGATACGGGCAGTGAGGTCACACTCGGTGAACTGCTGCAAAGCGGTGAGCAGCCACTGGTGTGGTCGCTCGATGAGCGGATGCGGATGGTTGCCCGGCCGATGGTGAAGGTCTTCCCCAGTGGCCGCAAGGAGGTCTTCCGGCTCCGTCTGGCTTCGGGGCGCGAAGTCGAAGCGACCGGAAACCACCCCTTCCTGACCATCGACGGGTGGATTCCCTTGGAAAAGCTGGCCATTGACGACCAGCTCGCGGTGCCACGCGTCGTTCGCGAGCCTGCGCGCACCGGAAGGATCCCGCACGATGAGGTAATCAGGTTGGCACACGCGACTGTGGCCGGCGAGGACGCGATTTCCGATCGTGTCTTTTCGCTACCTAACGATCAGGTCGCCGACTTCCTGAAACAACTTTGGGCAAGCAATGGGTCCATCCGCTGGGATGCAGTGCATGACCACGGTCGTATCGATTATTCGTCGGCAAGTCGGCGCCTGATCGACGACATCGCGCAACTCCTCCTGCGCTTGGGCGTGCACAGCATCATCAAAACAGTGAAAACTTCCGATCGTCGCGACCACTGGCGTCTCCAAATCGCCAGCGCGGACCACCAGACAGCCTTCCTGAAGGCCGTTGGTGCGCGAGGCTTCTACGAAGAAGCTCCTATCGAGCTGGAATCGGCGGCGCGCAGGACACCGGTCGATACGATTCCCGACCGGGTCACGAACAAGGTCCGAACTCTCCTGGCTACCAAGGAGATCTCGCCCAGCGACGTCCGTTCGGCAATGGACTCACGCTTCTGCGGCTCCACCGCATGGAAGCATTCGCCGGCGCGGTCACGTCTCGCCCGGGTCGCCGCCGTCCTGGACGACGCCGGAATCGATATGTACGCAACAAACGATGTCCGCTGGGACCGCATCGTCGAAATCACCAGCCTCGGTGAACAGGATGTCTTCGACGGAACCGTCCCGGGCACGCATAACTTTGTGGCCCAAGGCATTTCTGTGCACAACAGTCTCGAGCAGGATGCCGACATGGTCATCCTTCTCCATCGCCCGGATGCCTTCGAACGCGACGACCCCCGCGGCGGCGAAGCCGACCTCATCCTCGGCAAGCACCGAAACGGGCCAACCGCAACCATTACCGTCGCTCACCAGCTTCACTTGAGTCGATTCGTCGATATGGCGCGAGGATAGCCTGGCGGCCTGTAGGTTCTCACTTCTAGCTGCACTTTCTCACGGGCGCCTGCATCTAGGCTGCATCGGTGCAACAAGATTGAGGTACAGCATCAGTCGATTCACCTGCCTGTCGGTGCAATTCGGCCGGCCACTGAATGCGCGGCCTATGACGATATCGCCGCTACCACAAGGGAAGGCGGTCGCCGCGGTCAGAGGCGGCAGCGGTTGGGCCGCTGACCGCGACGGCTACCCGACGCGCAGTAACGGGAGTCGCCCATCGCGCGCAAAATTCGACGGGCGACGAGCCCGCCATGGCGGTGCCGCGGAACCCTTGGAGCGCAGCGTAATCCGTCTTGTCAACCTGCTGACCGAGAAGCGCTTCCACTGTCGCTACGTAGCGGCTGCAGAAGGAACCGTGGGTTTTGATCCCCGCTACTCCGCTACGGTGCTTTGTGTTCCTGCAGGAACCCAAACTCCTGGCCTTGGGGACCGTTGACACGGCCGTCGGGCTCAGCGGGAGGGGAGACCCAATGATCAGTGTGTGCTGTGCTCGTCGGCGGGTGCGGTGTCTAGAACCGGCAGTGTGCCGGCGAGGGCGGCTACGGCGATGCTGGCTTTGAGTTCCGTGCAGGTTGCCGCGTTGGGGGTGGTGGATTCACGGGCCAGACACGCGATCCGGGAGAATTCGCTCCACTGGATGCTGGTTTGCTGCCAGCTGCTTTTGCGGACGTGCACGACCGCATCGCAGGCCTGACAACGCAGTGGGGTCATCGGCGCGGTGGTGAGCCGATCGTCTGCTCGGATGGTCACGACACCACCTGCTGAGCGGCCTTGCGCGCGAGGTTGTCGGCCACCTCCTGACGCCAGATCTCGTTGGGCCGGCTGGTATCGAGTTCGAATTCGAATCGGTGAACCATCTCTGGGATGATGTCGGCGACATCCACGTAGAACTGCTGGTACCAGCG
The DNA here is from genome assembly GCF_040680715.1 of Nocardia sp. NPDC051981. Lineage (NCBI taxonomy): Bacteria > Bacillati > Actinomycetota > Actinomycetes > Mycobacteriales > Nocardiaceae > Nocardia > Nocardia sp. NPDC051981. The sequence goes on along the minus strand of NZ_JBFAXK010000003.1, from coordinate 337,401 downwards.
GCGCAGCTGGTAGACGGGCCCGTCCTCCTCGCATAGCAGCGGGTTGTCGATGCGAGTCTTGTGCCGCCAGATCTCTATGTCCTGTTCGAAGCCGAGCCGCACGGTATCGACCATCTTCTGCGCCAGCGCCGCTGCGGCCTGTGGGTCGTCGTTCATGTCGGCGGGCTTCTGCATGCTGATCCCGTACTGGAGCACGAACCGGTTCGCGTCGACCGGGTAGTGGCAGTTGATCAGAACGGTCTTGGCGTCGCCGTGCTCGTAGTGGTAGAGCAGGTCGTCGATCATGAACGACGGCCCGTGGTAGGTCGCCACCGACGTGTTCCCCAATCGGCGCGGCGCGTCGATCGCCTGCTCCTGCGGCCGTAGATCGTCGCGGCCGACACCGTTTTGGAGCTGCACCGCGGTGTGGCCTTCGAAAACGTTCTTGAAGTAGGTCGGAAACCCGTAGTGGATGTAGAAGAAGTGCGCCATGTCGACCATGTTGTCGATGACCTCACGGCAGTTGGTGTCCACGATCTGCTCGTACCATGCCCAGTCGGTCCATTCGGGCGTACCCGGTCCCTCGATGTGGGGGATCTCCTGCTCGGGAATCGGAGGGTTGCCTTCGGGGTCGTGCCAGACGAACAGCATCCCGTTTCGCTGCATCGTGTGCCATGCCCGTGTCCGGGCCAGCGGCGGGACCCGGCGCGCATAGGGGATCTGGGTGCAGCGGCCGTTACCAGCCCACCGCCAGTCGTGGAACGAGCAGGCCACCTCATCACCTTTGACGGTGCCGCGCGACAGATCTGCGCCCATGTGCCGGCAATAGCCGTCGAGGACGTTCACCTTCCCGGCAGTGTCGGCGAAGACGACCAGCTTCGTGCCGAAGGCGTGCACCGAATGTGGTTTCCCGTCACAGTATTGAGCTGTCAGGCCGAGGCAGTGCCAGCCCCGTGCGAACCGGGTCGGTGCCGCACCGGCATCGATCTCGCGTACTTCGTTGGTGGTTTCGGTGGTAGCGGTCATCGATTGTCACTCCCTCGGTCGGTGCCCACACGACTTGTCGTCGCTGGGCGGCGATTTCCTTTGCAGCAGTGGACGATTGTGGCCACCGCCGCGATCGGCATCGCGGATCTGCGATTTCGGAACAGCGGGTAGACCGCTTCAGGTGAGGACGGCTTCGTGGACGGCCCGGTTGTAGGAGGGCAGTCCGGTGCGCTGTCGTAGGGTGCTGGCCAGCCGGGGGTCGGCCAGGTGGAGCCGGCCGATCGCGATGAGATCGAATTCCCCGGCAGTCATGCGCCGCTCCAGTTCCGGGATGTTGTCGTGGCTGGTGGCTTCGCCGTCGATTCGGCTCTCGCGCAGCGATTTTCCGAGTCCCACACTGCCCACGGCCATCGTGGTGGCGCCGGTCAGCTTCTTGGCCCACCCCGCGAGGGACAGATCGCTTTCGCCGAATGCGGGGACGTCGAACCGGCGCGAACTCGCATCCAGAACATCGGCACCGGCGTCCACCAGTGCCCGCAGGATGATGGCGAGCTCGGCGGGGTTCTCGGCGATGCGGGCGGTGTAGTCCTGCTGTTTGTGCTGGGAGAACCGGAACATGATGGGCAGATCTGGGCCGACCCGCTCACGGATCGCAGCGACCACCGCGGCGGGGAAGGCGGTCCGGCGGACGAGGTCTCCGCCCCAGGCGTCATCGCGGGTATTGGTCGACCGCCACAAGAACGAGTCGAGCAGGTAGCCGTGGCCGCCGTGGATGGCGACGCCGTCGAATCCCAGGGCGCGGGCGTTCTCGGCGGCCGTGGCATATGCCTCGATCACTTCTGCGATGTCGGCTTCGCTCATGGGGGCGGTGGGCTCGAGTGCCCGGCGGACATAGTCGTCGGGATACGACGTCGTTCCCGTCGTGCCCCAAACCCCCGACGGTCGCATCGGTTTCAGCCCCGGCTCGACCGGTCCCATCGCACCCCACAACGGGCCGACGTGCCACAGTTGGGGGACGATCTTCCCGCCCGCCTCGTGCACCGCGTCCACCACTCGCCGCCACCCGTCGAGAGCATCTCGACCGTGCAATCGGGGAACCAAGGGCGAGTCCACCGCTGTCTGATGGCCGATCGCCACACCTTCTGTGACGATCAATCCGGTGCCGCCTTCGGCGCGGCGCTGGTAGTAGTCGGCGACATCTGCACCGGGCACCCCATTTGGTGAGTGCGCCCGTGTCATGGGTGCCATCACGATCCGATTCGGCACCTGTAGTGCTCGTATGTTCAGGGGGCGGAAGAGCGGGGACAACGCACGGTTCATCGTTCGCATTCACTTTCACCGACAGACTCAGCCAGGCCGTTGCGGGACCCGTCGACCCCGAAGGCGGGACCTCGGCACCGGTCGAGCGGTTAGGTCATCTAGACATCTAGATGACCTAACTCTGTAGGTATTCAAGTGGTGCGTCAATCGACTTCCCACTCAGTGAGGCACAGTAGAGCGCTACCGGCTCATGACTGGGCGCTCTCCCCCGATCGACCGCTGCGGCTGGATCGCGGGAAATTCAGGACGAAGCTCGCGCTGTCACCCTTGATTCGTCGACGGGTGTAGAGAACCGGCGTCCCGTCCGGGCCGCTCGACACGCCTTCGCGCACAAGCAGCGGACTTCCCGTGGGCACATTGAGGTGTTCCGCGTCATACAGATCGGCGCCGACCGCGCTGAACTCGCGCCAATCGGCCCATAATTCAAAACCCAGCATCTCGGCCACCGATACCGCGACGTTGCCCCGCGTCCGTGGCGGTCGGAAGTCTGCTGACACAAGCGATTTCGGCAGCCAGTAACTGTTGACCGACCAGGTCCGACCCTCGATCGAGGCCAGGCTGTCGATCCGGAGGAGTTCGGAGACATCACACCGGAGGTGCTGGCCCGCATGGCGATCGAGTACCGAGCCGGAGCCCTCGACGTGCGCGAGCACCTGCTCGTCCGCACCAGGCCATCCCGACACCGGCAACGCCATCGGGCGCTGCCCGACCATCGACTGCTGAGTCTCGGCGTTCACACCGATCGTGGTTCGCACGGTGGGCTCCCGGACGAACGTTCCAACACCGCGGCGAATCACGATCGAACCCGCCCGGTCCAACTCGGCCACGGCCTGGCGTGCGGTGAGCCGGTTGACGGCGAACTCCGCGGCCAGTTCCGACTCACTCGGCAACCGGCTACCCGGTCGCAGCTCTCCGGAATCGATCCGTGCTTGCAGAGCGCGCGCCATCGCCAAGTACACCGGCGCACCGCCTCGTCCTCTCGACACAGCCGCATCCTACGGATGCATCCGGCTACCCAGCGGGGCAGGCCATCGAGACATTTGCCGCACATAAACGGGTGAGCGGTCCCGCTGAGCGGGAGTGATGCCAGAGACATCTAGACATCTAGCTGTCGGGGCGTGGATTCTGGTCGCGTTCAGCGGCAGCTCATGGTGAGCAAACACCACTCACCATCGCGTCACGATCACCGCCCAAGACCGTTGACCTTGACGCTGCCGACCCGTTCGACCGAAAAGGACATCGCGTGAGGAACAGAATGAATAGTCGACAGCGAAGTCGGAGCCAGAATGCGGTCCGCAGGGCCGCGATCACTTCGCTGGCGGTCAGCTCCTTGGTCGCGGGACTGGGCACTCAGGTCACCGCAACCGCTGGCGCCGATCCCGGCGGACACGGGAACCCAAGTGCCCTGACGACAGGCGCTCAGAAGGAAGTCGAGGCCCATGCACGCCAGGTGCTGGCGACGCCGACCATGCAGGCCGCGATCGAGAAGGTCAAACAGCTCTACGCCGCCGATCCGGTCGGCTCGACGCCCACCGGAAAGGCGACCATCGACCGAGCCGCCAACTCGATCGGCGCCGCTGCGGTGATGTCGGCCATCCCCTGGTCCCGCACCAGCAATCCGGTTCCGGTATGGGCCACCACCGCCGCGCACGACTACCGCGGACTGTCCATGCCGAACTCGGGCTTCGGCATCGAGAATCCTGACAACGTGTATCGATACGCGGCCTTCGATCCGCAATCGACATACGAGATCCACGGCGTCCGGCACAACCCGGGACCAGTGCAACTCAACTTCGAAATGCGCGACGGCATCGCGGGCACCACCGCCTTCACCCCCGAAGCCGGCACCCAGATCGACTCACTCAGCGACGACAACATAACCTTCGCCGCCGACGGCAGCTTCACGATCACGGTCAGCTCCGATGGCCGATCCGGCACCCCCAACCACCTGCTCATCCAGAAGGACAAACCCTCCTGGCTGATCGTGCGCGACCTGCTCAACGACTGGGCCACAGAGAACCCCGTAGACCTGGAAATCAAGAGGGTAACGGGGAAGGCGGCACCGTCGGCCCCCTCGACCGACGACCTTGCCAACCAGGCCGCCCAGATTCTGTCGACCATCGCGCCGTACTGGCTGAAGTACTTCAATACCTACATCTACCCCCAGCCCACCAACACGCTGGCCCCTGTCCGGGTACGCCCTGGCGGGCGCGGGCAGTCCACCTACGGGTCTTTCAACCTCGACGACGACCAAGCGATGGTGATCACCCTCGACCCGACCGGGTTCAAGTCGATGGGCATCCAACTCACCGACCCCTGGGCGGTGGCCTACGAATACCGCACCAAGACCAGCAGCCTCAACACCACCCAGGCCACACCCAACCCCGACGGCACCTACACCTACGTGATCAGTAAAAACGATCCCGGGATCGCCAACTGGCTCGACCCCGACGGGCACCCCACAGGCCTGGTCTCCCTGCGATGGCAACAGTCCATCCCCGGCCAAACCGCCTCGCCGAACCAGGCCGTGCGCGATCTGGCGATCGTCAAGCTGAGCGACCTCCCGTCCAAGCTGCCAACCGGATTCCCCGCGGTGACACCGCAGCAGCGCGCCGATCAGCAAGCCGGCCGCGCCACCGCCTACGACCACCGCATCACCGGATAGCCGATCCGCACAGCTGACGACTGAGCCCCACCCGGATCACGGATGGGGCTCAGCGCACTTCGTGAAGTGCTCTCGCCCCGTCACGACGTACCCAGCAGGCAAGTGCGGCGCGATCCCCGCCAGCCGCAGCGATCGAGACAACAGTTCCTCGGGCGCGCCGAACAGCGGTGCTGGCAGCATCGCCGGCAACAAGCCGAAACACTCACCGCTACTTGATCGCCGCTGGCCGCCACCGCCAACGTCGCCACCGTGTGCCGCACCGTCCGGGGACCTGGACCGCGAAAGTGGGGTTGATCCGTGGATCGGGTCGCGGGAAGTCGGTGCTCACCCATTGGGTGCCGGAGGCTAAGGCGGTAGCGGCTCGTGTGGTGTCACCGCGGCGCGCCTCTGCGGGGTTCTCATCCGAGCGGGCGCGGACCATGTATCCGGCCTGGACCAGCTCGTGAATCCGGTCGCCGTTGCCGGAGTCGTCGGAGAGGATGACTGCGGCGTCGGAGCTGCCCGGTTTCGGGGTCGGGAACGTAACACGGCCTTGGAGGCTGCCGCGGGTTGCAGATAGTCGACCCGGTGGCGGTCGTTGACCAGGCAGTTGCAGCTGACAAACATGAACTTCCCCCGCGACTGGCGCAAGGCGGGCCAGTCGTTGGCCTTGACTGCGGCCTTGACGGGCGAGATGCGGCCCGACGTCGATCCCCGCGAGGTGATTCTCGAACTGTTGGCTCTCAACGACGGCCTGCGCTCCCAGTGGGTGCTCGCGCCGGAACTCATCGACCTGCCGCAGGTCTTCGAAACAGCCGCCGACGCCCTACTGCGGCGGATCACCACCGACCACAGCGGTATTGCGTAACTGCCTGTCCAACAGTCGATTACGCCAGCGCTGCAGCCGATTGCAGCCTGCGGTGGCCGATCGGATTGGCCGCCAGTCCGGCCGAACTGGACGCTGTGTGCAACGTCAGCAGTTGCAGGCGAAGGCGCGGCGGAGCAGCTGTGTCAAGTGATCGACGATCATCGCTGGTGGCGTGCGGTCGGCGATCAGGTGCATCACGACGGCACCGCGCACGGTGTTCAATGTGAGCCTTATGTCGATACTGTCCGCCTCCTGCTGCGGTATTTCCCCGCGGGCGACCGCGCGGTCGACGAGGGTGCGCAGCTCGGACTCGAGTGGCTCGAGGGTCCCGGACTCCAGACCGGGTACCTCGGTGATTCGGTCGGCTTCCGACATCAAGCCGAGGATGCCGGCCCGTACGTCTGGCCGCAACGCGTAGTCGACGAGCGCGGTGACGAACACCCGCAGGTCCGCGGCCAGAGACCCTGGGTAGTCCACTGGCCAGCGGTCCTCCGGATTGGCGAACAGCGCTTCCGACACCAGATCGGCCCGGGTCGGCCACCACCGGTAGAGCAGTTGGCGGGTGACCCCGGCCCGGGTCGAGACCTCCGAGTAGTTGACGCCGGTATACCCGACTTCTGCCAGCAGTTCCCGGGTAGCCGCGAGTACAGCGTCGTGACGGGCGGTGTCGCGCGGCCGGCCTGCGGACCGGCCGGCGACCGGGGCGCCGACTGCACGTGGTGGCTGGGGCATGTGCCCAAATTACCCGGCGGTCAGCACGGTTCGTGTGGGACGTCGAAGTGCTTGCTGTAGCGAGCGGTTCGGGCCCGTACCGCGGCCAGGTCCAGACCGGTGTCGGCGAACGTGTAGTGATGGCTGCCGCCGTGTGACTCGCGGGAATTGCCCCGCAGGAACAGCTCCATGCGTTCGCGAGCCGCGGTGGACAGCTCCCAGCCGAACCCCGCGTAGACGGCCTCGACGCAGCGCATCGGTTCCCGCATCATCGCGTCGAACTGCACATCGACCACCCGGTCCGGCGCGATGGTGCCATCCAGTCGGGCTTCGGTGCTGCGCTCCAGGCCGTCCAGGATGAACTCGCTGAATTCCGTTGCGATGGAGTCGGGTTCGATGCGATCGGTGCCCAGTCTGCGCAGCATCGCGACCAGGCTGGTGGTGGAGGCCATGACCCGGGCCGGATCGCGGTGGGTCTGCACCAGCAGTGCGTTCGGATACTCCCGCAGCAGCTGCGGCAGCATCCAGGTGTGCGACGGCGACTTCAACAGCCAGCGCTGTCCTGGATGCTCGCTCTGCAAGACCTCCAGGAACCGGCGGTGCCAGGTGTAGGCGGCGGCGACGTGTCCGTCTTCGACGGCGTCGTGCGTCAGCCAGTCCAGGTAGGACGGAATCTCGTACTGGGTGGGGAAGATGGGGCTGATGAACGCGCTCGCCGTCATCCGCAGACACTCCTGGGCCAGCTGAGCGCCCAGCTGATGTACGGAGCGGAACTCCGGAATGATCGAATCCACCAGTTCGAAGGTGGCTTCGGTCTCTGCGATGCGTGGATCGGTGTCGTAGGTTTCGGTGCGTGGCGGCGGCAGCGGTCGGTCTACTTCCCAGGTCAGCGGCACCCGGTGCGCCGGATCCTGGGCGAGCAGGTCGAACAGCATGGTGGTGCCGGTGCGTGCCTGGCCGATGATGATCACCGGCGGAGTGACCTCACGCTCGCGCATTTCCGGATGCTCACGGTGGTGGGCGACGATGCGCAGCCGGTTGCTCAGGTAGGTCACCAGTTCGCCCTGCACCACGACGCGGCCCAGATCGTGCAGCGCCGCTTCGGTGTTGAAGCTGCCCACCAGGCGACGCAGTCCCTCGCGCCAGCCGTCGCCGCCGAACATTTCGTCGTCGCCGAAATCGGTGCGACCTGTCGCTTCGGTCGCGTAACGGAGCAGATCGTCGACGATCATGCCGTCACCTCGGCGATCGGCACGACGCGGACCTGGACATCGGGCGCGACCGGGTGGTCTAGCCAGCGCAGGAGCACGAAGCCGCGACCGCGGCCCCCGGTGTCCAGCCAGTTCGGCACGCCGGGATCAGAACCCGCGATCACCAGCCGGACCGTGCCGTCGGCGCGCGGAGTGACGCCCTTGTTGGTCACCGAGGAATGGCGCCGGTGCGGTTCGAGGCATTCGTGCCAGATGTTCTCCAGCGCCACCGACCAGTACCGGGTGTCCGGCGGGGTGATGTCCAGTTGCAGAGCCTGGTCCGGTTCGAGGTCGAACATGCCGAGCATGTACAGGTTGTCGGGAGTGGTGTTCTCCGAGCCGAGGCTCTCCGGCTCGGCGACGATCAGTTCGTTGGGCCGGTGCAGCAGGTCCGGAGCGACCGTGCGGTGCAGCGTCATCAGCTTGACCGCTGTCCAGGTAAGTGCGGTGAGCTGATCTGCGAAGGTCGCGTCGTCCAGTTCGGGGATCGGACCGGCGGCGTCGAGAGTCTCGATCGTGTAGGTCGCGAGCTGTTCGGTGCTGTAGTCGGCGATGTACTGCCGGGTCACGATTGCCGAGGCGTCGGACGGGATCGGGACCCAGGTGCCGGGCAGTCCGGGATCCTCGGTGGCCAGCACCAGTTCGAACCGCCCGTCGGTGTCGAGGGGCAGATCGCGGTCGGAGATGTACCCCGCGGCGCGCCGGGGCGTGAGCCCGGTACCGGCCATGATCTGGAAGCCGATGTAGGTCGCGGTGCCGCGTTGGCCGACGATCCGGTAGCCGCGTCCGGGCACCAGGGTGCACAGATCGTATTCGCCGTCGGGATTGGGGCCGCCGACCTGCCGCAACGGGGTGGTCATCGGGAAGAACCGCGGCGCGCCCGGGTCGACGTCGACGGCCATTTCGCTGCACAGGGCCAGCACCCGGGTCAGGACGCGGTGCCCTTCGAGCAGTTCGCGGGAGTCGCGGGCATCCGATCGCACGATGCCGGAGAGGTTCTCCAGGGTGGTGAGCAGGAATGCCCACGCCGCGTCGCTGGCCGGGGTGGCGCTGGAACTGGTTGTGGGCATGGATGATTCGGTCATCGCATCTCCTTCGATGCAGTCCCGAGCCGGACGGGCCGGGGCGATGAGGAGGCAATTACGACACACAGTGTATGAAAATGTCAATGGGTCCGAAGAGTCGTTGACATTACAATACAATGTGTGTGGTAATCGGTTGGTCCGTTCGGGGCGTATCGGGCTCGACGATGGCGTCGCCTCCCCAGCGGGAAAGTGGGTTGTTCCTTGACCACATCCGCCTATCAGCTCTCCCACCAGCAAGCTCTGGAAGCCGAAGCCGTGCACATCCTGCGGGAAGTGGCGGCCGTGTGTGCCCGGCCGGCCATGCTGTTTTCGGGAGGCAAGGACTCTGTCGTCATGGCGCATCTGGCGGTGAAGGCCTTCTGGCCGGCCCCGGTGCCGTTCCCGTTGGTGCACATCGACACCGGGCGCAACTTCGACGAGGTGCTCGAGTTCCGCGACGAGTTGGTCCGCCGACAGGGCTTGCGTCTGGTCGTCGGGTTCGTGCAGGACGACATCGACGCCGGCCGGGTGGTGGAAGACCCACGCGCCGCGGGTGGACGCAACCGGCTCCAGACCACCACGCTGCTGCGCACGCTCGGCGAGCACCGCATCGATGCGGCCTTCGGTGGCGCCCGGCGCGACGAGGAGAAGGCTCGCGCGAAGGAACGGATCTTCAGTTTCCGAGACCGGTTCGGGCAGTGGGATCCCCGCAATCAGCGTCCCGAACTGTGGCGGCTCTATAACGCCCGGCACCGGCCCGGCGAGCATATGCGGGTGTTCCCGCTGTCGAACTGGACCGAGCTGGACATCTGGACCTATATCGACAGCGAGGGCATCGAGCTTCCGTCGCTGTACTTCGCGCATGAGCGGCCGGTGGTGCGGCGCGGCGACATGCTCATGGCGGTCAACCGCCACCTGACGCCGCGGCCGGAGGACGAGCCGTTCCCGGCGACGGTGCGTTTCCGCACGCTGGGCGACGCCGACTGCACCGGCTGCGTGGAATCCCAGGCGGCGACCAGGGCCGACGTGGCCGCCGAGGTGGCCGCCACCAGGATCACCGAGCGCGGCGCGACCCGCGCCGACGACCGAATGTCCGAGGCGGGCATGGAGGATCGCAAGCGAGAGGGCTACTTCTGATGACCGGGCAACTGTTGCGACTCGCCACCGCCGGCAGCGTCGACGACGGCAAATCCACGTTGATCGGGCGGCTGCTGTACGACTCGAAAGCCGTACTGGCCGATCAGCTCGCGGCCGTGGAACGGGTCAGCGCCGAGCGGGGGCAGGACCATCCGGACCTGTCGCTGCTCACCGACGGACTGCGCGCCGAACGCGAACAGGGCATCACCATCGATGTCGCCTACCGCTACTTCGCCACGGCGCGTAGACGTTTCATCATCGCCGACACCCCCGGACACACCCAATACACCCGCAACATGGTGACCGGCGCGTCCACCGCCGATGTCGCGCTGATCCTGGTCGACGCAGTGAAGGGCCTCACCGAACAGTCCCGGCGCCATGCCTTCCTGGCCAGTCTGCTGGCGGTGCCGCATCTGGTGGTCTGCGTCAACAAAATGGACTTGGTTGGCTACGAGCAGGCCGTGTTCGACCGGATCTGCGACGAATTCCGGTGCTTCGCCGCCAAATTGGATATCCACGATGTGGGGTTCATCCCGGTGTCGGCGTTGCACGGCGACACCATCGTCCAGCACGGCGCCGAGATGCCGTGGTACGAGGGCGTGACCCTGCTACACCACCTCGAGCAGGTGCACATCGACTCCGACCGCAATCTGATCGATGTACGTCTGCCGGTTCAATATGTGGTCCGGGCACACAGCGGCACCGGTTTCCGCGGCTACGCCGGCACCGTGGCGGGCGGCGTGCTGCGAACCGGCGACGAGATCACTGTGCTCCCTTCGGGACTGGGCTCGACGATCCAGGCCATTCAGGGGCCCGGCGGCGCGATCCAGGATGAGGCGTTCACCGGGCAGGCCGTCACCGTCGAACTCGCCGATGACATCGACATCAGCCGCGGAGACATGCTGTGCCGGCCGCACAACCGCCCGCACACCGGCACCGATCTCGACGCCATGATCTGCTGGATGCAGGAAGGGGAGACCCTCCAGCCGGGCCGCCACTATCTGTTGCAGCACACCACCCGCTCGACCCGGGTGCGGGTGGAGAGCCTGGACTACCGCCTCGACATCAACAGCCTGCACCGCGACACCACGGCGACGTCGCTGGGACTCAACGACATCGGCCGAATTAGGCTGCACGCGCAGCAACCGCTGTTCTTCGACGCGTACCGCCGCAATCGCGATACCGGCGGATTCGTGCTCATCGATGAGGCCACCGACCACACGGTCGCGGCAGGCATGCTCACCGAACCGGTGACGAGCGGGCCGAACATCGTCTGGCACGAGTCCTCGGTCGGCCGTGACCAACGTGCGGGCACCGGTGCCACTGTCTGGCTCACCGGCCTGTCGGGCGCTGGAAAGTCCACGGTCGGTGCCGAACTGGAACGGCAACTGGTGGCCGCGGGTCGGCCCGCCTACCTGTTGGACGGTGACAATCTGCGCCACGGCCTCAACGGTGGCCTGGGCTTCGAGCCCGCGGACCGTGCCGAAAGCGTCCGCCGCGCAGCCGAAGTCGCGAAGATGTTCGCCGACTTCGGTGCGATCGCGATCGTCGCGCTGATCAGTCCGTTCCGCGCCGACCGGGAGCGAGCCCGGGCGATCCACGCGGCTGCAGGACTGCCTTTCCTGGAGGTCTTCGTCGACACCCCACTGGAAACGTGCTCGGACCGCGACCCGAAGGGCCTGTACGCCAAGGCCAGGCGCGGCGAAATCAGCGGATTCACCGGTGTCGACAGCGATTACGAGACGCCCGACCGGCCTGATGTCGTGCTGCGGCCGGACGACGGCGACGCCACCGCGCAGGTGGCGCTGATCCTGGATCGGCTGGCCCGATGACCGCCGACAGCAGGCTGGCCGCCGAACTGGCCACCCGTGCCGGCGAACTGCTGCTCGAGCTGCGAGCCTCGGGTGGCACCGGGGCACAGGGCGACTCGCAGTCCAACGAGTTCCTGACCCGCGAACTGTCCCGTGCCCGCCCGGACGACGCGATCCTGTCCGAGGAGTCCGCCGACGACCCGCGCCGGCTCACCGCCGACCGCGTCTGGATCATCGACCCGCTCGACGGCACGAAGGAATTCGGACTCACGGGGCGCTCCGACTGGGCGGTGCACGTGGCGTTATGGGAGCGAGGACGTGAGATCACCGCCGCGGCCGTGGCGCTACCGGCACTCGGAACCATCTACAGCACAGACGATCTCGCGCCCACACCACACACCGGGGATGACCGACGCATCCTGGTCAGCGCCTCCCGGCCACCGTCCTGCGCAGCGCACGTCGCCAGCGCCTTCGAAGCCGAACTGACCGGCATGGGGTCAGCCGGAGCCAAGACGATGGCTGTCCTGCGCGGCGAAGCCGATGCCTACTTGCACGCGGGTGGCCAGTACGAATGGGATTCGGCCGCGCCGGCGGGGGTCGCGCTCGCCGCGGGATTGCATGCCTCTCGGCTGGACGGCAGCCCGCTGCGCTACAACCAGACGGACCCGTACCTGCCGGACCTGCTGATCTGCAGGGTGGAGGACGCGGCCGCCCTGCTGGCGGCGATCGCTGCGGCGAGTCCGCTCGACACGACCCAGCCGCTGGATGGGAAGCCGTCCGATTTGCGGAGAGCCGCAGCGAATTCCGAGGAGGTACGCGAATGACGATTGTGATAACCGGAGCCGGCTCCGGGATCGGCGCAGCGACGGCGCAGGTATTCAGAGAAGCGGGCCACAAGGTCATCGGAGTGGATCTGCAGGGCACGGATATAGCCGCCGATCTGGCGGATGCGGCGAAGCGGAGAGCGGCCGTAGCCGAGATCATCGAGCGTTGCGGTGGCGCGCTCGACGCCGCGATCCTGTGCGCGGGCGTCGGACCACAGGTGCCGGACCCGCAGCGGATCGTGGAGATCAACTATCGGGGCACGGTCGACCTGCTCGACGCTCTCCTGCCATTCCCCGCCCCGGCACCCCCGCCGAAATCGCCGAACTCATCGCCTACCTGGTCGGCCCCCATGCGGGCTTCATCCACGGCGCCCAGTTCGTCATCGACGGCGGCGCCGATGCCCAGGCCCGTCCCACGACCTGCTGAATCACCGACGACCGGGGCGAAGCCGCTGGGGTTGCCGGCCCCAGCGGCGACCGCCCGTCCACCCTGCCGGGCTGAGCTGCGAGCACGATCTGGATCCGACTACAGCGTGCCGCGAGTGGATCCGTATGTGCTCGTCCGCATGCCGACGCCACAAGGGGATGGCCCGCGCGCCAGGAAGCCAACGCCTCGAGGGGGCTGTTCCGGTGAGTCAGCTGACGGGTTTGACCGATGTACGCAACCACGCGGTGAAAAGGGTGAAAGATCCGACCATGTCCACGTCGGCATCGAGCAGCCACTGGCTTTCCAAACCATCCATTGCGGCGATCACCAGGTCGATGGTCGCAGGAATGCGGATATCTGGGCGCACCGAACCGGCCGCGACGCCGCGCTCGAGTGCCGCTTCGATGAGCGAACGCAGAAACCGCTGCCTTCCGGCTACCCTAGGCATTTGGCTGCTGTCAGCACCGAGTCCCTCGAAAAAGCGGTGCCCTGGAGGACTTTTCGCTAGTACGACGGCCAGCGGCCCTACCCGGGTATCTACTGGTCGGCGACGCAGCAGGCACACGTCGTCTACGAGTCTCGCCTCGAGTTGGCACTTCTGATGTTTGCGGATTTCGATCGCTCAGTGAATCACATTGTTGCGCAACCATTTCTGCTACGCACCGAGATTAACGGCAAGTTCCGGCGGCACGTGCCGGACTACTTGCTACTCACCGAGCATTGTCCGATCGTCGTCGATGTGAAGCGTGCACCTCGTGTGGAAGTCCCGCGGGTGCAGTTCGCTCCCAAGCCTGGTGGAGACCAGGCGTGTGTCTTCTGAATCTTTTGAACCCTCAAGTTGCGGTCGGCAGCCGAAGGCTCAGCAAGATCACCTTGGATCCTCCCCGCCGCTTCGCGCAGGCGCATGAGCTGGCCGTCACACTGGTCATGCCACCCCTCGCCGACGGAGTTGGCGTCGGGGCTGACCACGAACTCTTCGACGACCACCATGAGTCGGAAGACCTTCTGCATACCTGGTTCGTCGTCCTGAGCCTGTACTCCTACCTCAACTCCACACTGCAGATCGGACACCGACCACTAATGCACCGCACAGTGCGCCGCTCATCGCAGCTGGTGTCAGGACAGCCGCATACATCACGTGACAATCGCGTCGGCGTGAGATCTATTATCGTAGAGACGTTCTGGCACAACACGGAGGAACGTCACCAAGCTCCGATCGAGGTGGCCGTCGCCACTCCTGAAGAATGGCCACCTTTATGAGACACATTGCAGTGGCCAAATTGTGAGACAACTTCAGAACCCACAGGTCGGAGAGTTACTGCTGGCCACGACTTTTGAGACCCTACACGCCGCGAGGCCTCCGAACCACCGAGCACGAGAGTAAGGGGCCGGATGTCAGCGCCCGGGCCTGACCCCGGAGCTTCCCCGCAACACGTCGATGATGAGTACGCAGCTGCCAGAGTCACGACTCTGCGTCCACGCTGTCCGCCACCGGATGCGCTGGTCGCACTGGCGACGCCGACATCAATACCGCGCCCGCCGCAGCCACTACCAGCAACGATCCCGACTCACACCATGATCACGAAGTCCGGCTGGAGTACTAGGCCGGTTCGGTCTCCGGAGCTATGAAAAATTCGTTCCAGAGCGAATTTTCGCGTTACCCACCGAGCAAATGTCGATCTTTCTCAGACACCTGTGGTCCACCGATGGTTCGATCCGCTGGGATGATCGTTTCCATCAGGCGCGTATCTATTACGCGTCCACCAGCCTGCGGCTCATACACGATGTCGCGAATCTGTTACTCCGGTTGGAAGTCCACGGACGCATCAAACGGGCCCGAAAGCCCGGGTACCGTGATTGCTGGCATCTGACCATCGACGGCGGCGACAACCAGATCACGTTTCTCCAGGACATCGGTTCCCACGGAGCACGGGGTGTCGCCGGCGAAGCGTGTCTGGTCAAACTCGATGCAATGACTTCCACACCCAACGTGGACACGATTCCCGAAGAGATCTGGGACACTGTCCGAGTCCTCCTCGCAACCCGCGGCATGATCGACTCGAGTTTCAATCCGGGATGGGAACCAAATCCGGTCGCTCAAATATGTGGAAGCACTCGCCCAGCCGTTGCGTCTGGCTCGAGCCGCCGACATCCTGGATGCTCCGCGGTGGGATCGGCCTGCTTTGCCCGATTGCCGGTGAGTGGGCGTGGGACCGGGGTTACGGTCGATCAATGAGCCGTATTGGGAGAGGGCACGGTCGTATCGCCCGGGTGGGGGCGGTGGCCGGGGCGATCGCGCTGGTGGTCGCGGGCTGTGGGAGCGGGGGGAACGGGTCGGCGCCGCAGGGGGCGGCGAGCTGGCCGCCGCCGGACGGGCGCGGGTCGTGCGCGGTCGACAAGCAGGAGAATGTTCCCGCGACCATGCGCGACGGGGTGGTGCTGAAAGCGGATGTGTATCGGCCCGAGTCGGCGGATCCGGTACCGGTGATTCTGATGCGGACGCAGTACGGGAAGGCGGCCGCACAGGTCCAGCCGTTCCGCTACCGGACCCCGGACTGGTTCGCGTCGCACTGCTATCTGGTTGTGGTGCAGGACATTCGGGGTCAGGGGCAGTCGGGCGGCACGTTCACCGAGTTCGCGAACGACACCAACGACGGCTACGACTCGGTGGAGTGGGCCGCCACCCTGCCGGGCTCGAATGGCAGGGTCGGGATGTACGGTTCGTCGTATGTCGGTGCGACGCAATGGCTTGCGGCCGTCGGCGCGCCGCCGCATCTGACGACCATCGTGCCCGCCAATACCGCCTCGGATTATTACGACGGCTGGACCTATGAGGGCGGTGCGTTCCGGCTGGCGTTCGTGGAGCCGTGGGCCATGGAGACCATCGGCGCGAGCGCGGCCCTCAATCGGGGTGACACCGCCACCGCCAAGCAGCTGGGGGTCGATGGCGCGGACTACACGCGCTGGCTGGGTTTCCGCCCATATCAACAGTTTCCGCCGCTGCACCCGGGTGATCCGGTGGTCGCGCCGTGGTTCTACGACTGGATCTCGCATTCCACCCGCGACGACTACTGGAAGCGGTGGAGCCTTCGCGATCGGTACGCGAACGTGAAGGTCCCGGTGCTGGATGTGGAGGGTTGGTACGACGCGTTTCTCGCGGGCGGGGTGCAGAATTTCTCCGGTATGGTCGCCGATGGCGGCACGCCGGAGGCCCGTGCGGGGCAGCGGCTGGTGCTGGGCCCGTGGGATCACGTCGGCTGGGGTCGTCCGGGCAGCAAGGTGGAGACCCCGATGCTGGCGGCGAGCGGTGCGGCGGGCGACAGTCCGATCAACGACCTCATGCTGGCCTGGTACGACCATTTCCTGAAGGGCAAGGACAACAAGGTGTCCGGGCAGCCGGTGGTCGACTACTTCCTGATGGGTGCGAACAGGTGGAAGTCGGCCTCGGCCTGGCCGCTGCCGGATACCCGGTGGACCACCTATTACCTGTCCGGCAATGGCGGCAATGGGATTCAGGGCCGGGCCGGGCTGCTCACCGCCGATGCCCCGCAGGACGCGCAGCAGCCGGACCGCTACGACTACGACCCGCTCAATCCGGTGCCCAGCGCGGGCGGGCACTCGTGCTGTGGCGCGTCGACGGGACCGCAGGGCCCGGTGGATCAGTTCGTGGTGGAGCAGCGTTCGGATGTGCTGACGTACACGACCGCGCCGATGCCCTCCGACACCGAACTCACCGGGCCGATTCGCGTGACGCTGTGGGCGTCCTCGACCGCGACCGATACCGATTTCACCGCGAAGCTGGTGGCGGTGGCCCCGGACGGCTCGACGGTGAATCTCAACAACGGGATCGTGCGCGCCGCGTTCCGCGATTCGCTCGATCATCCGTCGCAGATCGTGCCGGGTCAGCCGTATCGGTTCACGATCGATGTGTGGCCGACCAGCTATCTGGTCAAGGCCGGATCGGCGATCCGGGTGGAGGTGTCGAGCAGCGATTTTCCGCAGTTCGCACCGAATCCGAATACCGGTGACCCGTTCGGGCAGAACACGAATACGCAGGTCGCGACCCAGACCGTGTATCACGACAAGGATCACCCGTCGGCGCTGGTGTTGCCGATCATTCCGGCGGGCGATGCGGGAAGTTCACGTTTCCCGATGGCGCACTGACGTATTCGCCCCCGATCATGACCGTGGCCGGGCTTCCCGTGGATTGTCCGCCCCGTGCGGGAAGCACCGGCCGCCTACAGACTAATCGCGATCGCGAAGGCCCCGGCACGGCCGGGCCGGGTTAGTGTCGCTGGGTGGCTTTCGAGGTGCGTGTCGATACCGCGGGTGCGGTCGAGATCGTGAGAGCGGCAGCGGGGTTCGGCTGGCGCTGGGGCTCCGGCAATGTCTCCGAGTTCGCCCGGCTGGTCGGATGGAGTAGTCCGCAGCCGGTGGGCACACTGCGTACCGGCCCGGTCTTCTCCCGGACCGGGCTGTCGGTGTGGTGGGACTCGGCCATGTTCTGGGGCAGCGACCGCGGCCTCGACCATGTGCGCGTGACCATCTCCGACTGCCCGGCCCCCGCGGAGTTCGGCAGCCGGGAACTCCTGGACGCGGCGCTGGCCCGCACGACGGCGGTGTTCACCGAGCACTGGGGCGATCCGGAGAGTCCGGCCGCGGGCCCGGCCGAGGGTCCGGCCTGGCGTTTCCCGACCGTGTTCGCGGGCCTCACCATCGGTGTCGACACCGTCGATCTGCTGCTGGTGAACCCGACCGCGCAGCGGTACTGGATGGAACGCCGGCACGAGACCGCCCGCCGCCGCGCCGCCGCGGGCGCCTGGACCCGCTTCGCCGAGAACCTGGCGGGCTTCGTGGAGACGCTGCCGGTGGACGCGCGCCTGCTGATCACCGCGCCCGGCAGCCGCTTCGTGCAGTTCGACGCCGGGCCGGAGCAGTTGACCGGCGAGCTGGCCCGCACCGAATTCATCGACCCCACCTGGTATTACGGCCCGGAGACCGAGCAGCGGCTGATCGACCTGGGCTGGACGCCGCCGCGCGAGGCCAACTGGACGCGCACCCTGTCCCGGCGCGCGGGCGCCGTGGCCATGAGCGGACTGGCGCTGCGCACCGCCGACACACTGCGCACGGTCGGTGTCACCGCGCCCACCGAGCTGGTGGCCGACGCCTGGGTGGAGGGCGGCGCGGATCTGGACGTGACACCGCTGGGCATCCCCCCGCATCCCACCTCCCGCAGCCAGCGCGCCGAATTCCTGCGCCGCCACGCCGTCTCCGACTTCGATGCCGGGCCGCTGCGGGTGGACGTGCCCGCCGGTGTCGAGATCGCGCGCGCGGCGCGGGCCTTCGACTGGACCTGGACGCGCGCCGATCTGGACGGCTTCGCGGCCGCCGTGGGCTGGAAACCGCTGCACGACAGCGACACCGGCGAGCGCACGGTGTGGGCGGACACCGAATTACGCGTGGACGATCCACGCGCCCGCTTCTGCTTCGACGGTGACCGGCTGGAAGCGGTCTGCGTCACCCTCAGCGACAGCATCGAATCGTTCCTCTACGACGAGGGCCTACCCGGTGAGGTGCGCGAGCAGCGCACCGCCGCGCAGGCCCGCGCCCTGGACGGCTTCCGCACCGAGTTCGGTGCGCCGCGCCATGCGGTGCTGGGCCAGGCGCACGGGCCGGCCTGGCCCGGCGACCGGCTCACGGTGGGCCTGGTCACCGAGCCGGACACGGTGGAGCTGTACCTGGTGCGGCCGGGCGAACGCGACCGCCGCCTCATCATCGAGCAGCAGCGCGCCGCCTTCCGCGCCCACGATCGCGAATGGGCGCAGTGCTACGAGGAATTGGCCGCCCTGATCGCCGATCTCACCGAGTCCGGCCAGCTCACCGTGGACGCGGGGGAACCGCATCGCGCCCGGATCAATCTCGACCACGACCAGGACCAGGAGCTGTTGCGGCTGGAGCTGGCCAGCGCGACCGCCCGCGAATTGTCCCCGCGCGTCCTGAAATTCATGCTGCGCGACGGCTGGCAGCATCCCGATCACCGATATCCGCTGTGGCACATCGATCTTCCGCTGCCCGCCCTGCCGCGGGACCTGCGCCGGCTGGCCCGGCTGGCGGTGCTGCCGCTGCGCACCCTGATGCCGCCGCAGGCCCGGTTGCGTGTACTGCTGAACGGCGAGTATCAGGCGGTGCGCGCACCGTCGACGGGCGCGATCGGCGCGCAGGCGGCCGCGCCGGACGCCTAGAGTCGAGGCATGATCGACAGTGAGGACATGCGCGTCACCCGGGCCGCCTACGACGAGGTGGCGGAGCTGTACGCCAAGCTCTTCCACCGGCAGCTGCACACCAATGTCTTCGACCGATCGATGCTGGACGCCTTCGCGGAAGCGGTGCGGGAGAACGGGAGTGGTGCGGTGGCCGATATCGGCTGCGGGCCGGGCCGGGTCACCTCGTATCTGGCGGCGGCGGGGCTGGAGATTTCCGGGGTCGATCTGTCGCCGGAGATGATCCGCCTGGCCCGGGAGCAGTACCCCGACATTCCGTTCGAGGTCGGTCCCATGGAGCAACTCCGGTATGACGACGCCGCCCTGGCCGGGCTGGTGGCCTGGTACTCGATCATTCACATTCCGCCGCACCGTGTTCCGGCGGTGCTGACCGAGTTCGCGCGGGTGGTGCGGCCCGGCGGGCACGCCGTGTTCGGCTTCCAGGCCGCCGACGAGCCCACGGGTGTGCGGGATTACGCGCACAAGGTCGCCCCCGCCTACCGGTGGGCGCCGGGCACCTTCGCGGAAGCGCTGGCCGCCCATGGTTTCCGGGCCACCGCCACGCTGTCGCGGGAGGCCCGCCCGGACGAGTACACACCGCACGCCACGGTGCTGGCGGTCAGGGTCTGAGAGCGCCGGTGGTCAGGGCCGGATCGGTTCCGGTTCCCGTGCCGCCCGCTCGTCGAATTCGGTTCGGGCGGTGGTGATTTCCTCGGCGTGCTGCAGCGCCCACTGTCCCATGGCGTGGGTGATCCGGCCCAGGTCGGCGCCCATGTCGGTGAGCGCGTACTCCACCCGGGGCGGCACGGTCGGATACACCGTGCGCCGGACCAGCCCGTCGCGTTCCAGGTCCCGCAGGGTGCGGGTGAGCACCTTCTGGGTGATGCCGTCGAGGCGGCGGCGCAGTTCGTTGAATCGGATCGGCCCGCCCTCGTTGCGCAGGGTGCCCAGCACCAGCAGCACCCACTTGTCGGCCAGCACCGCGAGGATGTCGCGGGCGGGGCAGCGCCGCAGGTAGCTGTCGACCAGATTTCCGGATGGCTCCCAGTCGGAGACGGTATCCATGAGGTACCTCGGGATCAAAAGAGTGCCTTCTTCCCCCGAGATACTATCGGGCGCAGCATCGAGATCATGAAAGCGATCAGTCAGCGCACCCTCGGTGGACCGGACGTTCTGGAGACGGTGGAGGTCGATGTTCCGCGACCCGGCACCGGCGAGGTGCTGGTGCGGGTGGCCGCCACCTCGATCAATGCCGCCGATTGGAAACTCCGCTCGGGCGCGGTCACCAAACTGGGCCCGCCGCCGTTCACGCTGGGCTTCGACCTGTCGGGTGTCGTCACCGCGGTCGGCGCGGAGGTCACCGAATTCCGGCCCGGTGACGAGGTTTTCGGGAATGTGCTCAGCCGTTCCGGCGCGTACGCCGAATACACGGTGACCCCGGCGCGGTTCCTCGCCCACCGGCCCGCCGGGCTCGACCACATCCATGCCGCCGCGCTGCCGACGGCGGTGCTCACCGCGTGGCAGGCGTTCACCGATGTCCAACCGGGACAACGGGTTCTGGTGCACGCGGCGGCGGGCGGCGTGGGTCATCTGGCGGTGCAGATCGCCAAGGCGCGCGGTGCCTACGTGATCGGCACCGCCCGTGCGGCCAATCACGACTTCCTGCGCGGCCTCGGCGTCGACGAGCTGATCGATTACACGGCAACCGATTTCACCACCGCCGTCAGCGCGGTGGACATCGTGTTCGATCTGGTCGGCGGCGACTATGCGGCCCGCTCGCTGCGGGTGCTCACCCCGCACGGCCGGATGATCGACGCCCAGGGTGAGGAGCCGCTCGACGATCCCCACTATCACCGCCTCTGGTTCACCCCGTCCGGCGCGGACCTGCGCGCGGTCGCGGACCTGGTGGCGGCCGGGCGGCTGCGCGCCGAGATCGATCGGGTGATGTCCCTGGCCGACGCCGCCGAGGCGCACAAGCTCAGCGAATCCGGCCGGGTGCGCGGCAAGATCGTCCTGACCACCTGGCACGACTGATCCGGCTTTCCGGCCATCGGGATACTTGATGCACGGGCCGCTCCCGGCGCATACCGTCGCGGAGAGACCACGTTGATCAGGGAGTAACGGTGACGGACTGGAACGAAGAAGTCGATGTCCTGGTGGCAGGGTCGGGCGGCGGCCTGGCCGGGGCCTATACGGCGGCGCGTGAGGGGCTGACGGTGGCGGTGGTGGAGGCCACCGACAAGTTCGGCGGTACCACCTCGTTCTCGGGCGGCGGCGGGGTCTGGTTCCCGTGCAATCCGGTGCTGCAGCGGGCGGGCGTGGACGACACCATCGCGGACGCGCTCACCTACTTCCGGTCCGTGGTCGGTGACCGTACCCCGGCCGAACTGCAGGAGACCTACGTCCGCAATGGCGCCAAGGTCATCGAATACCTGGAGCAGGACGAGGCTTTCGAGTTCCAGATGTTCCCGTGGCCGGACTATTTCGGCAAGGCGCCCAAGGCGCGGCTGGACGGCAAGCGGCACATCATCCCCGCGCCGCTGCGGGCCGCGAAGCTGGGCGAGCTGAGCGACTCGGTGCGCGGGCCGCTCGGCACCGACCGCCACGGCGACCCGCAGCCCGACTACCTGATCGGCGGGCGGGCCCTGGTCGGCCGGTTCCTGCTGGGGCTGTCCAAGTACCCCAACGCCACGCTGTACCTGAACTCCCCGCTGGTCGAACTGGTGACCGAGGACGGCGCGGTGGTCGGGGCGATCGTCGAACGCGACGGTGAGCGGGTGGCCATCCGGGCCCGCAAGGGCGTGCTGCTGGCCGCCGGCGGTTTCGAGGGCAACGACGAACTGCGGCAGCGCTACGGCGTGCCGGGCGTGGCCCGGGACACCATGGGGCCGTGGGGAAATCAGGGCAGGGCACACGAGGCGGGCATCGCGGTGGGCGCCGACACCGACCTGATGGATCAGGCGTGGTGGTCGCCGGGCCTGGTGCACCCGGACGGGCGCGCGGCGTTCGCGCTGTGGTTTACCGGCGGCATCTTCGTCAACCAGGCCGGTGAGCGCTTCGTCAACGAGTCCGCGCCCTACGACCGGCTCGGCCGCGACATCATCGAGCACCTGAACGACGGCTCGACGACGCTTCCGTTCTGGATGGTCTACGACGACACCGAGGGCGTCGTGCCGCCCATCAAGGCCAGCAATGTGCCGATGGTCGACGCGGAACGCTATGTCGAGGCGGGCCTGTGGAGGACCGCCGACACCCTCGAGGGCCTGGCTGCCGAAATCGGCGTTCCCGCCGAGGCACTGGTGGCGACCGTGGCCCGCTTCAACGAATTCGCCGCCCAGGGCGTGGATCCGGACTTCGGCCGCGGCGACGAGGCCTACGACCGCGCCTTCTCCAATGGCGAGCCCCCGCTCACCCCGATCGTGAAGGGCCCGTTCCACGCGGCCGCCTTCGGCATCTCCGATCTGGGCACCAAGGGCGGGCTTCGCACCGACACCGCCGCCCGCGTGCTGAACACCGACGGCGAGCCGATCCCGGGACTCTACGCCGCGGGCAACACCATGGCGGCGGTGAGCGGCACGGTGTACCCCGGCGGCGGCAATCCGATCGGCGCGTCGGTGCTGTTCAGCCACCTGGCGGCACTCGACATGAGCGGCCGCTAGCCGCTCCCCGCGCCCAGGTTCGCGGGCGCGTCTCGATTCCGGACTGACGGAGCGGGGGAGCGAAGCGGAGGAGGGAAGAACGAGACTCCAGCGCCGCGAACCCGCCGGAGCGAAGCGGAGGCAAATCAAGCACAGTGTGATGCGATGGGCGCATGACGCGAGCGGGATACGACGTGATCGTGGTCGGCGGCGGCCACAACGGCCTGGTGGCCGCCGCCTACCTGGCCCGGGCCGGGCGTTCGGTGCTGGTGCTGGAACGGCAGGCCCACACCGGTGGCGCGGCCGTATCGGAGCGGGTATTCCCGGGCTTCGACGCGCGACTGTCGCGCTACTCCTACCTGGTGAGCCTGCTGCCCGAGCGCATCGTGCGGGACCTGGACCTCAGCTTCGAGACACGCAAGCGGCGCATCTCGTCGTACACGCCGATCGGTGGCACCGGGCTACTGGTGGACAACGGTTCCGAGGCCGCCACCCGCGCCAGCTTCGCGCAGGTCACCGGATCGGAGCGGGATTACGAGGCCTGGCGGCGCTTCTACGCCATGACGGGACACCTCGCCGAGCGCGTCTTCCCGACCCTGACCCACCCGCTGCCCACCCGCGCCGAATTGCAGCGCACGGTGGACGATTCCACCGCCTGGGAGACGATTTTCGAACGGCCCCTGGGGGAATCGGTGGAGGCCGCCTTCGCCGACGACACCGTGCGCGGCGTGGTGCTCACCGACGCGCTCATCGGCACCTTCACCCACGCCCACGATCCGGCGCTGCTGCAGAACCGCTGCTTCCTCTACCACGTGATCGGCGGCGGCACCGGCGACTGGAATGTGCCCGTCGGCGGCATGGGCGCGCTCACCGACGCGCTCGCCGGCGCGGCCCGCACGGCCGGGGCCGAGCTGAGCACCGGATGCACCGTCACCAGCATCGAACCCTACGGCGACACCGCCGACGTGCACTACCTGCACGGTGATCACGGGCACGTGGCCAGCGCACGGCACGTGCTGGTGAATGCCGCGCCCTACGTGCTGGCGGGACTGCTGGGCGAATCGGCCGAGAAGCCCGAGGGCGCGCAACTGAAGATCAACATGCTGCTGCGGCGACTACCGAAACTCCGTGACCCGCAGGTGGATCCGCGCACCGCCTTCGCCGGCACCTTCCACATCGCCGAATCGGCCGGTCAGCTCGAGCGCGCCTACCGGGAGGCGGCGGCGGGCACACTGCCCTCGGCCCCGCCCTCGGAGATCTACTGCCACACCCTGACCGACCCGTCGATCCTCGCGCAGGAGCTGAACGAGCGCGGCTTCCACACCCTCACCCTGTTCGGGTTGCACACGCCCGCACGGCTTTTCGCCGACGATCCGCGCGGCGCCAAGGAGCGGCTGGTGGATGCCACACTGGCGCAACTGGATTCGGTGCTGGCGGAACCGATCCGTGACTGTCTCGCCCTGGACGGCGAGGGCAACCCGTGTCTGGAGGCCCGCACCCCGGTCGAACTCGAACGCGAGATCAGCATGCCCGGCGGCCATATCTTCCACGCGGACCTGTCCTTTCCCTACCGCGCCGACGATGCCGACGACAGCCCCGCCGCCCGGTGGGGCGTCGCGACCGGGCACCGCAATGTCCTGCTGTGCGGCGCGGGCGCGGTGCGCGGCGGCGGCGTCAGCGGCATCGGCGGCCACAACGCCGCCATGGCCGTCCTCGAAACTGGCTGAGCGAATCCGCATGCGGGGCTGAGCGACCGGCATCGGTGCTCAGTCCAGTTCGCCGTGCTCCGCGTCCCAGCGGGCGCGGGCCGCGGCCACCGCGTCCATGTGCGCGCGGGACCAGTCGGCCAGGTAGAAGGCGACCCCGGCCAGGCTCTCACCCATCTCGGTGAGCCGGTACTCCACCTGCGGTGGAATGGTCGGGTAGGCCGTGCGCTCCAGGAACCCGTCGCGCAGCAGCCTTTTCGTGGTGAGCGTCAGCATCCGTTGCGAGATACCGGGCACCGCGCGCTGCAGCTCGCCGAACCGGCGCACGCCCCTGCGCAGTTCTACCAGCACCTGCACGGTCCATTTGTCGCCGATCCGGTCCAGGGTGTCGCGGATGCCGCAGTGGTCATCGCCACACGGCCCGGCGGGAACAGCGGCTGCGGCCTGGTCGGTAACAGCGGTGTTCGTGACTGACACCGAAGTGCCTTCTTCCCAGGTCGCCGCCGTCGTCGGAAGCTCGGTCAGGTCGTGGTCCACGACCTTCACAACGCAAGGAGTAGCGCAATGATTCTCGTGACCGGCGTTTCCGGCGCTCTGGGCGGACTGGTACTGGCGGGCCTGCGGGCCCGGCCGGATCTGGAGGTGGTGGCGGGCACCAGCTCCAAAGCCGCGCAACACAGCGACGACACCGCCCGGCGCATCGATTTCGACGATCCCGCATCCCTGACCACCGGCTTCGACGGCGTGGACACGCTGGTGTTCATCTCCGCCGGATACGCCGAGGACGATGTGGTGACGGCCCGCCACGGCGCGGTGGTGGCCGCCGCGGCCGCCGCCGGGGTGCGGCACGTCATCTACACCAGCCTCTCGGCGTCGGCCGGGCACACCACCATCGCCGTCCCGCACCTGTGGACCGAGAAGCAGCTGGCCGCGGCGCCTTTCGAGGCAACCGTGCTGCGCAACGGGTTCTACAGCGAGGTGCCGGTGAGCCTGGCGGCCGGGGCGGCCGAATCCGCCGCCGCCACCGGGGTTTTCGCCGCGCCGTTCGGCGCCGGCCGCATCTCCGGGGTGTCGCGGGAGGATCTGGCCGAGGTCGCGGTGCGGGTGGCCGCCGAGGTCGAGCGCGACCTGCGCGCCGGAGCGTCCACCGCGCACGCCGGTCGCACCTACGAGCTCGAGGGTGTGACCTCGGTCAGCGGCGCGGAGATCGCCGGGCTGCTGAGCGAATCCCTCGGCCGCCCGGTCGAATACCGGGACGTGCCGCTCACCGAGCTGCGCGACGACCTGCTCGGCGGGGGCCTCGAACCGTATCGGATCGGGCACACGGTGTCACTGTTCTCCAACCTGAAGGCGGGCTTCCTGCACGCCACCCACAGCGATCTGCCCGCCCTGCTGTCCGGGGCACCGCGCCCGATCCGGGACGAGATCGCGGCGGCGGTCAGCGGGCCGGGAGCAGCTGGGTGACGAGCCACAGGCGCCGGGGCAGCTCGCCCTCCTCGAAGGAATGCCGGTCGCGCAGCTCCCATCCGGCGGCGAGGGTCTCGACGAGTTCCGCGGAGAAGAAGTGCACGGCGAAGCCGCCGTGCTCGTAGATGTCGTCGCCGAGGGATTTACCGCTGCCGAAGTGGGCATCGTCGGTATTGCGGACGGTGTAGACGAAGGCGCCACCGGGTTTGAGGACGCGGCGGATCTCGGCGACCAGGTCGCGGATCTCCTGGGTGCTGAGGTCCATGCACAGCAGCATGTGCGCGTACACCGCGTCCACGCTGCGGTAGGGCAGCGGAATCGGCTGGCGGACATCGTGTTCCAGGGTGCGGACCCGCTCGCCCGCGCCTTCGGCGTCCGCCCGCTCCCGTAATTGCGCCAGCGCGACGGCACTGAAATCGGTGGCGGTCACCCGAAAACCCTGGCGCGCCAGGTGGAGTGCGTCCCGGCCGTGGCCCGCGCCCAGTTCCAGCACGTCGCGGGCCCCGCGCTCGCGGAACAGGCGCGCCGCGTACACGGCGGCCTCCGACGGCTCGTCGCCGTACATCTCCGGATGCGTGCGGTAGGTGCGCTGCCAGTGCTCGTGCTGGTCGCTCATGCCCCCAATCATGTCCGACCGGCGGCGGTCAGGAGGTGCGACGGCCGTCCGCACCGTGCTGGCCCATGATGTCGGAGCAGCAGCGGATGAAATACCGCATGACCGGATCGGTCTCGGAGGCGTCCGGCCACACCACCGCCACCCGGGTGGGGCCGATGCCGTGCACGGGCCGGAACACCACGCCCGGGTACTCGGTGCGGGCGGTGGAGGCGGGCGTGAAACTCACCCCGAAGCCATTGGCGATGGCGCGCAGCCATTCCTCGGTATTGCGGGCGATGGCCCCGATGATGGCGGTGTCCGCGGGCCGCGAGTCCAGGCCCATCCAATAGTCGCGCCACCAGCCGGTTTCCGCGGGCGAGGCGACATACGGCTCGTCCCACAGCTCCCGGAAGGCGATGTCGTCGCGCTGGGCCAGCGGATGGTCCTCGGGCAGCGCGATCCAGCGCGGTTCGGCGAACAGCTCCCGCAGGTGGTATTCGTCCTGGCCCGGAAAGGGCAGGCGCAGCAGGGCGACATCGACGTCGCCCTCGTCCAGCCCGGCGGTCGGGTCGGTCCAGCCGCCCTGGTGCAGATCGACCTGCCAGTCCGGGTGCAGCCGGTGGAAGACCCGGATGATCTCCGGAATGTGGCCGTCGGCAGCGCTGTTCACGCAGCCCAGCCGCAGCACCCGGGAGGCGCGGCTGGCATCGCTCTTGGTGTCGCGCAGAATCCGGTCCCAGGACGCCAGCAGCGCCGGCACCTGCTCGGCGAGCACCTTGCCGGCCGCGGTGAGGGTCCAGCCCGCGCGGGAACGAATGAACAGCTCCACACCCAGCTGCTGTTCCAGCTGTTTGATCTGGGTCGCCAGCGCGGGCTGCGCGACATGTAGTCGCTGCGCCGCCCGCGGCAGGTTCTCCGCGTCCGCGACTGCCAGGAAGTAACGCAGCAGTCGCGTATCGATATCCATGCCACCAGGTTAGGAAGAGGGCAACCGGTAGGCATACCCGATGGCTTGGAAGCCGGGATTCGGGCGGGATGCTATCGGCAGTTCCGCTTCAGAGCGGGGATGCATGGGAGTGAGATGGCTCGCGTCCGGGGGATCCGGGCCCGCCGCGCGCTAGATTTTGATTGCTACGAAGTTGCTCATCTATGGAGGCGAGACCTACGAGTCTGTCGCGGCATCATCCACAGCACCGGCCTGCGACACGCGGCCGGGGCGCGCTGTCACGCAGCCTCTACGGGGCCACCCGCAAGGCCGCCGGATCCATGGATCGCTGGCTGCGGCGGGTCGGCCCCGGCGCGGTCGCCCCGGCGGAGCAGGCCCCGCCGCCGGAGGAACCACCCATCTCCGCCGACCTGCTGGATCTGTTGCGGCACATGGGCGTAGCCCTCATCCGCTCGGGCGAGACCACCGGCCGGGTAAAGGACATCCTCGACGAACTGGCGCGCCGCTACGAGGCCACCGAGGTGCACTTCTTCGTGCTGCCCACGGGAGTGTTCGTGCGCGTACAGGATTCGCGCGGATCGGCGATGGACCTGCTGGAGGCCGACTCCGACACGCTGCGCCTGGATCAGATCGCCGCGCTCTACGAACTCATCGACCGGATCACCAGCGAACTGCCGCCGCCGGCCGAGGCCACCGCGGCACTCGAGGACATCCTCGCCTCGCCACAGCCGACACCGGTGTGGCGCTTGCTGACCGGCAATGTGGTGCTCACCGTGGGGCTCGGCCTGATGCTCAACCCCACCTCCACCGCCCTGCTCGGCTACATCGTGCTCGGGCTGGCGGTGCAGCTGCTGATCATGGCGGCCGACCGGTTCCGGCTGCTGTACACCAGCCTGCCGGTGCTCGCAGGGGCGGTGGTCACCCTGCTGTCGTTCGGTTTTCCCAATGCGCTCGGCGGCGGCAATCCCTCCCAGCTGCTGATCCCCTCGGTGTCGAGCCTGCTGCCGGGGGCCATGCTCACCAACGGGTCCATCGAGCTGGCCACCGGATCCATGATCGCGGGCGCCAGCCGCACCATCTACGGCTTCAACAAGCTGGTGCTGCTGGCCTTCGGGGTGCTGGTGGGGCTGCAACTGCTGGGCCCGCTGCCCACGGTGTCACCGCAGGCCGGACACGGATTGGGCTGGTGGACACCGATACTCGGGGTGCTGCTGATCGGACTGGGCCACAGCCGGCGGGCCAGCGCCCCGCCGAGATCCCTGGGCTGGCTGCTGATCGTGCTGTACGCGGCGTTCTGCGGGCAGCAGCTGGGTACCCAGCTCGGTGGCGGGCTGCTCGGCTCGTTCCTCGGCGGCATGGTGGCGGTGCCGGTGGCATACCTGGTGCAGCGCTTCAAGGATGCCCCGCCGACACAGGTGGTGTTCCTGCCCGCCTTCTGGATGCTGGTGCCCGGCGGCATGAGCCTGAGCGGGATCTCCGCGCTGGTCACCGAGAACGACCCCAACGGCCTGCACATCCTGGTCACCGCGGTGCTCACCGTGCTCGCCATCGCGCTGGGCGTGCTGGTCGGCTCGGGCCTGGTGACCTCGACCCGGGAGCCGCGGCTCCAGGGCATGGTCGAGGACTGGCTGGGACCCGGAACCGAAACTCAGCGCACCACCGGCAGTTCCGAGCCCGGATCGGCCAGCCAGAGCAGCCAGTGAGGCGCGAGCAGGGCGGCGAACTCGTCGTAGCCGGTCGCCTCCGGATGGAAGCCGTCGCCGGCCGCGACATCACGCATCCAGATCTGGTTCTCGCGCAACGGCTGGTGCGCCCGCAGGTAGGGCACCGCGGCCTCGTCGCAGAGGTCGGCGAAGCGGGCGTCCAGCGCCAGCAGCCGGGCATTGTGCTCGTCGTCGACATTCGGCGGCGGCGCGACCACCATTGTCTGCCAGCCCTTTTCCCGCGCCCGGCGCAGGATGTCAGCCAGATTGCGCTCCGACTCACCGGGATCGACCCGGGGACGGCCGTCCTCGAGCTGGGTGTCGTTGACACCGGTGGAGATCACCACCCGGCAGTCCGCACCCGCGGGTAGCCGGGGCGTGCACTCGGCCTCCCAGCGGGCCCGCAGCTCGGTGCTGTTCTCCCGTCGGATGCCGAGGTTGTAGTAGGTCAGCGGCTGTCCGGCCGCCGTGGCCCGGGCCGCCAGCCGGCCCGCCCAGCCCAGGCATCTCGGATCACCGACTCCCGCGACGAAGGACTCACCGACGAAGCAGACACGGAGATCGAGCACCACGGCCCGATCCTCGCACGCCCGTTCGCGATCCATCGAAGACTCGCGTCAAGCAAGGAATAACCGGGAAGCCGCAGGGAGGTGGAGGCGGTCGCGGCCCGTCTCGATTCCGGACCGACGGAGCGGGGGAGCGAAGCGGAGGAGGGAAGAATCGAGACCTCGGGGGCCGCGAACCCGCCCTGGAGCGGAGCGGAGGGGCGAATCAGACACTGTTACGGTTACCAGCGTGTTAGGTGGTCGGTGATGCCGTCGCCTGCCGCATACTCACACCGAGCCGACCATGGGACCACAGCCGTTCCCACGATCCGAAAGCGCGAATAGGACATGCGAGTCGACGGGCGGGAGATTCCCGTCTCCGGCAGCCTGCTGCAGCCGCGGATCCGCCGGACCAGTGACATTCTGCGCGTCGTGCTGTCCGCGCTGTCGGTGGCCATCGTCATCGCCGGATCGCTGATCACCAGGCCGCAGTGGGAGGCGCTGGAGCGCTCGGTCTCCGGCATCGTGGGGTTCCTGACCCCGGAACAGTCGAACCTGGTCTACATCGTCTACGGCATCGCCATTCTCGCGCTGCCCTTCGCCATTCTGGTGCGGCTGGTGCTGCGCGGGCAGTGGAAACTGCTGGCGGGCTTCGTCTCCGCGGGCCTGATCGCGCTGGGCCTGTTCTCCATCACCGGCACCGGCTTCTCCGCACCGCGCTGGCATCTGTCGGAACCCGGACAGGTCAACACCTTCCTGTCGCAGTTCCTCGACGATCCGCGCTGGATCGCCATGCTGGCGGCAACGCTCACGGTGGCCAGCCCGTGGCTGCCCGCGCGGGCGCGACGCTGGTGGTGGACGCTGCTGCTGGCGTTCGTGCCGATCCACCTGTTCGTCTCGCTGGTGGTGCCCGCCCGGGCCGCGCTGGGCCTGGTGGTGGGCTGGCTGGTGGGCGCGGTCATCGTGCTGGTGGTCGGCACTCCCGCGCTCGAGGTGCCCCTCGACGCGGCGGTGCGGGTGCTGGCCCAGCGCGGCTTCCGGGTGACCGCCTTCAAGGTGCTGCGCCCGGCCGCCCGTGGGCCACTGGTCCTTTCGGCGAGCACGGTGCCGCAACCGGAAGCGGGGGCCTCACCCGACAGCGCGCCCGCCGCGGCCGAGTCCGGTGAATCCCGCTCACCGGACAATGAATTGATCATCGAGATGTACGGCGCGAACCAGCGCAGCCGCGGCATGCTGCAGCAACTCAAGCGCTGGCTCACGATTCGCAGCGGCGAGTACCCGGCGCCGTTCGCCTCCATGCGCCGCGCGGTCGAGCATCGCGCCCTGATGGGATTCGCCATCGCCGATCTGGGCCTGGCCAGCAACAAGCCGCTCACCGTGGCGGCGCTGGACCGCGGCTGGATGGTGTACGCGCACACCGTGCCCCAGGGCCGGCCGCTGGCCGCCGCCGACGGGGAGCCGGTGCTGACCCGGGTGTGGCAGGCGCTGCACAGCATGCACCAGGCCCAGATCTCGCACGGTGAACTGCACGCCGAGGAGATCCGGGTCCTCGACGACGGCACCGTGCTGTTCGGCGGGTTCGTACAATCCGAATTCGGCGCGTACCAGGCGCGTTTCGACTCCGACGTGGCCCAGCTGCTGCTCTCCTCCGCGCATCTGTTCGGTGTCGGCCCGGCCGTGCGCACCGCCCTCGAAGTGCTGGACAAGCAGGCGGTGCTGGACGCCTCGGCCCGGCTCACCAAGACCGCGGTGCCCACCCACCTCCGCAAGACGGTGCCGGACGCGGGCGAGCTGATGAAGGACATCCGCGCGGAGGTGGCCGCGCAGACCGGGCAGGACAAGATCGAGGCCGCGCAGATCACCCGCTTCTCGCGCAACCAGATCATCCAGCTGGTGCTGCTCATCGGCCTGGTGTACGTGGCCTACCCGTACATCAGCGCGGTGCCGACCTTCGCCTCGGAACTGCGCAATCTGAACTGGGGCTGGGCGCTGCTGGGACTGACCGTGTCCGCCCTCACCTATGTGGGTGCGGCAATGGCGTTGTGGGCGTGCGCCTCCGAGGCCGTCAGGTTCGGCAACCTGCTGCTCATGCAGATCGCCAACACCTTCGCCGCGACCACCACCCCGGCCGGCGTGGGCGGGCTGGCGCTGAGCGTGCGGTTCCTGCAGAAGGGCGGCCTGGGCGCGGTGCGGGCCACCGCGGTGGTCGCCCTGCAGCAGACGGTGCAGGTGGTGACCCACGTGGTGTTGCTGCTGATCTTCGGCGCGCTGGCCGGAACCTCCACGAACCTGTCGCATTTCGTGCCCAGTGCCACCGTGCTGTACCTGGTGGCGGGCGCCCTGCTGGGCCTGCTGGGCGTGACCATGTTCGTCCCCAAGGTCCGCAAGTGGCTGCTCAACGAGGTGCGCCCGCAGCTGGCGGAGGTGGTCGGCCAGCTGAAGGATCTGGCCCGGCGGCCCGGCCGGCTGGCCATGATCGTGGGCGGCTGCGCCACCACCACCCTGGGCATGGCGCTGGCGCTGTGGGCCAGCATCGAAGCCTTCGGCGGCAGTACGACTTTCGT
The DNA here is from genome assembly GCF_040680715.1 of Nocardia sp. NPDC051981. NCBI lineage: Bacteria > Bacillati > Actinomycetota > Actinomycetes > Mycobacteriales > Nocardiaceae > Nocardia > Nocardia sp. NPDC051981. The sequence continues at coordinate 304,955 of NZ_JBFAXK010000003.1, read as the reverse complement.
GACCGTCACCATCGTCACCATGATCGGCGGCACCCTGGCCTCGGCCGCCCCGACCCCCGGCGGGGTGGGCGCGGTGGAGGCCGCCCTCATCGGTGGTCTGGCCGCCTTCGGTGTCTCGGCGGCGATCGCGGTCCCCGCCGTCCTGCTCTACCGGGTGCTGACCTGCTGGCTGCCGGTGTTCTGCGGCTGGCCGATCATGCGCTGGCTCACCGCCAAGGACATGATCTAGGCCGAATACGCCTTGCGCAGTTCGACCTTCACGACCTTGCCGCTGGCATTGCGGGGCAGCTCGGGCACGACCACCAGGTGCTTGGGGTGCTTGTAGCGGGCCAGGGACTCGTTCAGGAACGGTTCCAGCTCTTCGAGGGTCAGGTCGTCGACGCCGTCGATGAGCGCGACCACCGCGACCGGCACCTCGCCCCACTTCTCGTGCGCGCGGCCCACGACGGCGGCCTCGTGGATCTTGGGGTGCGCGAAGAGCACGTTCTCGATCTCGGCGCAGTAGATGTTCTCGCCGCCCGAGATGATCATGTCCTTCTTGCGGTCCACCACGTAGATGAAGCCCTCCTCGTCCTGGCGGACCAGGTCCCCGGAGTGGAACCAGCCGCCGTGGAAGGCCTCCGCGGTGGCCTCGGGCTTGTTCCAGTAGCCCTGCATGAGAGTCGGCCCGCGATAGACGATCTCGCCGACCGTACCGGGTGCGACATCGTTCATCTCGTCATCGACCACGCGGGCCTGGATGGTGGGGATGGGCAGGCCGACCGAGCCGATCTTGCGCAGCGCGTCCTTGCCCTCGAGCACACAGGTGATGGGTGACATCTCGGTCTGGCCGAACACCGCCACGTTGAAGGCGTTCGGGAAGCAGTCGGCCATGGCGCGCAGCACCGTGTCCGACGCGGGGGCCGCGCCCCAGCACAGCGCCTGCAGCGCGAGCTTGCGCTGCTTGACGGTCGGCTCCTCGCAGATGAGCTGCCACTGCACCGGCACGCAGAAGGCGGCGGTGGCCTGCTCGGCCTCGACCGCGTCGAGGAATTCGGTGGCATCGAACGCACCCAGCGGATGCAGCACGGTTTTGCCGCCGAGCATGAAATACGGGGTGAGCGAGCCCAATCCGGCGATGTGGAACAGCGGTGAGCTGCAAAGACCGATGGAGTCCGGGGTTATCTCCATGGCCCGGATACAGGTCAGCGCCTGCGCGTTCATGTTCGCGTGGGTGAGCACCGCGCCCTTCGGACTGCCGGTGGTGCCCGAGGTGTACATGATCAGGCAGGGGGTTTCTTCCGGAATGTCCAGCGGCGCATGCGGTTCGCCCGGCTCGGCCAGGAAGTCCTCGTAGCCGATGACGCCCGCGCCGGTCTGCCCGTTGATGACCACGACCGTGGACAGGTCCGGGGCCTGCCCGGCGACGCCCACGGCCAGCGGCTGCAGCACCGAATCGGTGACGATGGCCTTGCCGCCGGAGTCGGCCACGATATAGGCGACCTCGGGCGGGGTGAGCCGGAAGTTCACCGGCACCGCGATGGCCCCGAGCGCATTGATGCCCATGACGGCCTCGATGTACTCGGTGTAGTTCAGCGCCAGGATGAGCACACGATCGCCGAACCCGACCCCTCGACGGGACAGCGCGTCGGCGAACCGCTCCGACCGCTCATGCAGCTGCTTCCAGGTGGTGTCCACGCCCCTGTACTTGAAGGCGACCTGACCGGGCCGCATGGCCGCGTGGGTCGCGACCTGGTTCACCCAGTGGTTGCGGCGCGACCGAATCGGCTCGTCTAGCGGCTGGAAGGTCATGCGGTGTCCTTTCACGCTGGTCAACTGTGAGAATACCGCTTAACTTTCTGACGTGACAAGGGTTACAGAGAAGGTTTTGCAGAGAAGTTCTCACGGCTTCATTCAGCAGTTCAGAGCATGTATTTGGGCCTGTTGGACACCCACATCCGGGGGCGGCCACTCCCGGGTGCATTGGTCAAAGCCCTGGTCAGGTGCAAACTCTGACTCACATCAGGGTTGTCGCCCTATATGCAACTATGCGAGTATCAGGGCAGTTTGCGAGAGGCAGGGAGAGGACAGCGCCCATGGCACTGAAGACCAGATTCACCGAGACCTTCGGGGTCCAGCACCCCATCGTCCAGGGCGGCATGATGTGGGTCGGCCGCGCCGAACTGGCCGCCGCCGTCTCCGAGGCGGGTGGTCTCGGCATCATCACCGCGCTCACCCAGCCCACCCCCGACGATCTGCTCCGCGAGATCGATCGCGCGCGTGAGCTCACCGACAAGCCCTTCGGCGTGAACGTCACCATCCTGCCGTCGATCAACCCGCCGCCGTACCAGGAGTACGTGCAGGCGATCATCGAGTCCGGCGTGAAGATCGTGGAGACCGCCGGGTCGAATCCGGAGCCCTTCCTGCCGTACTACAAGGAAGCCGGCATCAAGGTGCTGCACAAGTGCACCAGCGTGCGGCATGCGCTCAAGGCGCAGAAGATCGGCGTGGACGGTGTGTCCATCGACGGCTTCGAATGCGCCGGGCACCCGGGCGAGGACGATGTGCCGGGCCTGATCCTGATTCCGGCCGCCACCCGGGCCCTCGACATCCCGGTCATCGCCTCCGGCGGCATCGCCGACGCCCGCGGCCTGGTCGCGGCGCTGGCGCTGGGCGCGGACGGCGTGAACATGGGCACCCGCTTCATGTGCACCCAGGAGTCGGCGATCCACCAGACGGTCAAGGAACAGATCGTCGCCAACTCGGAGCGGGCCACCCAGCTCATCTTCCGCACCATGCACAACACCGCCCGCGTGGCGGACAACGAGATCAGCCGCAAGGTCGTCGAGATCGAGAAGGCCGGCGGCAAGTTCGAGGACGTCAAGGACCTGGTGGCGGGCGCGCGCGGCCGCCGGGTGTTCGAGGACGGCGACCTGGACGCCGGCATCTGGTCGGCCGGTCAGGTGCAGGGCCTCATCGACGACATCCCGACCTGCGGTGAGCTGGTCTCCCGGATGGTCACCGAGGCGGAGGCGCTGATCCAGCAGCGGCTCGCGGGCATGATCGGATAATTCCGGCGAAAGCCCGTACGTCTCAGACAATTACGACAGGGCCCTTGGCATTTCCTGCCAAGGGCTCTGGCCATTCCGGCTATCGGCGCCTGCCGGATCCGTCATGCTTTGAGGACACGACGGATGCGGCGGAGGTGCCTGAAATGGCCATCACTCGAATCTATCTCGACGACGACGCGCTGCGCCGGACCATGGCCATCTCCGGTGTGAACACCGAACAGGACGCGGTGAACCTAGCACTGCGGTTCTTCAGTTCCCATGCCGCCGCCGAGGATTTCGACCATCCCTTCCAGGGGCGGACGGCCACGGCCTCGTAATCATGCGCAACGATGACCCCGATGCCTTCGGGGCGATCGGATAGGCGCTGACCTGCACAGCGCCGGGTGACGAATTCGCCTGCGCGAAAACTCTTCTGGCCGCGGCGAATTCTTGGCAGAATCGCCGGTGGTACCTCGACGGCCGACAGCGCGTGGACACGGGAGGGCATTCCTGTGCGGCAGAGTACGAGAGCATCGACCGATCCCACCCCGTTCCCCCGGGTGTCGATCGTCGGCGTCGGCTGCCGGTCGACGGGTCTGGAGTTCGATCACGAGTGGTTCGGCATGGATCGCCTCGCGGCCGCCGGGCTCACCCCGCGTCAGCGCACCAACCTCGAGGTCGCCGTGGAAGCCCTGGACGACTCCGGATTGGGCTGTCTGGCACCGGCGTCCAATGCGGCGGTGGTCTTCGGCGCGGTCGGCGGCACCAATTGCGCCCACCACCTGTCGCGCGCCCTGGACCTGCGCGGTCCCAGCCTCACCGTGGACAGCCGGCGTGCCTCGCCACTGGTCGCCGTGGACATGGGCGTGCGCCTGCTGGCCGACGAAGCCGTGCCCTTCGTCATCGCCGGCGGTGTGGATCTTGCTCTGCTACCGGACATTTCAGACCTTCGGATACCGGTGCCCAGGAATCGCGGCAACGGCGGCGGCAATGGCATCTGCACCGTCCTGGTGCTGCAACGCACGACCGACGCGCTCCGGACCCGAACCCGCCGCTACGCCGATATCGGCGGACCCGCCATCGGATTCACCGAGGCGGACAGCCCCGACGCACACATCGCCCTGGACGACCCCGCGCGACCGGGCAGGACCCCTGCCCTCGACCGCGGCGACGAACCCCCGGTTCTCCTGCCCCTCACCGGACGCGACCCGGCCGCCATCCACGCCCTCGCGCTGCGCTGGGCCGTCGCCATCGGGTCCTATCGCTCGCTGCGCGAATTCGCTTCCGCCACTGCCCGGCTCATACCCGAACCCACCCGCGCCGGTGTCCTCGCCCGCGACACCGCCGAGGCCGCTGCCCACCTGCGCACCCTGGCCCGCCGCATCGCCACCACGCCCGCGATCGCCCGCACCACGGGAACGGTCACGCCCGCACCCCTCCCACGCGCGGCCACCGGCATCTTCGACCCGGTCCGCACCGATCACGACGGCGGCACGCTCTTCCTCTTCCCCGGGACCGGCGGCCACCCGCGCATGGGACGCGCACTCGCGGCCCGATACCCGGTCTTCGCTGCGGCATTGACCGCGGCCGTGGACGCCGTGGCAGCGGCCGGCGGCCCACGAGTCTGGACGCCGCGCAATGGATTCCACCGAACGACCCCTGCGGGTCGAGGCGGCGGCCACGAGCCCGGCCGCGCGTGCGAATCCGGCTGCGATGGCGACACATCGGGCGAATCCGGCGCGGGCGACATCGTATTCGAGCATTCGGCATTGTTCGCCTTTCAGGTCGCACTGGCCGAATTGCTCGAGTCGGTGGGGCTGCACGCGGATGCGGTGGCCGGGCACGGCGTCGGTGAGGTGGCCGCCGCGGTCGCGAGCGGCGCGCTGTCGCTGGACGACGCGGCCCGGGTGGTGGTGGCGCGGGCGCGGCTGCTCGAGCGGGCCGGTGGGGGTGGCGCCGCGGCCGTGCTCGAGGCGACACTCGCGGAGGTGACCCGGCTGGTCGAGCCCATGCGCGCCGATGTCGCCGTCGCCGCGGTGGACGGTCCGACCGCCATCACCGTGGCGGGCGAGCCCCGCTATATCGACGCCCTGGTGCGGCGGGCCCATCGCCGCACCATCTTCGCCCAGCGCCTCCCGGCCGACGCAATACCAGCCGCCGCGCACCTGCCCGCGATCCGCGACCGCGCCGTCGAATTGCACGGTGAACTCGCCGATCTCGAGGCGAATCCACCGCAGCTGCCGTTCTACTCGACCACCCGGCCCGGCCCGGTGCCGCGGATGCCGGACACCCGGGACACCGAGGACGAGACCGCGCGCACTACGGCACCGCCCGCCACGGCGGACGATCCGTGCCCGGACGCCGCCTACTGGGCTGCCAACGCGTGGCAGCCGATCCACTTGGCCGCGGCGCTGGAATCCGCTGCCGCCGACGGGATTTCGAGGATTCTCGAGATCGGGCCGCAGCCGGTGCTGACCCCGGGATTGCGGGAGCGCGCCCCGTTCCGGGAGGGCGCGCAGGCCGTGCTGTCCCGCGACGACGAGGCGGAGGGTTTTCTGCACACCATCGCACGGCGCTTTCTGGACGGGTGCGCCGTGGACTGGACGGCCCTCGGCTCGCTGACGGCCGCCCCACCGCAACGGCAATGGCGCAGAACGGATTCCGGTGCGCGGCGCCGGTGGCGCGACGGCGGCTTCGGCGCGGCGTACCCGGCCGGGCAGCCACCGGCACCGGCTTTTCCGGCCGTCGAAATCCGGCCGGACGGGACGTATCTGGTCGCGGGCGGGCTGGGTCCGCAGGGCGAGGTCGCGGTGCGCTGGCTGCTGGAGGCGGGGGCGCGGGACGTGGTGGTGCTGACCCGGACGCCGCGGCCGCTGCCGGCGGGGTTGACCGGGATGGAGGAGCGGATCGTGGTGATGCGGTGCGACTGCGCCGATCGCACCGATCTGGCGACGGCGCTGCAGGACATTCGTGAGTGCGGGTCGGCCGTCCGAGGCGTGGTGCACGCGTCGGGGGAGACCCGGTTGGTGGCGGTGGCGAATCTGCTGGAGTTGACGGCGGCGGATCCCACCGATTTCACCGTGCTGCTGACCTGCGTCCCCAGTGCGGCCGAGCCGGGTGCGGTGCGGGAACTGGCGGCGGCGCAGGTGGATCGGCGGGTCATCTGCGTGGAGTGGGTGGTCGGCCCCGCGGCCTGACAGCCGGGCAAAACGGTCAATCGGGACCGAATACGCGTGTCCATAGGCGACCGGTCGGTCGCACGGGAATGATGACTCCATGGCGGACCCCGAGATCACGGTCAAATGGAAGAAGGAGCCGGACGAGCACGACTATCCGGCCGCGGCGGACTATCTCGACATGCTGGCGGAGCCGAACATCGTCGACAAGGTCATCCAGAAGCTGCGCGATGCCCCCGTGGTGCACAAGAAGGCGAAGGACCTGCTGCGCGCCTCGCAGCTGGAGATCCTGCCGACCTACAACCCCTTTGTCCGCCACGACCTCGCCAAGATCACGGCCGGCTTGGCGCTCTCGCCGATCCTGGTGGTACGCGGGGACTTCCGCAAGGCCGTGCCCATGCAGATCGTGGACGGCTATCACCGGGTCTGCGCCATCTACTACACCGACGAGAACATCGCGATCCCGGTGAAGATCGCCTCCCTGGCCTGACCGCGTGAATGCCGAGACGACGACACCGTGACCTTCCAGACCCTCACCCTCATCACCCTGCTCGGCCTGGCCGGGCCCTGGCTGGCCTGGCGGCAGTCCTGGCACCTGCCGGTCATCCTGGGTGAACTACTGGCCGGAATCGTCTTCGGCACCACCGGCTTCGGCCTGCTGCACCCGGAGGACCCGACCTTCGCCTTCATCGCCGACGTCGGCTTCGCGGTGGTCATGTTCGTGGCCGGCACCCACGTACCGGTGCGGGACGCGGCCATTCGCTCGGCGCTGGGGCGGGGCGCGCTGCGCGCGGTGCTGGTGGGCGTGCTCTCGGTGATCGCCGGGCAGGGCATCGCGGCCTGGTTCGACACCGGGCACGGACTGCTCTACGCCGTCCTGCTCGCCTCCTCCTCGGCGGCCATCGTGCTGCCCATCATCGATTCCCAGCGGCTGAGCGGAAAACCCGTGCTGGAGATGACCGCTCAGGTCGCCATCGCCGACGCGGCCGCGGTGGTGGCGCTGCCGCTGGTGATCGATCCGCACAATGCGAGCCGGGCCGCCCTCGGGGCGCTCCTGATGGCCGGGGCGGCGGTGGTCGCGTACCTCTTCCTGCGCTGGCTCGAGGACTCCGGCATCCGGCATCGGCTGCACAAGATCTCCGAGGATCGGCAGTTCGCGCTCGAACTACGGGTCAGCCTCGCCCTGCTGTTCGCCCTCGGCGCGCTCGCCACCCGCAGTCACGTCTCGATCATGCTGGCGGGCTTCGCACTCGGCCTGGTGGTGGCGGCCATCGGGGAACCGCGCCGAGTCGCCAAGCAGCTCTTCGCCATCAGCGACGGCTTCCTCGCGCCGCTGTTCTTCGTCTGGCTCGGCGCACGGCTGAACCTGCGCGAATTCGGCGACCACCCGCATCTGATCCTGCTGGGCCTGGCACTGGGCGCGGGCGCGGTACTGGCCCACGTGCTCATGCGGTTCCTGGGTCAGCCGATTCCGCTCGGGGCCATCGCTTCCGCGCAGATCGGCGTGCCGGTCGCGGCGGTCACCGTCGGCACCCAGCTGCACGTGCTGAAGCCGGGCGAACCGGCCGCGCTCATGCTCGGCGCGCTGGTCACCATCGCCGCCGCCGCATGGGGAGCGCGGGCGGCGTCCACCGGTACGGGCACGCCGGGCGATGCCGCAATATCCCAGCGAGACAAGTGATTTCGCGAGTCGAGGGTAACGCGTCGGGCACGTCCGAAATCGGACTGGCACCCAACTTCCCTCGGCACGGGTGCGAGGCGGTCGACGGCTCCTAGCCGTCCGCCGCGCGGGGTGGCGGAGCGGCAGTCCCGGGAAGGCCGGGGAGGTCACGGCCCAGCAACCGGTCCGTCTCGCGGCGCTCGCGCTTGGTCGGGCGGCCCGCGCCGCGATCACGGCGCGGCAGGAGGGCGGTCAGCTGCGGGTCGGGCGGGGGCGGGCTCTTGTCGATCATGCACTGCCCGGCCACGGCCGCGCCGACACGCTTGGTGATGAGCTGCTCGACGATGACGATGCGTTCGGAACCATGGACACGAACGCGGATCTCGTCACCGGGCTTCAGCTGGTGCGCGGGTTTGACCGGAACGCCATTGACCCGCACATGCCCGGACCGGCAGGCAGCGGCGGCCGCGGAGCGGGTCTTGAAAATGCGGACGGCCCAGGTCCAAGAATCAACTCGGGCCTGAGCCGTGGTGCTCAGTGGAGCAGTGGTCACACGTCGACGATACTGCGTCAGGCGTTGACGACGATATATGCGTCAGGCGTTGACGATGCGGCGCGCGGTGACGACCTGGCTGGGGTGCAGGTTGGTGTAGGAGACCGGGGTACCGGTCTGCACGGCGTTCAGCAGCTTGCCGTCGCCGGCGTAGATGCCGACATGGCCGCCGCCGTTGGTGATGACGATGTCGCCGGGCTGCAGGTCCTCGAAGGCGACCGGGGCGCCGACGTTGGACTGCTCGAAGCTGGTGCGGGGCAGCTCGACTCCGGCCTGCTTGTAGGCCCACTGCACGAGGCCGGAGCAGTCGAAGCTGTAGGGACCGGTCGCGCCCCAGGAGTACTGGGCGCCGACCTTGGTCTCGGCGGCGTGCAGCGCGATGTCGCCGACGGAGCTGGACTTCTGGAAGATGCTGGGCAGCTGGAACTGCGGAGCGGGAGCAGCCGGGACGCCGACCTGAGCGCCGCCGCCCAGTCCGCCCGGGGTCTGCAGCGCCGTCTCGGCGTCCTTGACCGTCTGGTTGAACTGCTGCACCTGGGGCGCGAAATCGTCCGGCACGTCGAAGTTTCCGATGCCCGGGATCTCGACGGTGGCGGCGGTGGCGGTGATCGCCGGGAACACGCCGGTAGTCGTCGCGGCCATCGCACCCATGACGATGGCGCCCTTCACGGAATTCGGAAGCCGAGATTCCTGCTGCAAGCTGTGCTTACCCACTGAGCCGCATCTCCGATCTTGCTGCTGTAACGTCGCGGGCTGCCTCTCCGATGAAGCAACAGACTCCGCTAAGTCACGAGAAGATTACGACTAGGCCGCCACGTTGTCCACCCGACACGATAGGCGCGTCGCATTTTTACGAAAACGCCCCGCTGAACATGTAATTCGGTGTATAGGGCCGTGGATCACGAGACGATATACGTGGTCGATAGGCCCGTTATCAATCCTTTGCCTCGATCGCCCGCTCCAGCTCGGCAATCCGCCGGCGAGCGTCCGCGAGATCGACTTCCAGCTGCCCCAGCGCCATGACCAGCGGGCCCACCGCGAGGTCGGCCACCAGTTGCGGATCGTCGTACCCGCGCTCGATGGCGACCAGGATGTTGTTGCGGATGCGCGCGGCCACGATCGCCTCAGCGGGCACATTCCAGGATTCGACCACCTCCGCGACGGTGGGCGTGGGTACGGCTTCTTCCGACATGAACCCTCCTGCGCTGGATCCCAACGAATCAGGCATAAGGGTAGAGACCCCCGGGGACACCGCGGACCCGCTGTATCGACTTCCGCTGATCGCGAATCGGCCGAGCCGGTATGCCGGTCGATAGCTGTCTCTAGTGTCCTCGATAGATGCCCGGATAATCCGCGATGACAGCGCTACGGTTGGGCCGCATGGACCCTGTCAGGAATCCCTACGCGCCCGGCGCGGGGCAGCGACCGCCTGAACTCGCGGGCCGGGACCGGCAGCTCGACGCCTTCGACATCGTGCTGGAGCGGGTGGCGCGGGGACGGCCGGAACGCAGCGTCATGCTCACCGGTTTGCGCGGCGTCGGAAAGACGGTGCTGCTCAACCAGCTTCGCTCGGCCGCCCGCTCGCGTGGCTGGGGCACCGGGAAGCTGGAGGCCCGCCCCGATCAGGAGTTGCGGCGGCCGCTGGCCTCGGCGCTGCACATGGCGGTGCGCTCGATCGCTGTGACACACCGCAATCCGGAGCAGGTGGACGATTTCCTGGGGATTCTCAAGGCTTTCGCACTGCGCTCCACCGACGGCAAGGGCATGCGGGAACGCTGGAATCCGGGCATCGATGTGCCCGCGGTGACCGGGCGGGCCGACTCCGGCGATATCGAGATCGATCTGGTGGAGCTGCTCATGGAGGCGGCGGCGCTGGTGCGTGATCTGGGCATCGGCATCGCGGTGTTCATCGACGAGATGCAGGATCTCGGGGCGGCCGACATCTCGGCCATCTGCGGGGCCTGCCACGAATTGAGCCAGGACGCCGCGCCTTTGATCGTGGTCGGGGCGGGTCTGCCGCATCTGCCCGCGGTGCTGACCGCGTCCAAGAGCTACTCCGAGCGCCTGTTCTCCTACCACCGCATCGATCGGCTGGATCGGGCGTCGGCCGACCAGGCGCTCATCGCGCCGGCCGAGCGGGAGAGCGTGAAGTACTCCGCGGAGGCGCTGGACGCGCTGTACCGGAAGGCCGACGGGTACCCGTATTTCGTGCAGGCGTACGGCAAGGCCGCCTGGGACGCGGCGGCGCAGAGCCCGATCTCGGCCGAGGATGTGGCGGTGGCGTCGCCTGCGGCCGAAGAAGAGCTGGCGGTCGGTTTCTTTGGCTCCCGCTACGAGCGAGCGACGCCGGCCGAGCGCGAATACATGCGCGCCATGGCCGACCTGTCCGGCGACGACGGGCCGGTGGCCACCGCCGCGGTGGCGCACGAGCTGGGACGCAAACCCGCCTCGTTGTCCCCGGCGCGCGACGGCTTGATCAAGAAGGGTCTGATCTACTCGGCCGAGCGCGGAACCATCGGTTTCACGGTGCCGCATTTCGGCCGATACCTGCGCGGCGTTCAATAACCAAAGGTTAGCCAGCTGATCAAGATCACTTATGACAAGGCTTTTTGATCTTTGCCAGCCCCTACCGACGGGTAACAAAGACTCCTACACTCGAATGTGATTCTCATCACGGTCGAGGAGGACATCATGGCGACTGCCGCCAAAGTCGACGCCACCGAAGAACAAGCCCGGGCACTGGTCGAGGAATCCCGCGAAACCACCTGGGCCAAACCGTCCTTCGCCAAGGAGATGTTCCTCGGCCGGTTCCGGCTCGACCTCATCCATCCATTCCCGCGCCCCGACGCCGCGGACGCCGCCAAGACCGAGGCGTATCTGACCCGACTGCGGGCCTTCTGCGAGACCATCGACGGCCAGCGCATCGAGGCCGAGGGCCGCATCCCCGACGAATACGTGCGCGGGCTGGCCGAACTCGGCTGCTTCGGCCTCAAGATTCCCGAGGAGTACGGCGGGGTCGGGCTGTCGCAGGTGGGCTACAACAAGTCCCTCATGCTGGTCGGCTCCGCGCACGCCAGCCTCGGCGTGCTGCTCTCCGCGCACCAGTCCATCGGCGTGCCCGAACCGCTCAAGCTGGCCGGCACCCCGGAACAGAAGCGAGAGTTCCTGCCGCGCTGCGCCAAGGGCGCGGTGAGCGCGTTCCTGCTCACCGAACCCGATGTGGGCTCCGACCCGGCACGCATGGCCTCCACCGCGACCCCGACCGCGGACGGGGAGGCCTACGAGATCAGCGGCGTGAAGCTGTGGACCACCAATGGCGTTGTCGCCGAACTGCTCGTGGTCATGGCGCGGGTGCCCAAGAGCGAGGGCCATCGCGGCGGCATCTCCGCGTTCATCGTGGAGGCCGACAGCCCCGGCATCACGGTGGAGCGGCGCAATGCGTTCATGGGCCTGCGCGGCATCGAGAACGGTGTCACCCGGATGGACAAGGTGCGCGTACCCAAGCGGAATCTGGTGGGCCGCGAGGGCGACGGGCTCAAGATCGCGCTCACCACCCTCAACGCCGGTCGCCTCGCCATCCCGGCCATGTGCACGGCCGCGGCCAAGTGGTCGCTCAAGATCGCGCGGGAATGGTCTGCCACCCGCGTGCAGTGGGGCCGCCCGGTCGGCGAGCACGGCGCGGTCGGCGCGAAGCTCTCCTACATCGCCGCAACGACTTTCGCGCTGGAGTCGGTACTCGATCTGTCGGGCACCATGTGCGACGAGAACCGCAACGACATCCGCATCGAGGCCGCGCTGGCCAAGCTGTGGGCCTCGGAGATGGCGTGCCGGATCGCCGACGAACTGGTGCAGATCCGCGGCGGCCGCGGCTACGAGACCGCGGCCTCGCTGCGGGCCCGCGGCGAAAGAGCCGTCGGCGCCGAGCAATTGGTGCGCGATCTGCGCATCAACCGCATCTTCGAGGGTTCCAGCGAGATCATGCGGCTGCTCATCGCCCGCGAGATGGCCGATGCCCACATGGCCGCGGCCGGCGCACTGGTGGATCGCAATGCCGAGCTCAAGGACAAGGCCAAGGCGGCGGTCGGGGCGAGCGGCTTCTATGCGAAATGGTTCCCGCAGCTGACCGTCGGCGCCGGCACCGCGCCGGTCGGCTACGGCGAATTCGGGCCGCTGGCCCGGCACATGCGCTTCGTCGAGCGGATGTCACGCAAGCAGGCCCGCGCCCTCATGTACGGCATGGCGCGCTGGCAGGCCAAGCTCGAGTACAAGCAGGGCTTCCTGGGCCGCATCGTCGACATCGGCGCGGAACTGTTCGCCATGGCCGCGGCCTGCGTGCGCGCCCAGTCCCTGCGGGTCGACGGCAATCCCGACGGCGTGGCCGCCGAGGAACTCGCCGAGGTCTTCTGCCGCCAGGCCCGCCTGCGGGTCGAGAAGCTCTTCGACGATCTCTGGTCCAACACCGATGATGCCGACACCGACCTCACCCGCGGCATCCTCGATGGGCGCTACCGCTGGCTCGAGGGCGGCGCACTGGATCCGAGCGAGGGCACCGGCCCCTGGATCGCCGAATGGCAGTTCGGGCCGTCGGTGGAACAGAACCTGTTGCGCCCGTTCCTCCCGTCCACGAAGACGGGGGCGGTCACGTAGCCGAAGTCCGCACAGAAATCTGCCGCTCTCTAGTTCGATTGCTAGAGAGCGGCAGATTGTCATGCCAGCCGGAATGCGAGGATGCGGCACGGGTCGCCGGTCACTCTCGATGCGATGTGAATCTACTTTTGTCTAGTTCATTCTCTAGATGTAAGTAGAAATTGCGGACGCCGACCGGACGTACAGGGATTTCTACACGGGTCCAGCAATGTGGCGAGACTCCGACAGATCCCCCGACAGTCGTGCATAGATCAGCGGAGACAGTTGGACAACTTGTCCATAACGCCTGGTGTGGGGGGTTAACGCAGGGGTTATTTCTCTCGACAACCGGGCAAGAAGGCGCACTCTTCAGGAGGACGTCATGTCCACGATCGATACCCGCGCGGCCGATTTCGACGGCCACCACATCACCGTGTCCGCCGATGACGGCGTGCCACTCGCGGTGCGCGAGTTCGGCACCACCGACGCCCCCGTCACCGTCGTGTTCGTCCACGGGCACTGCCTGCGCGCCGAATCGTGGGCGTTCATGCGCGGGCACCTGCTGCAGACCTGGGGCGACGACACCCACATGGTGTTCTACGACCATCGCGGACACGGGGATTCCGGCAATGCCGACCCTTCCACGTACACCATCGAGCAGCTGGCCCGGGATCTGGACGCGGTGCTGCGGGTCGTGGTGCCGACCGGACCCGTTGTCCTGGTGGGTCATTCGATGGGCGCCATGACCGTGCTGGCCTACTCCCGGCTGTATCCGGAGACGATCGGGACCCGGGTGGTCGGCGTCGGCCTGCTCTCCAGCGCCGCCAACGGGGTGACCCGGGTGGGGCTGGGTCGGCTGCTGAGCGCACCGGCGGTGAACTCGCTGCGGGTGGCCGTGCGGCGGGCGCCGCGAGCCATGCAGGCCTCGAAACACCTGAGCCGCCGCCTCTTCGAGCCCATCATGCGGGACGCCACCCTGGGCACCCGCAAGGTGAGCCCGCGCATGCTGGCGGTGGCGACGGCCATGCTCAACGACACCTCGCTGCTGACCATGGCCAGCTTCCTGGAGTCGCTGATCCGCTTCGACGAGACCGCGACCCTGCACCGGCTGGGCTCGATTCCGGTGCTGGTGCTGGCCGGGTCCGCGGACATCATGATTCCGTTCGCGCACTCGGTGGTGCTGGCCTCCCAGGTCACCGACGCCGAGCTGGTGCGGCTGGACGGCGCCGGGCACAGCGTGATCCTGGAGCGGGCCGAGGAGGTGGCCGCCGCGGTGGTGGCGCTGGTGGCCCGGGCGACCACGGCGACGCGCGGCGCGGACCCGGACTGCGGTCCCGACTGCGGGCCCGAGTACGCCATCGCGGGGTAGCCGGAAGATCATCCGCGGCGGGCGGATCCGAAGATCTGAAACGTCCGCCGCCCCAATTCCGCACCCGGTGACAGGCTCTCCAGCTGCGAATATCGGTTGCCGACGAGACGAATCCCGCACGATCACGTACTGTGTTGTAGATCACGATGTGTGGTCTGTCACACGGCTCGAGGAGGGTTTCGATGACACGCAGCGAGATTGCGGAACTCCGCTACGCGGTCGGCCAGCTCCGGCAGTGCGTCACCGCACTGCGTTCGCACTACGGAGACGCGGGCACTGTCCGCCGGCTGGAGAACGATCTGGAAAGGCTCGTCATCGACACCGACGAGTTCGAACAGGCGCCGCCGCCGGAAGCACCGCGGGCCAAGCAGGAGACGATCTACGTCCCCGACGCCAAGCACGATGAGGCGGCCTGGATGGGCGCGCAGGACGAGGGCCTGGGCTTCCACTCCCGCCCCCGCACCAAGTAGCTAATCCTTCGTTTCGAACAGCGGGAGGGCCACCTCGACAATGGCGTCGAGGCTGGGCAATTCGACGAGCGCGCCGGGTGGGCTCAGCTGCCGCTGCAGCGCGCGCTGATGAGCCGCGCCGACCAGCAGCAGAGCCGGGGTGCGCAGATCTCCGGCCTCGACGCCGCGGGCCGACAGGTAGGAGACCACGGCGTCCACCGCGCGATGCGGGCCCAGGTCGAGATCGCGGCTGCGTTCCCGGTAGACCGCACCCAGCTCGGCATCCGATTGCACTGCCGCCATCACCGGCAGGGCGGAGACGAAGAATCCCTCCAGGGTCGCGAGCAGCGTCCGCAGCGCCGTGCGCAGATCCGCTGCGGGCGCGTCGGCGAGCAGATCCTTGAGCGGGCGCAGCTGCTGCTGGATCACGGCCTGCAGCAGGCCCATTCGATCGCCGAAGTGGTAGAAGATGCTGGATTCGGCGACGCCGGCCCGGGCCGCGATCTCCTTGGTGGACAGCCGGGCGAGGCCGGATTCCGCGAGCACCTGTTGCGCGTTGGCGATCACGGCCTCGCGCACCCCGGTACTGGGCCGCCCTCGGGAACGGGTCCCCACATCGCCTCCTGTCACGTTTCGACTGTCGTTTTCCGGCACGACCCTTGCAGTATGCCGTATCTGGTCGTATTTTCTGAGTAGTCACTCAGTAAATAGGGAACCGGAGGACGCACCGATGTCCCAGCCAGCAATGACAACCCCGAACCCGGCCGCCACCCGCAAACAGGAGCGGCTCAACGCCGTCATGCGCCGGGTCCTGCGCTCACCGCTGCACCGGGTGGTCAGCGGGAAACTGCTCATCGTCACCGTGGTCGGCCGCAAGAGCGGGCGGGTGTACGAGCACCCCGTGGCCTATGCCGAACACGACCGCACGCTGCTGATCGGCACCGCGGCCAAGTGGCGGCACAACCTGCGCCCCGGCGAGCCGGTGCGAATCGGCCTGCGGCGCCGGGAGATCGACGCCGACTGGGAGGTCGTCACCGACGTGGACGCGGCGGCCGAACCGTATCGGATCATCCTCGAGCAGAACCCGACCCACGGGAAATACGCTGGCATCAGCCTGAATTCGGACGGCAGCGTCAACCGCGAGGAGCTGGCGGCGGCCTTCGCCCGGGGCACCGCGGTCGTCCGGCTCCGCCCGAGGGACTAGTCTTCGGCGGCGGTTGACCGGTCCTCAGTGGCGGTGCCGGCCCCGGCCGGAGCGCCGGCCGCCGACGCCGCGGAAGCGGGCGCCGCGCGGGGCCTGCGAAACCGGTTCCAGATCAGGGGATTCGAAGATCGCGGCCAGGGCACTGCCGGTGCCCACAGGGGTCACGGCCAGGCCGAGACCGCCGTCGCGGCGGGTCAGTTCGTGCAGCATGGTGGTGACCATGCGCAGACCCGCCGCGCCGCCCGGGTCACCGAGGGCGATCGCGCCGCCGTGCACGTTCAGGCGCTCCGCGGTGTCGTCACCGAGGCCCAGGGTGCGGGCCAGCGCCAGCACCTCGACGGCGGAGGTCTCCTCCACCTCCAGCAGCTCCAGGTCGGACAGTTCGAAACCGGCGCGCCACAGCGCTTTTGCGACCGCGGAGGTGGCGGCGGGCACCGGGACGCCGAGGGGAGCGGTGGCGCTGACCCAGTCGAGCAGGTAGCCCATCGGCTCCAGGCCGAGATCCACCAGCCGGTCCTCGGCCACCACCAGGCAGGCCGCGGCGGCCAGGCCGCGGCTGCTGCTGTTTCCGGCCGTGGTCACGCCGTCGGGCCGGAAGGGGGACAGCGCCGCGAAGGCGCGGTGTGAGACATCGTCGCGCAACCCCTCGTCGCGGTCGACCAGGCGCACCACCGCGGAATTGGGATCGTCGGGACGCGCGCACACCACGACCGGCGCGGTCTCCGCGCCGAACACGCCCTGGCGATGGGCGCGGGCAGCCCGGCGGTGGCTGACCGCGGCGAAGTCGTCGGCCGCGGCCCGGCCCAGCTCGTGGTCGCGGGCCAGCTGTTCGACGCGGTCCGAATCCGCGTGTCCGCGTGCGGGTTCGGCGGACCAGATCGCGATCTGCTGGTCGGTGGTGGGTCCGTCGCCGGTCGCGGGCCCTGGGCGGACGCCGGACAGCGGCGGGACGCTGGCGGATTGCGCGTCGAATCCCCCTGCGGCGCTGTAGCATTCGGCGCCCACCGCCAGCACCACGTCGGCCGCGCCGGTGCGCACCATCATGGCGGCGGTGATCAGGGCGCGCAGTCCGCTGCCACGCCCCTCGCCCAGGGCGAAGTCACCCAGCTCCGGCGACAGTCCGCACTGCGGCAGGGCCGAGCGGATGGCCTCGGCATCGGGGACCGCGGTGACCAGCTGTTCGACCCGCGCGGGATCGATTCCGGAGCGGCCGAGCACCGCCGCGATGACAGTGCCGACCAGCCGGTTCGGCGGCACCGCGGCGAGTGCTCCGCCGGGCAGACCCACGGGCGTGCGCATCGGCATGACGATGGCGGCGCGTCTCATTACCGGCTCCCTTCGAACGCTCAGCAGACCGACAGGCCACCACACCGTTGTTGCTGTCATATGACGGCCGGTAACCGCCGCGGACGAGCCGCCCGACCTGCGCGCGGGCCGGAATCCGAAACACTCTGACAGCCCGGCGAGTTCGCGAGATTGCCGTTTGTTCACCAAGCAAACGAATCGCTGACGGCCACAGGAAATGTGGCGCAAATCACGGGATCACGAAATAGCTGTTGCGAGCTCGAGTGATAGCACCCCTGTCGTAAGGTGCTCACCATCACATTCGATGCCGGAGGTAACGATGACGTTCCACGGGGTAGAGCAGCGAGGCATCCAGCAGTGAGCGCCGCACCAGTCAAGGCTTCTGAATCGAGCACAACCGGGGTTTTCAGTAGGGGACGGGCTGCCATTTCGGCACGCACGCTCCGCACCGACCGGTGGTGGGTGCCGCCGGCCGCGACGGTGCTGGGGCTCGCGGCCTTCGTCATCTACGCGACCATCAGATCCTTTGTGCGCAGCGCGTATTGGGTGCCGGACTTCCACTATCTGACACCGTTCTATTCACCCTGCCTGAGCGCCTCGTGCGTCGAGGGCTCCAGCCATTTCGGCACGCCGATCGGCCACCTGCCCATGTGGATTCCGCTGGGTTTCCTGGTGCTGCCGTTCCTGCTGCTGTTCCGGCTCACCTGCTACTACTACCGCAAGGCCTACTACCGGTCGGTGTGGATGTCGCCGCCGGCCTGCGCGGTGGCCGAGCCGCACGCGAAATACTCGGGGGAGACGCGGCTTCCGCTGATCATCCAGAACTCGCACCGCTACTTCTTCTACATCGCGATCAT
Organism: Nocardia sp. NPDC051981; assembly: GCF_040680715.1. Lineage (NCBI taxonomy): Bacteria > Bacillati > Actinomycetota > Actinomycetes > Mycobacteriales > Nocardiaceae > Nocardia > Nocardia sp. NPDC051981. The sequence continues at coordinate 286,727 of NZ_JBFAXK010000003.1, read as the reverse complement.
CATCTCGGTGATCAACACCTATGACGCGGTGATCTCCTTCCACGCCAAGGGCGGCGGCTTCGGCATCGGCCTGGGGACGCTGATCATCACCGGCAACGCGCTGCTGCTGTGGGCGTACACGCTGTCGTGCCACTCCTGCCGCCACATCGCGGGCGGACGGCTCAAGCACTTCTCGCAGCACCCCGTGCGCTACCGCTTCTGGACCGTGGTGTCGAAGCTGAACACCCGGCACATGCAGCTGGCCTGGACCACGCTGGGCACGCTGGTCCTCACCGATTTCTACGTCATGCTGGTGGCGAGCGGAACCATCTCCGATCCTCGCCTCATCGGCTGATCGTCCTCTATTCCTCTGTCTCCCAGGAGTATTCGGTTCCATGCCTGAAGTCGAGCGGCACAAGTACGACGTCGTCGTGATCGGTGCCGGCGGTGCCGGCCTGCGTGCGGTCATCGAGGCCCGTGAGCACGGGCTGTCCGTGGCGGTGGTCTGCAAGTCCCTGTTCGGCAAGGCGCACACCGTCATGGCCGAGGGCGGCTGCGCGGCCGCCATGGGCAATGCCAATGAGAAGGACAACTGGCAGACCCATTTCAAGGACACCATGCGCGGGGGCAAGTTCCTCAACAACTGGCGCATGGCCGAGCTACACGCCCAGGAGGCCCCCGACCGGGTGTGGGAGCTGGAAACCTATGGGGCGCTGTTCGATCGGACCAAGGACGGCCGGATCAGCCAGCGCAACTTCGGCGGCCACACCTATCCGCGGCTGGCGCATGTCGGCGACCGCACCGGGCTCGAGATCATCCGCACCATGCAGCAGAAGATCGTCTCGCTGCAGCAGGAGGATTACGCGCAGACCGGTGACTACGAGGCGCGCATCAAGATCTTCGCCGAATGCACCATCACCGAGCTGCTCAAGGACGGCGACCGGATCGCCGGGGCCTTCGGGTACTGGCGGGAGTCCGGGCGCTTCATCCTTTTCGAGACGCCCGCGGTGGTGATCGCCACCGGCGGCGTCGGCAAGTCGTACAAGGTGACCTCGAACTCCTGGGAGTACACCGGCGACGGGCACGCGCTCGCGCTGCGGGCCGGGGCGTCGCTGATCAATATGGAGTTCCTGCAGTTCCATCCGACCGGCATGGTCTGGCCACCGTCGGTGAAGGGCATCCTGGTCACCGAGGGCGTGCGCGGTGATGGCGGGGTGCTCAAGAACTCCGACGGCAAGCGGTTCATGTTCGACTACATCCCGCCGGTGTTCAAGGGCCAGTATGCCGAAACCATCGAGGAGGCGGACCAGTGGCTGAAGGACAACGATTCCGCCCGGCGCACACCGGATCTGCTGCCGCGTGACGAGGTCGCGCGGGCCATCAACGAAGAGGTGAAGGCCGGGCGCGGCACCCCGCACGGCGGCGTCTACCTGGATATCGCCTCCCGCCTGCCCGCCGACCAGATCGTCAAGCGGCTGCCGTCCATGCACCACCAGTTCAAAGAGCTGGCGGACGTGGACATTACGAAGGAGCCGATGGAGGTCGGGCCGACCTGCCACTACGTGATGGGTGGCATCGAGGTCGATCCGGACACCCAGGCGGCCACGGTGCCCGGCCTGTTCGCGGCCGGCGAATGCGCCGGCGGCCTGCACGGCTCCAACCGGCTGGGCGGCAACTCGCTGTCGGACCTGCTGGTCTTCGGCCGGCGCGCCGGACTGGGTGCGGCCACCTACGTCGAGCAGCTGGCCGCACGGCCCAAGATCGCCGACACCGATATCGCGGCGGCCGCGAAATCGGCTGTGACGCCGTTCGATCCGCCCGCCGAGGGCGGCCCGGGCGAGAACCCGTACACGCTGCACATGGACCTGCAGCAGACCATGAACGATCTGGTCGGCATCATCCGCAAGGAACACGAACTGAAGCAGGCCGTCGAGCATCTCTCCGAGCTGCGCGACCGCTACGACCACGTCACCGTGGAGGGCCACCGGCAGTTCAATCCGGGCTGGCATCTGGCCCTGGACATGCGCAACATGCTGCTCATCAGCGAATGCGTCGCCCAGGCCGCGCTGCTGCGCACCGAGAGCCGCGGCGGCCACACCCGCGACGACCACCCGGGCATGGATCCGGTGTGGCGCAACAAGCTGCTGGTCTGCACCATCGACCCGGACGAGGTCGGGTTCTCGGTGCCGTCGGTGACCGTCACGGCCGCGGCCCAGGTGCCCATGCGGACCGACCTGCTCCGGTTGTTCGACCTGGCGGAGCTCGAAAAGTACTACACCCCCGCCGATCTCGCAGAGTTGCGGGACGACGCCGGAAAGGCGGAATAGCCATGGGTTACGAGGCGAAGTTCAAGGTGTGGCGCGGTGACACCGAGGGCGGTGGCCTGCAGGACTTCACCGTCGAGGTGAACGAGGGCGAGGTGGTGCTCGACATCATCCACCGGCTGCAGGCCACCCAGGCGCCGGATCTGGCGGTGCGCTGGAACTGCAAGGCGGGCAAGTGCGGTTCGTGCTCGGCCGAGGTGAACGGCCGGCCGCGGCTGCTGTGCATGACCCGCATGTCGACGTTCACCCAGGAAGAAGTGGTGACGGTGACGCCCATGCGCACCTTCCCGGTTATTCGCGACCTGGTCACGGATGTGTCGTTCAACTACCAGAAGGCCCGCGAAGTACCGTCTTTCACGCCGCCGGTGGCTCTGAAGCCGGGCGAATACCGGATGCAGCAGACCGATGTGGAACGGTCGCAGGAATTCCGCAAGTGCATCGAATGCTTCCTGTGCCAGAACACCTGTCACGTGGTCCGTGATCACGAGGACAACAAGCACGCATTCTCCGGTCCGCGATACCTGATGCGTATTGCCGAACTCGAAATGCATCCCTTGGATGTGGCCGACCGCCGGGAACTGGCGCAAGAGGATGCGGGCCTGGGCTTCTGCAACATCACCAAGTGCTGCACGGAAGTGTGCCCGGAACACATCAAGATCACCGATAACGCGCTGATCCCGCTCAAGGAACGCGTGGTGGACAGGCAGTACGACCCGATCGTCTGGCTGGGCAACAAGCTCTTCCGGCGCTGACGGCCGAGCTGGTTGTTGATCACGAAACGGCTGCCGTTTGGCAACGGAAGTATGTTTGCGACGGCTAAGCATGGGTATCCAACTATTCGTGGACCGAGGACTCAAGAATGCGCGTCCCCGGTACCGGAAAATGGGTCCCGATGACTGGGTCGAACGGCTGATCGTAGGGATGCTCTTCGCGGTATCGGCGATGGGCGTATACGTACTCACCGGCGCACTGATGCCCGCCGTCGCGATCGGCGTACTGGTCGCCGCCGTCGCCATGGGTGTGGTCGCAATCCTCTGATACCGGGGGTTCACGGGCCGGGGCCCGTGAACCCCCGTTCAGCGAATCACCGGTCGAAGACCCCGCTTTCGAGACCCGCGGTGAAGGATCCCCATTCCGCCGCGCCGAACACCAGCGCCGGGCCCTGCGGATTCTTGCTGTCCCGCACGCCCACTCGGCCGGCGGGCAGAAACGCCACTTCGACGCACTCCTTGCCGGCCCCGCTGCGGCTGCTCTTGAACCAGCGGGCCCCGGAAAGATCCACACTCATGCCGAATACTCCTTCGCCACCTGCCGGAGCAGGTTTCTGCTGTCCTGAACGTCCAGCGCGCAGCGTTCCAGGCCCGCTTGTGCCCGGCGATAACGCTGAACGTCGCCCTGTCTCTCGAGATACAGATCGCCGGTGAACCCCTCCACGTAGACCACCGGGGGCTCCACCGGTTGCCCCTTGCTGTCGCATCCGAATTCCAGAATCACGAACGGTCCGGTCGAAAGTCCCAGGGGGACACCGGCGGCGAAGGGCAGGATACGCAGCGCGACATTGGACCGGGTACTCAGTTCCGCCAAGTGTCGCACTTGCGCCGCCATCACCCTTGCACCTCCCACCAGGCGGCGCAATACCGATTCGTGCAACACCATGGCGATGGTCGCCGGATGCATGCGGCGGGTGATCATGGCCTGCCGCTGCAGACGCAGCTGAACGCGCCGATCCACCTCCACCACGGTCTCTTCCGGGTATCCCAGCCGGTTCAGGGCCCTTGCGTACTCGGCCGTCTGCAGCAGGCCCGGCACCAGTTCCGATTGGTAGCAGGACAACTGCTGCGCGGATGCCTCCAGGCCGACGTAGACGTCGAAGTTCTCGGGAATCAGGTCGCCGTAGGAGTGCCACCAGCTCTTGACCGCCGCCTGCTGCGCCAAACCCTTGAGCCCCTCGGTGATTTCGGCGGGGATCCCGTAGATGCGGCACAGCTCCTGGATGTCGATGGTGCGGATGCGGTCCGCGTTGCCCTTCTCGAGCCGCTGCAAGGTGCTCGCGCCCCACTCCATCAGCTTGGCAGCTTCGGCGATGGTCAATCCTGCCTGGATGCGCCAGTCCCGTAGATAGCGACCGAGCTGACGGCGGGGCAGGGTGGATGACGCGGGACCTTCGGACACAACACGCTCCATTCGCGTTCGCGGGCATGGATCGGGGCTCGACGGCGGGCGAGGACTTCGTCCACTTTGGAGAATCGTCCTCCCCCAAGTGGATTCACTGCTGGGAATTCGCGCAATTTTGCGTTCTCCTTCTCGAAATTCGCCCGCCTGGCGTCTGCTCGTGGTGTGCTGGAGATGTGCCCGGAGCGGTGTAGCTAGGCCCCTTTCCTTTCCTGAACCTCCGGGCACTTCAGGAACCAGCGGGAACGAGGAGTGGTCTGGACATGCAACTGACGTCCCTCAATATGCACATTGCCGGTCTGTCGCGCTGCCGCCGTGATCCGGGTGTGATGACCGTCGAACAAGCGCACGCCGCAATGCAATTGCACCTCGATTGCACGGTGCAGACCTGCAAGGTACGCCGGCGAGCACGGGCAACGCTGGTCGAGGAGGGACGGTGCGTGCTCGACGAGCGGGCACTGCCATGACCGGCCATGCACCGGCCCAGGCCGGCCCCGATCCCGTACCGACCGGCTACGACCGGTTCGTCCACCGGATGCTGTGGCTGCTGCTCGACGCCCGCACAGCGCAGCTCCACTACAAGAAGGCACAGCTCCGCACCAGGATTTCGCGGCCCGCGGGTTACCGGGGAACACCCCCGGCCGCGATGAACGCTGCCGCACAGCGCTTTCGAGCGCCCCGCGCCTAACCTCCGGGCAGCGGTGGCGCAGTCCCCACCGCGTGCTGCAGCGCGGTTCGGCCGCCCGCTCCACAGACGGCGGGCGGCCGAACCGCACCCAAGATCCGGTGTGACGCTTACCCTGGAATCCATCGCACTTGTGCCCGGGGTGGAGGGGAACACCGTTGTCGGCCTTCGAACAGCCCGACGATCCGGCATGCCGGATCGCGTCACTGTCGGATCTGGACGCGATCCGCGCACTCGAGGTGGTCGAATTCGAGCATCTCGCGTATCCGTATTTCGTACTCCGGCAACTCTTCGAGCTACACGGAGCAAACTGGACGGTTGCCGAGGATGCGGGGGAGCTCTGCGGCTACGTGCTCACCGCACTCGACGGAGAGCGCACGGCCTGGTTTCTCGGCTTCGCGGTGGCATCCGAATGCCGGGGTCGCGGCCACGGCCGGGCACTGCTGGAAGCCGCTCTGGCCCAATGCCGTCAGGCCCGCGCCGAACAGGTCTTCGTCACGGTGAAACCGGGCAATCGGGTCGCCTACCACCTCTACAAGGAGGTCGGCTTCGTGTGGGCCGATCACGAGGCCGCCTACTTCGGCGCGGACGAGCCGCGAGATGTGCTGGTGCACAGGATTTATCATTGATCATGCTCGAGAAAAGCGCTCCGTCGTCGCCGTTCGTGACAGATATGAGCATGCGCATCGAGCGCCACGCCGACACCTACGCCGACAACGTCACCGAATTCCTGGAGCAGCCGCACGGCCTGCGCCGCCGCGCCACCGAACAGCCGCTGCTGGACCTGTTCACCCGGCACACCGAGGCGGTGGTGGCGACCTACGATCCGCCCGGAATCCGCAGGGCCGGTGACAGTCTCGTCTTCGGCCACCTCTACGCGCCGGTCCTCGAACACACCGCCACGGCGGCGACGCAGCCGACGGCGGTCAACCAGCTGCTCGCGGCCCTGATCGCCGCGGAGGTGGAGTTCCGCGGGCCACTGCGCCTGAGCCGCACCCAGAATCGGCTGCTGGCCGAGGCTTACGAGCGGCTGGGGCGCCCCCTGGTGCAGGCCGGACTGCCCGCGCACGCCGCCCTGGCCTACCGCCGGGCCGGGAGTCTCTACCGCATCGACGAGGACACCGATGCCGAGGATCGCTGCGGCCTGGCGCTGGCCCGGGCGCGGCGGCTGGCGCAGCCGGCGGCCTGGCGGCGCGCCGGCGGCCTGGTCCCGGATCTCATCTGCGGCTACGGATACCGGCCCTTCCGCATGCTGTGGTTCGTGGCGTTCCAGCTGCTGGTCTTCGTGGTGGCGGTCACGCTGAGGTCGGATCAGCCGCCGGCCATCACCGTGTACCAGGTGTTCATGAACTACCTGAATCCGCTGGGCGTCGGCGATACCGACAATCTGCGGGTCGGCGGGCGAGCGGTGTTCGTGCTCGAGAGCTATCTGGGCGCGGTCACCATGTCGGTGTTCTTCGCGCTGCTGGTGCGCCGCTGGTTCCGGCTCTGATCCGGTCCCGCCGCCGGTCGGATCCGCCGGTCACCACTGGACGGTGCTGATCTTGGCGCTGCGCAGCGCCGCCAGGGTCGCCACCGCCAGCCGGTCGCGCAGATGTCCGACCTGCGCGGTCCACTGCCGGGTGAAGCCCGGATCGGACTCCAGCCGCGTCCACAGTTCGCGCAGCCGGGGCGGGGTGTGGGCGCCCGGCATCCACAGGTGCACCAGCTGTTCGAGCAGCGGCGCCAGCTCGGCGGACGGATCGCGTTCGGGCATGGGACGATCCGCCTCGGACAGTGCCGCGCCCAGGGTGGACAGCAGCCAGTCGTGCACGGCCAGGTCCTCGCAGAAGCGTTGCACCGCACCCAGATCCCGGGCGGTCGGCACCATGATCCGCACCGACCGGGTGTGCTCGTCCTCGAGCCGGAACGCGAACAGGGTGCGCCCGCGCACGGTGCCGCCCACCGGCGGCGCGACCCGCGCGGCCCAGCGCAGCCGGGTGGCGCTGGAGCGCACCGGCGGCTGCTGATCCAGGCGGGGATCGGTGCGCACGCGGGTGAGCAGCCGGTCGCTGACCGAGCCCAGGTCCAGGGTGGTGGCGCCGGAGCCCTCCAGGAATCCCTCGGTGAGATCGACGGCGGCCGCGGCGTCGTCGGCGATGCGGTGCCACACCTCCAGCGTCCCGACCTGATCGAGGTAGTGCGACCAGGGGCGCCGGTTCTTGTCGGCCGTCCGCACCACCGTGGAAGAGGCCGAACTCTGCATCACCCGGCCGCCCACCAGGATCGCGTGCGCCGCCACCGTCCCGATGGCGCGGCTGTCCGATCCCGACACCGTGGCCAGCCTGCAGTCCACCCCGACGGCGGAACCCGGCGAAATCGCCAGGGCCAGCGGTCGTTCCCGCATCAGTACCCGCTGCCCGGGCAGCAGTGACAGCAGCGCCGTCGTCTCCCGCGCCGCCAGTCCCCCCGCATTGGGCAGCAGTGCCGTGCGTACCTCCCCCAGCAGCACCAGCGGCTCGTTCACCGGGCGGCCACCTCAGACGTCACCCAGGAAGATGTGGTTCAACCGGTGGGTGGCCCGGCGCGGCACCTGCACCGGAATCCGTTCGCCCGCACCGCGTTCGGCGAGCTTCGCCTGCACATCGTCATCGAGTTGCAGATGGTCGAGGATGACCCGCACGGCGTGCTCGATGCCCAGGTAGCTGTAGGGCAGCACCGACAGCGCCCGATAGGCCGCGAAGGGTTTGGCCTTCGGATTCAGTTTCACCACCGCGGGCAGCCGGGACCAGTCGCTGGGCCACGGCTCCTCCCAGGGCACCGGGGCCGCCACCATGGCGCCCTCGTTGCGAATCAGGCCCAGCCGCAGCAACTGCCAGATGGCGGCCAGGAAGGGGCAGGACCAGAGCGTGCGCTCCACCTGCTGATCGCCCTCTTCTTCCAGGCGGCGGCTCCACAGCTGCACATCCAGGAAGATGGAGTGATTGCGCGCGCCGAATTCCTCCGGCGGCCGGTAGCGCGAGATGCGCATGGCCTGTCCCGCATCGAATTCCGAGGATCGGCGGCCATTGCAGAGCCAGCCGGACTCGACGGTGGGCGGGCGGCGGCCGGTGCTGTCGCGCTCGGGTTCGGCGACGATGCGGGCGGCCATCATCTCCGCCAGCCGCACCGGCTCGCCGACCGGTTCGCCGTCCTGGAACGACGGCACCTCGGCGCAGCCCGCCTCGCGCGCCAGATAGTCGATGCGCACACCGCATTCCTCCGCGGCGGCCAGCAGCTGCTCCAGCACGTGGCGCGGGTCGGCGGTGCGCCGGGCATCGCGCGTCCGGTTGCCGGTGCGGGTCCAGAAGTAGTCGTCGACCAGGAAGCAGGTGCTGACCCGGGCACCCGCCCCGAATTCCGCTTCGGCAGCGGCGATCTGGGTCTGGACGATGGGCGCCACCTTGCGCAGCTGGGCGTGGATCCGGTCGGCGCCGTCGACCAGCTCGTCCATATAGAAGTGCCCGACCTCGATGGACAGATGCGAGAGCGGCTGGCCGGCCACGCGATTGCGTTCGCCCGCCTCGCTGTAGTCGGTCGCGGAGCTCATCGGCGCACCTCCACCTGTTCCCAGACGGCGTCGTTCATGAGTTTCTCGGTGAGCAGGCGGAATGCGGCCACGGTCTCGGCATTGGCGACGTGGGCGGCCACATCCACATCCAGGATGACCTGTTCCCGGCACTGCAGCATCGGTTCCACCGGAATCTTGCCCAGTATCCCGCTCTCGCCCATGCCGTGCCGGTTGGCCGCGCGGGTCAGGGTGTTGTGTTGTTCCTGCAGCCAGGCGGCCTGGGCCGGGCGGAGGCCGGCGGTCAGGTTGAGTTCGGGCACCGCGGTGCGGACGAAGCGCAGCGAATTCAGCAGCTCGGCCCGGTCGTGTCCCCAGGCCTCGCCGACGGCCAGCACACCGTGCTCGTCGTGCACCAGGCCGCGGGCGGCCGCGATGTGCTGGCGGGTCCAGCGGTGGAAGATGAGCCAGCGGCACACCGCGCGGGACAGCTGCGGGTGCCGGGTCGCGCTGAGCGCGAGGGCCAGGGCGATGGATCGGCCCGCGCTCAGATCGACGAAGGTGACGTTGAATTCCTGCTCGCAGGTGGCGAACAGCGCGGCGCAGCGATCGATCATGCGCTCGTCGAGAGTGGTGAACTCGGAGCCGCCGAGATCGCCGGGGAAGAGCACCAGCCGGCCGGAGGGATGCCGGGATCGGCTCAGTTCCATCCGATCGGTCTCGGAGCGCACACTCAGCCGCGCCGGCGTCCCGTTCTCGTCGAGCAGATAGGCGTGCAGGCCGGTCCCGTCCCGGACCCCGTTGTCGATCCGGCTGATCTCGAAAGTGCCGCCCGCGGTGGGGGATCCGAAATCGAAGTCCAGATAGGCGACCTTGTACCCCTTCATGCTCAGCCAGTAGGCCATATTGCAGCTGGTGACCGAGCGCCCGGTGCCGCCCTTGTCCGAAGAGGAGAACACGAGCACGATCACACGCTCCTGGTGGCGTCGAACCGGGCGTAGGCGAGCTCGTCCAGTTCCAAGAGGGCCTGCGAGGCGAGACTGACTGCGGTGCCGGGGCGCTCGTCGATGAGCGTGCGGGCCCGTTCGAGGCGCTGCTCGGCCAGGGCCAGGGCGGTGCGGCCGGCCGACACGTCGGTCTCGCTCAGCTCCAGCATCTCCCGGTTGAGCAGATGCTCGGCCTCGGTCAGCAGCTCCATGGCCCGGGTCACCGAGGTCGGCGCCCGCAGCGGCGGTTCCCGGTACAGGCGCGCGGCGGTCACCATGCACTCGACCACGCGCTCGGTGAGATACCAGGAGGGCAGGTGGTTTTCGGGGCCGCCGAAGATGCGGCTGGGATCGTCCCACAGGCCGGTGGCCGGTCCTTCGCGGAAGGCGCGCAGGTCGAGGTGATCCATGGTGGCCTGGGCCAGCGTCATCAGCTGGTCGCGGGTCTCGATGGTGCCGGAGAGCCGTGCGGCCTGCAGCGTGCGCTTCAAAAGGACGGTGGCGTAATCGGAGACCGTCCACAGCAGCAGCGGGCCGTCCAGCGCCTCGCTGCCCAGCAGGCGCAGACTCACGCCCGGCGTGTGCATGGCGCGGGCCGGATCGTCGGCGGTGAAGCGGCGCACGATGCGGCCGCGGCGGGCCAGCTCGTCGAAAATCGTTGCGGCGCGGTCCAGATCGTCGTCATTGGCGTCGCGGTTGAGCAGATCCTGCATGAGCACCGCGGAGACGATGAGACTGAAGTAGTCCGATTCCTCGCCGTCGGAGGTACGCCACGGAATGTCCTCGAGCGGCCAGCGCCCGGTGCCGAAGCGCGCCACCGCCGCCCAGTAGCGCTGGGCCAGATCCCAGCGCAGCTGCAGGGCCTCGGCCAGGCGGCGCTGCTGGCCGTTGAGCAGGTCGAGTTCACGGGTGCGCACCGAGGTGAGGTCGTTGATGCCGTCCAGCGCCACCACGGTGAAGTGCAGGTAGGGCCGGGCGACGGCATGACCGGGTTGATCCGCGATGGGCATGTCCACGAAGTCGATCGACGCGGCCTTGCGCACAATGGCCCAGCTCCAACCACATTCGAACAGCATGTCGCCGCTGTCCAGGTCGACGCCCTCCACCTGGCTGAGGGTGGTGTCGTTGCGCAGCCGGATCCGCACCCGGTCCAGGCGCTGCTGCACGGCGTGCACCACCGCGTCGGGGGAACCGCCGGTCTGGTTGAGCATCGACAGCATGGCCTGCCCGGCGGCGGATTTGGGCGAGACCGTATTCACGACGAAGCTGCGGATCAGGCCCACCATGGCGGCGGTGAGCCGGACATTGATGAGCGCGTCGAGAGCCTCGATGCGCGGGCCCAGGTCCACGGCGAGCTTGATCCGCCGGCCCACGGCCAGTTCGGCGACCGGGCCGCTGAATCCGCGCAGGAATTTCAGCGCGGCCAGGCACAGGGTCAGTGACATGGAATAGGAGTCGACGACCTCGAGCGTGCGCTGCGCCGGGGTCGGCTCGGCGCCGTCGGAGGAGGACAGGTAGCTACCCGCGGCGAAATTCGGCAGGGCGGCGTCGGAGTCGGGGTCTCGGTCGGTGTGGCGGTCGATGTACTGCTCGAGCAGCCAGACCACGCGCTCGCCGATGCGCAGGCCATTGTCGCCGAGGGGGGAGAGCACCTCGCGGATGTCGTCGGCGATCTCGTCGGGATGCTCCAGCCCGAAGCCGTCGATCTCGGTCGCCGGGTACAGCAGGCACAGCAGCTGTTCGGCGTCGCTGATGGAGTTGGAGCCGTTGCGGCCGCCCCACACCCACTCCCCATCCTGATAACACGCGGTCAGCAGCGACCGCCAGACTCCGAGGATCTGTTCCCGTGGCTTGATTCTCATCGACGCCGTCCCCTGCCCTGTCGTGGCCAGCCTCGCCGTCATAGCTATGAACGAGCGCGGCACAAACTATCATGCGCCGTCGCCCGGCACCGGGTGGGACGCCATCTCGAAATCGCATCGCGCACAGCGCAATATCGGGCAGATCGGGCGTGGGAGGGCGCTGCCGCCGGGAGCGGACCGGTAGCGTCGCTGATCATGGATCGGACGGTTCGCCGCGGTTCGGCCCGGCGCAGACAGGCGGCGGTGGGCTATGCGCTGCTGCTGCCGAGCCTGATCGGGGTCGGGTGTTTCCTGCTGGTGCCGATCGCGGTGGTGTTGTGGCTGAGTGTGCACAGCTGGAATCTGCTGGGGCCCATCGAATTCACCGGGGCGAGCAACTGGCGGTCGGTGCTCGCGGATCGGCAGTTCGGGCATTCGCTGCTGGTGACGCTGGCGTTGACGGCGCTGGTGGTGCCGGTGCAAACGGCGCTGGGGTTCGCGGTGGCGGCCGTGCTGGCGCGGCGCGGGCGGGGCGGGACCGTGCTGCGGGCGGTGTACGCGCTGCCGTGGATGTGTGCGCCGGTGGCGGTGGGGGTGGTGTGGCAGTGGATCTTCGCACCCACGGGCGGGGCGTTGAACGCGCTGCTGGGACGGCGGGTGGAGTGGCTGAGCTCGCCGACGCTGGCGCTGCCGGCGGTGGCCGCGGTGATCGTGTGGATGAATGTCGGTTATGTGGCTCTGTTTTTCGTCGCCGGGATCAGGGCCATACCCGGGGAGATCCTGGACGCGGGCGCGCTGGACGGGGCCACCGGCTGGCGGCGCATTCGCTGGCTGATCCTGCCGCTGCTGCGCCCGACCATGTTCTTCGTCCTGGTCACGGGGGTGCTGAGCGTCTTCCAGACCTTCGACGCGGTGTACGCGCTCACCCGGGGCGGGCCCGACCATCACACCGATGTGGTTGCCATGCGGATGTATTCGGAGGCGTTCCAGGCCGCGCATCCAGGGCGGGCCGCGGTCATGGCGGTGGTGGTGTTCGCGGTCATGTTCGTGATCACGGTCGTGCAGCACCGATACTTCCGGGATCGGACCGAGCGCGGGGAGGCGGAGCGTTATGAGTTTTGAACGGCGGGCGGCGGCCCGAGCCGTGGCGGCGTACGCGGCGCTGATCCTCGGGGCGCTGCTGACGGTGGCTCCGCTGGTGCTCAGCGCCCTGACCGCAGTCAAGACGCCGAAGCAGTTCGCGAGCGAATCACCATTGGCCACACCGCATCCCGCGACCCTGGACAACTTCCGCACGGTGCTGGACCAGGGGCTGGGGCGGGCGGTCGCGGTCACCGCACTGATGACGGTCTGCATCACCTGCGGGCAGCTGGTCACCTCGACCATGGCGGCATACGCCTTCGCGCGCACCAGTTTTCCCGGTCGTGACGTGCTGTTCTGGGTATATCTCGGGACCATGATGGTGCCCAGCGCGGTCACCCTGGTGCCGCTGTACCTGATGTTCGCGAAGCTGGGCTGGCTCAACAGCTTCTGGGCGCTGGTGCTGCCGTTCCTGTTCGGCTCGCCGTACGCGATCTTCCTGCTGCGCCAGTACTTCCGGGCCATTCCGGGGGAGATCATCGACGCGGCGCGGATGGACGGGGCCTCGACCCTCGACATCCTGGTGAGCGTCGTGGTGCCGATGAGCAGGCCGATCCTGGCCACCCTCGCCGTCATCACCGTGGTCTCGCAGTGGAACAGCTTCATGTGGCCGCTGGTCGCCGCGTCCGGCCCCAAATGGCAGGTGCTGACCGTGGCCACGGCAAGTATGCAGACCCAGTACAACGCGCAGTGGACGCTGATCATGGCCGCCACCACGCTGGCGATCGCTCCGCTGGTGCTGTTGTTCGTGGTGTTCCAGCGGCAGGTCCTGGCCTCCATCGCGGTGACGGGGATCAAATGACAGGGATCCGGATCAAGGATTCGACGCGGGCCGTGCTCGGGCTGGTCGTGGTCGCCGTGCTGCTGGTGGCCGCGGCCCTGTGGCTGGGTCGCGATGTGTCGAGCGGCGGGCGCACGGTGGTGCAACTGCGGATCTGGGATCAGAGTTTCGTCTCCGCGTATCGGGCCTCGCTGGACGAGTTCCAGCGCGGCAATCCCGATGTCGAGGTGCGAATCACCGTGGTGCCGTGGGCTTCCTACGCGCAGAAGCTACGGCTGGATGTGGCGGGCGGGATCGCCGACGACCTGTTCTGGACCAACCTCTACGAGGACTACGCCGATAGCGGGCACCTGATGGATATCGGTGCGGCACTGGGATCGCAGGCGGCCCGAGCCTGGGACCCGCTGGCCGTCACCCAGTACACGCGCGCCGGAAAGCTGTGGGCGGTACCGCAATTCGTGGATGGCGGGACCGCCGTGTACGTGAATCGGGACCTGCTGGCACAGGCCGGGGTCGATCCGGACGAGGTCACGGCGGCGCGCTGGAGCCCCGACCCCGCGCGGGATACCTTCCGGCCGCTGCTGCGGCGGTTGGCCCCGGTATCGGAGTGGCCGTACAACGCCGCCAACGACTTTCAATCCATCACGCTGCCGTATCTGGGCTCGGCCGGTGGGCAGCTCCAGCGCGACGGCCGGTTCGCCTTCGATTCCCCACAGGGACGGGACGCCTTCGGCTACACGGTGGGGCTGGTCGCCGACCGGCTGTCCCCGTCGGCCGCGGACACCAATGCCAGAGGCGACGTCGCCAGCGGCGACTTCGCCAAGAACGCCTTCCTCCAGGGCCGGATGGCGCTGTTCCAGTCGGGCACCTTCACTCTGGCCACGATTGCCCAGAATGCCGGGTTCCACTGGGGATTGGCCATCATTCCCGCGGGCCCGGCCGGGCGGGTGAGCGCCGACAATGCCATCGGACTCGCGGGCAATGCCGCCACCCCGCACCCCGCGGCGGTGCGGCGGGTGCTGGCCTGGCTGGGTAGTGCGGCGGGCAACCGCTACCTCGGCATCGACGGGGCGACGATTCCGGCCGTGGTGTCCGAACAACAGGTGTACCGGGACTACTGGGCCCGGCACGGGGTCGACGTGTCGCCGTTCTTCGATGTGTTGCGCGACAAGCAGATCGCGGCGGGCGGGGGCGCGGGATTCCCGGCCGCATTGGACGCGATGACGCCGATCTTCGACGAGATGTACCTGGGCCGCATCCCCGTCCCGGACGCGCTGACCCGGGCGCAGCGGGAGGCCGACGCGGCGGCCGCCCAGCGGTGATCGGCGCTCAGATGCGACTGTGATCGGTGTAGGGCGTGCGCGGGCCGAACTTCGGTTTGCGCGCGAACCCGGCCAGGCCGAGCAGCCGCACGGCGCGATACCGGTGCGGGCGCAGGGGTTCCAGGTATTCGACCATCTCGTCGTCGTCGATCGGCCGATCGAGCAGCGTCCAGCCGACGGTGGCCGCGAGATGAAAATCGCCCACCGAGAGGGCATCCGGATCACCGAAGGCGCGCTGGGCGATCTCGGCGGCCGTCCACACCCCGATCCCGGGCACGGTGCGCAGCCGCTGCGCGGCGTCGGCGCGGCTCAGCCCGGCGGCCTGCTCCAGCTTCGGTGCGATACGCGCCGCCAGCACAATGGTTTTCGAACGCTGCGGGCCGACATTGGCGCGATGGTAGACCCAGGACGGGATGTGCCGCCAGGTCTCGGCGTCGGGCATGATCCGCAGGCCCTGCGGGGCCGGACCGGGGGCGGGAGTTCCGTAGCGCCACACCAGTTTCCGCCAGGAGTCGTGGGCGGTCCTGGTGTGCACCTTCTGCTCCAGCACCGCCGGGACCAGCGCCTCCCACACCAGGCCGGTGCGCAGCATGCGCAGACCCGGATTGCGGCGGTGCGCCTCGGCGACCTTGGGATGCTCGGGGGCGAAATCGCTGAGATCCTCGTCCAGGCAGAGCATGGCGGGGAGCCCCGCCAGGAACTCCTCCGCGCCCGGACCCCACGCGCGGGCGTCGACCGTCTGCCGATCGAGTTGCCGCAGCCGGTAGGTGACCTCCCCCGAGGGCAGCCGGGAGGCGTGCCAGTGCGAGCCGTCGGGGGTCTCGCGGTGACAGGGATCGCCGAAGCCGCGCCGCAGCGGGGAGATGGTGGCAGCCAGATCCAGCGGCCGATCCGAACGGAGGGTGCGGGCGCGCTCAACCGTCATCCGATCGGTTCCGGGCGGCGCTGCAGTCACCGCGCCATTCTATTGGTAACGCGAAGATCGACGGCGGCGATGTTCATTCCGATTGTCTTGGTTGCTCAGCAAACTGATGACATCCGGCACTGGAGGTACTCGGCATGATTACCAACCTGATCAATTTCCTGCTCGGCGTTTGGGGAAACATCTTCGCCGGCAGTAGCGGTTACCAGATTGCGCCCGGCACGCTGCCGTTCGGCAGCTGACGATGAGGGAAGGGACACCCGCCACGGCGGGTGCCCCTTCGTCTGCGCCGATCGTGACCGAAACATGCCGATCATGGCCAGTCCGTACAGATTACGGCCGGTCCAGCAGGAACTGGGCCAGGTGACGGGACGGGCGGCCGGCCAGCTGTGCGGCCTGGGTCCGGCAGGAGAAACCGTCGGCTATCAAGATCGAATTCACGGGCGCCGCACGCAGCGCCGGGAGCAGGCCGTTCTCGGCGACCGCGACCGATACATCGTAATGGCCGCGCTGCATTCCGAAATTTCCAGCAAGTCCACAGCAACCAGAGATCTCGATCACTTTCGCACCGGTGCCGCGCAGTATTCGGCGATCGGCCGCGAACCCCAGCACGGCATGCTGATGGCAGTGCGGCTGCACCAGCACGGTGTGGCCCCTGCGGTCCGGCGGCCGCCAGCCGGGCTCGCCCTCCAGGAATTCCGACAGGGTGCGCACCGCGCCCGCCACGGCTGCCGCCCGCGGATCCTCCGGCAGCAGGCGCGGGAGATCGTCGCGTAGAGCGGCCGTGCACGACGGTTCCAGCCCGACCACCACCCCGCCCGCGCCGACATGCGCGGCCAGGGCATCGACGGTGGCGCGCAGCCGCTTCCGCGCGCCGTCCAGCTGGCCGGTGCTGATCCAGGTGAGACCGCAGCAGACCCGGGAGTCGGGGATGCGCACGCGGTGGCCCAGCGACTCGATCAATTCCACGGCGGCACCGGCGATCTCGGGATCGAAGGCATCGGTGAAGGTGTCGATCCACAGCATCACCCCGGGTGCGGAGTCGCCGGTGCGCACCGGCTGCCGCCAGGAACGCCGGAAACTCCTGTGTGCCACCGTGGGCACCTCGCGACGCGGATCCATTCCGGACAACCGCAGGCCGAGGCGGCGCAGCGGTCCCGCCGCACCGAGCGCGTTCACCAGCCGGGGGAGCCGAGTCGCCGGTCCGAGCCAGCGCGGAAGGCGGCCCAGGGTGTAGTGGTCGATCGGGCGCGGCCTGCGCCGATAGCGGCGGTACAGGGTCTCCGACTTGTAGGTCGCCATGTCGACACCGGCGGGGCAGTCGGAATGGCATGCCTTGCAGGACAGGCAGAGATCCAGCGACTCGGCGACCGCGTCCGACCGCCAATCCAGCGCGCCCCGGACCACCTCCTGCAGCACCCGGGCGCGGCCGCGGGTGCTGTCCTTCTCGTCGGCGGTGGCCAGATACGACGGGCACATGAACCCGCCCGCGGCGTGAGTGTCGGCCCGGCACTTGCCGACTCCGACGCAGCGATGCACGGCCGTGACCAGATCTCCGTCGGCGGGAAAAGTGAAACCACCGGTCGTGGGCAGCGGGCGCAGCCCGGCCAGGCGCAGGTCGGCATCGATCGGGCGGGGATGCACGAGCACACCGGGATTCAGCACGGCGTCGGGGTCGAACAGCGCCTTGAAGCCCGCGAAGGCGTCGAGGGCCTCCCGGGAGTACATGAACCGCAACAGATCCGAACGCGCCCGGCCGTCGCCGTGCTCGCCCGAGAGCGAGCCGCCGAACCGCACCACCTGCCGGGCCGCGTCCTCGAGGAAGCTCCGGAAGCGTTGCGGCGCATCGGCTATCGGCAGATCCAGGCGCACATGGATGCAGCCGTCACCGAAATGGCCGTAGAGCAGGCCGTCCAGGCCGTGGTCCCGGAGGAGCGCCTCGAATTCGCGCAGGTAGTCGCCGAGGCGGTCGGGCGGCACGGCGGCGTCCTCCCAGCCCGGCCAGGCCGGACGGCCGTCCGGGGTGCGGCCGGCCAGACCGGCGCCGTCGGCGCGGATGCCCCACAGCGCCTGCGCCTCGGCCGGGTCGGTGACCAGGCGGGAATCCAGCGCGTGCGCGCTCCCGCGCAGCAGCTCCGCCTTGTCCCGTGCCTGTTCCCCTGTCTCACCGTCGATTTCGATCAACAGCCAGCCGCCGCCGCGCGGCAGATCGGGCACCCCGCCGCGATGGGCACGCACCACGTCGACCAGGCGCGCGTCCATGCCCTCCACGGCAATGGGCCGCACCGCCATGATCGCGGCGATATCGTCCGCGGCCGCCGGCATATCCGGGTAGCCGAGCGCCACCAGCACGGTCGCCGCGGGCACCGGAACCAGCCCGACGGTGGCGTCCAGCAGCAGCCCGCAGGTGCCCTCGGTGCCGACGAATGCCTTGGCCACCGTCGAACCGCGTTCCGGCAGTAGATGTTCCAGCGCGTATCCCGACGCCTGCCGCTCGAACCGGCCCAGCTCGGTGCGGATGAGCGCCAGGTGGGTGCGGGTGAATTCGGGCAGGCCCGCGAGCACGGACAGGTCCGCGCCCAGGGTGCGCTCGATGCCCATCCCGTCGAGAATCCGCAACTCGCGCACCGTATCCGAGGTGCGGCCCCAGGCCACCGCGCGCGGCCCGCAGGCGTTGTTGCCGATCATCCCGCCCAGCGTGCACCGGTTCTGGGTGGACGGGTCCGGGCCGAAGCGCAGCCCGTGCGCGCCCGCGCGCCGCTGCAGCGCGGCCAGCACCACCCCGGGCTGCACCCGTGCGGTGCGCCGTTCCGGATCGAGGTCGAGGATGGCGTTCATATGGCGGCTGAAGTCCAGGACCAGGCCCGGTCCGATGGCATTGCCCGCCACCGAGGTGCCCGCCCCGCGCGCGGTGACGGTCAGCCCCTCCGCGCGCGCCACATCCAGGGCCGCCCGCACATCGGCCGCATCGCGCGGGAAGACCACGCCACGCGGGAGGATCCGGTAGTTCGAGGCGTCCGAGGAGTACTCGGCCCGCCGCCGGGGGCCGGTGTCGACCTCACCGGTGATCACCGCGCGCAACGCTCGCTCCCACGCCTCGCTCACGCCCCAACCCTATGCGCGCCATCGCGAGGCTTCGCCGATCCGGCCCGGTGGCGGGCGGCGGATTTCGCTCAACGCGAACCGCTGGGCTGGGCGGATGGACTTGATCTCAACCTTTGTTGAGGTATTAGTGTCGGTGGAGCGGGGTTCGATGAACCCCGTGACCGGTGAGGAGCGGGGATGAGTATCGAATCCGTGGCGTGGAATCAGCTGTATC
Source organism: Nocardia sp. NPDC051981 (assembly GCF_040680715.1). NCBI lineage: Bacteria > Bacillati > Actinomycetota > Actinomycetes > Mycobacteriales > Nocardiaceae > Nocardia > Nocardia sp. NPDC051981. The sequence goes on along the minus strand of NZ_JBFAXK010000003.1, from coordinate 267,730 downwards.
GGCAGATGAACGCGCCCACAGAGCAGCGACCGCTGCGGTTGGCCACTGCCCGGCGGATCCTCGCCTTCGCGCGGCCACACCACCGGCAACTGGTGGCGTTCCTGGTATTCAGCATCGTGTCGGCGCTGCTGGCGGTGGCCACCCCGGTCCTGGCCGGGCGAGTGGTCGACGCCATCGTCGGGCACGGCGCGCCGCGCACGGTGATCACGCTGGCCGCGATCATCGCGGCGGTTGCGGTGCTGGATGCCGGCTTGGGGTTGGTGATCAGGTGGTTGTCGGCGCGCATCGGAGAGGGGCTCATCTTCGATCTGCGCACCGCGGTGTTCGATCACGTACAGAAGATGCCGATCGCGTTCTTCACGCGCACCCGGACCGGCGCACTGGTGAGCCGGCTCAACAATGATGTTATCGGGGCGCAACGCGCGTTCAGCACCACCCTGTCCGGGGTCGTCACCAACCTGGTCACCCTCGTGCTCACACTGGCCGTGATGCTGCGGCTGTCGTGGCAGATCACCCTGCTCGCCCTGGTGTTGCTGCCGGTCTTCGTCGTCCCCGCCCGGCGCATGGGCGAGCGGCTGGCCGGCATCCAGCGCGAGGCGGCCGGGCTGAACGCCTCCATGAGCACCCAGATGACCGAGCGGTTCTCCGCGCCGGGCGCGACGCTGGTCAAACTGTTCGGCCGGCCGCGGCAGGAGTCCGCGGAGTTCGGGCTGCGAGCCGGGCGGGTGCGCGATATCGGGGTGCGCACGGCCATGCTGCAGACGGTGTTCGTCACCGCGCTCACCCTGGTCTCGGCGCTGGCGCTGGCGCTGGTCTACGGGCTGGGCGGCTATCTGGCGCTGAAGGGTGAGCTGGAACCCGGTGCGGTGGTGGCCCTTTCGCTGCTGCTGACCCGGCTGTACTCGCCGCTCACCGCGCTGGCCAGCGCCCGGGTGGATGTGATGTCGGCGCTGGTGAGCTTCGAGCGGGTCTTCGAGGTGCTGGATCTGAAGCCGCTGATCGAGGATTCGCCGCTGGCGGTGCCGGTGCCCGCGGGCCCGGTGGCGGTGGAACTGGACGGCGTCACCTTCGGCTACCCGTCGGCCGACAAGGTCTCGCTGGCCTCGCTGGAGGATGTGGCGACGCTCGACACCCGCGGCGGTGAGGAGGTGCTGCACGATGTCTCGCTGCGGGCCGAGCCAGGGCAGATGGTGGCGCTGGTCGGCTCCTCCGGGGCCGGGAAATCCACCATCGCGCAATTGGTCTCGCGGCTCTACGACGTGGACTCCGGTGCGGTGCTGCTGGGCGGCATGGATGTGCGCGAGCTGACCGGGCAGTCGATTCAGGACACCGTCGGCCTGGTCACCCAGGACGGGCACCTGTTCCACGACACCATTCGCGCCAATCTGCTGCTCGCCCGCCCCGCGGCCACCGAGGACGAGCTGTGGGATGCGCTGCAGCGCGCCCGGTTACGCGAGCTGATCGAGTCGCTGCCCGACGGCCTGGACACCGTGGTCGGTGAGCGCGGCTATCGGCTCTCCGGCGGGGAACGCCAGCGCCTGACCATTGCCCGGCTGCTGCTCAAGCAGCCCCGCGTGGTGATCCTGGACGAGGCCACCGCCTCGCTGGACTCCACCTCCGAGGCCGCGGTGCAGGAGGCGCTGGCCGAGGCTCTCGACGGCCGCACCGCCCTGGTCATCGCGCACCGGCTGTCCACCATCCGCAATGCCGACCAGATCCTGGTACTCGAGCACGGCCGCATCGTGGAGCGCGGTACGCACACCGAACTGCTCGCCGCGGACGGCCGCTACACCGAGCTCTACCGCACCCAGTTCGCCGATTCCGGTGCCACGGCGACAGTCTGATCGAACCCGACGCTCGGCAGTCCGATCGGACCGGACACCTTGCCGGATCGGCAAAAGGATTCGAGCCGTCCGGGTGCGCGCCGATAGCGTCGGAGTATGAGCGCTCACTCGCACGAACAGGCAGGCACGCACGGACATCCGCATTCCCACGGTCACGGACATGGGCACGGCCACGGACATGGGCACGGCCACGGACATGGGCACGGCCACGGACACACCCACGACGGGATCGACTGGGCGGCCATGGTCGATGATCTCCGGCGCGATGACGCCATGTCGGCCGACGCCAATGCCGAGATCGCGCGGCGGCTGGTCGCCCTGATCCCGGCCGGCGTGGAAGCGACCGTGCTGGACATCGGCGCGGGGGCGGGCGGCCAGAGTGTCGCGTTCGCGCGGGAACTGCTGGCCCGCGGCGGCGGGAGTCTGGTGATCGTGGACGCGGTGCCGGAGCTGCTCGAGGCGGCCCAGCAGGCCGTGAAGGTCGCGCTGGACGGGGACGATCGGGTGCGGGTGCGGACCGTGCACGCCGACGCCGCGGCCGCCGACTTCGGCGCCGGGATCCCGGCCGCGGATCTGGTGTGGGCCTCGCGCATGGTGCACCACCTGCCCGATCAGCAGGCGGGCACCGCGCGCCTGGCCGGGCTGCTGCGCCCGGGCGGCTGGCTGGCGCTGGCCGAGGGAGGGCTGTCGATGCGTTGCCTGCCTTGGGAACTCGGCGTCGGCGCGCCCGGACTCCAGGACCGGCTGCTGGCCCTGCGCGACGCGGGCTTCGCCCAGATGCGGGCCGACATCACCGCCGCGACCCCCATGCCCTACGGCTGGAATGTGGCGCTGAGCCGGGCCGGGCTGGCCGACGCGACCTCCTTCAGCGTGCTGATCGATCACCCCGCGCCGCCCGCGCCGGCCGTGCGCGAGAGCGTCGTCGCCTGGCTGGGCGGGTTGAGCGAGCGGGTCGGCGAACGTATCGGCGATGATGATCGGGCCACCCTGGCGGCGCTGCTGGACCCGGCCGCCGACACGTTCATCGGTGCGCGCGAGGACATCTACATTCTCGGCGCCACCACGGTCTTCCTCGGCCGCCGCTAGCCGTCACCGCCACCGCGCGCGGAGCGGGTCCGCGTTTCGGGCACGATCGTGATCTGGCCGTGCCCGAACCGACACCGTGTTGTGGCCGCAGCGGCCGCTCTGACCTCCCGAAATGCCCTGCTATGGGGCATAATTCGAGCTCCCATGGCATACCCCACAAGATCGTTTCACATGCCGGGGGAGGAGTTTCGGTGACCCGTACCAAGGAGCAGCGGCACACGCCCGCGACCCGTGTCGACGATATCGAGCGCATGTTCGGCGCCCGCCGATATCAGCCCACCGCCGACACCCCTGCCATGGAACTACGGGTGACGGGCGGCACCAAACGCACCGACGACGACTGGATCGTCCCCAAACAGCTGGTGGCCGACTGTGTTTCGGGCAAGCTGGTGCTGGACTTCACCCGGGCCCGGTGCTCACGGCGGGAAATCGACATCCGGGTCGAGGCCGATGCCGGGACGATCCTGCTGATCGTGCCGCGCGGCTGGCGGGTCGACACGGACGGCGTGCAGCCGGGCGCCGGCTCGGTGGCCAACCGGGTCAAGCTGCCGCGATTCCCGGGCGCGCCGCTGATCCGGGTCACGGGTGAGGTGGACACCGGTGCGGTGAAGGCGCGCTACGCCTACCGCTCGCCGCTCAGGTGGTTGCGCCGCTCCCGCTGACCGTTTCCGCAGTTCCCGGCTTTTCGGAAGACCATGCGGTATGACGGAGGGGTGACGCGCTGGCTGCTGCACGTCGACCTCGACCAATTCCAGGCCGCGGTCGAGTTCCGGCGGCATCCCGAGCTACGTGGGCAGCCGATCATCGTGGGCGGGAGCGGCGATCCGGCCGAACCTCGCAAGGTGGTGTCCTGCGCGTCCTATCCCGCCCGGGCCTTCGGGGTGCGAGCGGGCATGCCGCTGCGCACGGCCGCGCGGATCTGCCCCGACGCCGTCTTCCTGCCCCAGGACCTCGCTGGCTACGCCGAGGCGTCCGAGGAGATCATGGCTCTGTTGCGCACCTTCCCCGGCCGGGTCGAGGTGCTCGGTTTCGACGAGGCGTTCCTGGCGGTGGACACCGAGGATCCCGGGGAACTGGCGCGTGAGATCCGGTCCGCCATCGCGGAATTGGAGCTGACCTGCGCGGTCGGCATCGGGGACAACAAGACCCGGGCCAAGCTGGCCACCGGCTTCGCCAAGGCGGTCGGCAAGTCGGCGCCGTCGGCCGATGAACCGCCGACGGCGGACACCGGAACCGGAATCTTCCGGCTGACCAGGGACAACTGGGTCGAGCTGATGGCGCACCGGCCCACCTCCGCGCTGTGGGGCATCGGCGCGCGCATCGCGAAACGCCTGAGCGGCTTGGGGATCGAGACCGTGGCCGACCTGGCCGCCGCCGACCGGAAGGTGCTCGCCGCGGAATTCGGCCCCAATACCGGGCCGTATCTGTGGGTGCTCGGGCACGGCGCGGGCGACACGGACATCGCCGAGCCGCGAGAACCGTTGGGCCACAGCCGATCCGAGACCTTCCCGCAGGATCTCACCGAACGTGCCGAGATCGATGCCGCGGTGGTGCGGCTGGCCACCCAGGTGGCCGAGGAGACCGTCGCGGGCGGGCGGGCCGTCGGGCGGGTCAGCGTCACGGTGCGCACCAAGACCTTTTTCACCCGGAGCAAGCAGCGAAAACTATCCACACCGACCACCGATGTGGACGAGATCGTGCAGACGGCGCTGGAAGTGCTGCACGCCTTCGAGCTGGATCGGCCCATCCGGTTGCTCGGGGTCCGGGTCGAGTACGCCATGCTGTGATCAGGTTCCACCCGACGGAAGGCACTCAAATGAACTCAGCATCGCGCAGCGATTCCCACAGGGGTGGCGGCGGGGCGACGGGCGGGCGCGACTACGAGAACATCCTGTTCGAGCACGACGGCCCGATCGCTCGCATCACGCTGAACCGGCCCAGTGCCGCCAATGGCATCGATCAGGCGCTCGCGGACGAGCTGGAGCGCGCGGCCACCTACTGCTCGGAGGATCCCACGGTGAAGGTCGTGGTGCTGACCGCGGCCGGACGGTTCTTCTCGGCGGGCGGCGACGTGCGGGCCATGGCCGCCAGCGCGGACACCGGGGCATTCATCGAGCAGCTGGCCGGGACCCTGCACCGGGCGGTATCGGCGCTGGCACGCATGGACGCGCTGCTCATCGTGGGCGTGAACGGCACCGCGGCCGGTGCGGGCATGAGCCTCGCGGTGGCCGGCGATCTGGTCGTCGCCGCCGAGTCCGCCGCCTTCACCATGGCGTACACCAAGGTCGGCCTGAGCCCCGACGGCGGCGCGTCCTACTACCTGCCGCGGATCATCGGCCTGCGCAAGACCCAGGAGCTGATGCTCACCAACCGCACCCTGTCCGCCGCGGAGGCGCTGGAGTGGGGTCTGCTGCACCGGGTGGTGCCCGATGCCGAGCTGACCGGCGCCGTCGAGGCCCTGGCGCAGGAATTCGCCACCGGCCCCAAGGGATCCAACGCCAATGTGAAGAAGCTGCTGCTGGTGTCCTCGCGGCACACCCTCGAGGAGCAGCTGGACACCGAGGCGGCCTTCATCACCCGCTGCGCCGATTCCGCCGACGGGCAGGAGGGCATCGCCGCGTTCACCGGCAAGCGCGCACCGAAGTTCGCCTGAGGACAACGGGCTTCGCCCCCGGCCGAGGCCGGGGCGAGTCAGGCCGGGACTCTCGGTCCCACGATGGTGAGATCCCGCAGGTCGAGGTGCTCGATCAGGGCGGCGACATCGTCGGCGCGGGTATCGACGTCGTAGCCGGTGGCCGGGGTGTCCGGGCGGCCGTGGCCGCGCCGGTCCATCATGGCGGCAGCGGTAACCCTGCGCGTCTGGAAAGTCGGCATATCTGCTGCGCTCCTTCGCAATTCGATCGCTGATTCGACAATCGCAAAGCGCGGGAACGAAAGCGATTACCTGCCGGGTAACGGGTGCGATCGATCCCGAAGGTGACGCGTCCGCGCAGGTGGCGACCTATGCTCTGGACATGGAGTTCCAGGCGATGGTGGCACACGAAACGGACAGTGGGATCGCCCTCATCCGGGAGGAGGTCGCCGACGACTTCCTCATGCCGGGCGACGTGACGATCAAGGTGCACTTCTCGAGCGCCAACTACAAGGACGGGCTGGCGATCACCCCGCGCGGCGGCGTGGTGCGGCAGTATCCGCTCATCCCCGGCATCGACCTCACCGGTGAGGTGGTGGCCTCCACCGATCCGGAATTCGCGCCCGGCGACCTGGTCGTCGCGCACGGCTACGACATCGGCGTCGCCCACCACGGTGGTTTCGCCGAGTACGCACGGATCCCGGCCGGGTGGGTGGTGAAGCTGGACGGCCTGACCCCGCGCGAGGCGGCGGCCATCGGCACCGCCGGCTACACCGCGGCCATGAGTGTGCAGGCGCTGCTCGACCGCGGTCTCACCCCCGACTCCGGCCCGGTGCTGGTCACCGGCGCGACCGGCGGCGTCGGCAGTGTGGCGGTGGACATCCTGTCCGGGCTCGGATTCGAGGTGGTGGCCTCCACCGGCAAACTCGGTGCGGGCGAACTGCTCTCGGCGCTCGGCGCCGCCTCGGTCATCGGCCGGCAGCCGGGCGAGGGCGAGAAGCTGCGCGCGCTCGGCAAGGCGCAGTGGGCGGCCGCCGTCGACAGCGTGGGCGGGACCTCGCTGGCCCACATTCTGAGCACCGTCAAATACGGTGGCGCGGTGGCGGTCTCGGGCCTGACCGGCGGCTCCGACCTGCCTACCACGGTCATGCCCTTCATCCTGCGCGGCGTGTCCCTGATCGGTATCGACTCCGCGCACTTCCCGATCGCCCAGCGCCGTGAGCTGTGGGCACGGCTGGCCAAGGACCTGAAGCCCCGGCATCTGTCGCTGCTGGAGAATTTCGCACCCATCACCGAGGCGGAGTCGGTGCTGCGCGCCATCCTGGACGGAACCCACTCCGGCCGAACGGTTCTCGGGGTCGCGGGCGAGTTCTAGCCGACGATCGCGCGCACGAGGTTGTGGTCGGACGCCCCGGCCACATCCTCGACCGCGACACCGCGCACCGGCACGCCGCGCGCGACCACATGATCGATGAACTGGGATTTCGAACCAGCCGTCCGGGGCCGGGTGGGAACGGAATCCGGCGGAAACCCGGGAATGGTGAAGCCGGCGCCGAACGCGGCGGCGAGATCGTCCCGGCCGACATTGAAGTCACCGAGCAGAACTGCCGGGCCGTCGCCGGCGACCGCGGCCAGGCGCTCGAACTGGCCGGTCCGGCGCCGGTCCCCGCTCACATGGGTGGCGATGATCAGAATGCCGTCGATCTCGGCCGCCAACAGCCCTTTTCCCGGATCGACCGCGTGCGGCTCCGCGGTGACGAAGCGGCTCGGCCCGCGCACGATCAGCACGAGATGTTCGGAGCGATCCGCCAGGGTGTTCGGCACCCGGCGCGGGCTCGGAATGCGCGGGTAGTCGAGGACGTGAAAAGTCCGGTCGGGCAGCGCCTCCCGCAGGCTCGCCAGCTGATCGCCGCTGACCTCCTGGAGCGCGATGACCGCTTCGGGGCGGGCCGCGACGGCGGCGGTCACGACCGCGATCCGCTTCGCCTCCTGCGGCCAGCGCGCGGCCATCTCGCTGTCCCAGTTGTCGGCGTGGACGCGGTGCAGGACGTTCCAGGTGGCAATGGTGATCACCTACGCACCCTACGAGAAACCTACTGACCCTGCGGGTTTCGTTTCATGTGAAACAAAGGATATTCGCCGGTTGGTTGCCGACCGGCCCTCTCTCGATCGTAGATTCAGCCCTTGTTCGCCATTGACTCAGCCCGGACCCGCGAGAACATCCAGCGCCGCCGAGAGGTGGGGCAGCGCGGTCGGACCGTACGAGGCGGCGATCTCGGCGAGCGCCCGGGCCAGGTGCGGGGCGATGGTGGCGGCCGGCAGCAGCTCCTCGGCCAGCACGATGCCGCCCACCACGTGGGCCGCGCGAATCCGCTCGTCGGAGGTGACCTCGTAACGCCACGAACCGATCTGGACCCGCTCCGGCTCGGAGCGGAACAGAGATTTGCGGGGCGGTGTCCGGGTCACCCCGGGGACGCTCGCGAAGACGGTGAAGACCAGTCCGAGGCCGCCCGGGCCGCCGAGCGCGGCATCGATGGCGCGGGTGGCGGCCCCGGTATCGAAATCGCTCACGAGTTCATGCCGAGGGTGAACTGCGGAATGATCGGGTCGCCGTCGCCGATGCGGCGGATGGCCGTGCCGGAGGCGTAGAACTCGACCGTGTGATACCCCCACGCGTAGTTGGAGATATCGACGCTGACGCCGGTGACGCCGTTCGCGCCGTCCCGTTCGGCCTCGGCCTGCATACGGGACATGGCCAGCTCGCGGGCCTGATAGTTGCCCTGGGTCCACTGCGGCATCTCCATATTGCGGCCCATCTGGCTGAGCATCTGCCGGAAGCCCTGCACCGCCACGTGGAAGACGCAGTTGCCCATGACGAAGGCGATCGGGGCGTAGCCGGTGCGCATCAGCGTCACCATGTCCTGCCCCGAGAGGTGACTGGTGAAGGCCTGCCCGTTCGGCCGCCGATAGCTGCCCGGCGATTTCGCGAACCGCACCGCGGTCCCCACCGCGATGAACTCCAGATGCTCCATCGACTCCCCGTGCTGCCGCCACTCCAGCCGCACCCCCACCACCCCGTCGGCCTGGAGCGAGTCCGCCTCGGCCTGCATGCGCGACATGGCATTCCACCGCGCCCGATAGGTGGCCTCGGTCAGCACCGGTAGCTCCTGCTGCTGCCGGATCCCGGTGAACTGGAACCCGACGTGATAGACGGACACGCCCATCACCAGGTCGATGGGTTCGAAGCCCGCCCCGTGCAGTAGCGCGAACTCGTTGACCGACAGATCCGAGGTGAAGATCCGGTTCGCGTGCGAAAGCCGCTCACCCGCGACCTGATCGAGCTGGTTCGGTTGATTCGGCTGACCGGGCTGGTTCGGTTGCATGTGGTTCGCCCTCCGTCGGATCCACGATGGATCCCTCAACGAGGGTACGACCCGGTCAGGTTCGGAGCCTCCCGAAATGGCCGGGAGCCGTGCGCGTTTACCGAACACGCACGGCTCCCGTTCTCGCGACCTCAGGCGGTGGCGCTCAGCGCACGGCCGTCGTAGGCCGGTTCGGCGACCGGCTCGATGGCGTAGGCCAGGATCTCGGCCACGTCGGCGACGGGGCGGACATCCAGGGCGGCCAGCACCTCGGCGGGGACCTCGTCCAGATCCGGCTCGTTGCGGGCCGGGATGAACACGGTCTTCAGGCCGGCGCGCTGAGCGGCGAGCAGCTTCTGCTTCACGCCGCCGATCGGCAGCACCCGTCCGTTCAGCGTGACCTCGCCGGTCATGCCGACATCCGCGCGCACCTGGCGGCCCAGGGCCAGCGACACCAGGGCGGTGACCATGGTGACGCCCGCCGACGGACCGTCCTTCGGGACCGCGCCCGCCGGGAAGTGGATGTGGATATTGCGATCCAGCACCTTCGGCTCGATGCCGATCTCTTCCAGGTGGGAGCGGACGTAGGTCAGGGCGATCTGCGCGGACTCCTTCATGACGTCACCCAGCTGACCGGTCAGGGTCAGCGAGCGGTCGCCCTCGGCGGCATTGGCCTCGATGTAGAGGACGTCGCCGCCCGCGCCGGTCACGGCCAGACCCGTCGCGACACCGGGGACCGCGGTGCGCTCGACCCCGTCGGGGGTGAAGCGCGGACGGCCCAGGTAGTCCTTCAGGTCACCCAGTCCGATCACCAGCTTGCCGGAACCGCCTGCGGCCGGGCCGGATTCGGCGTCGTAGCCCAGCTCGCGGTCGTAGCCCAGGCCCTCCGGCACGAATTCGCCCTTGCTGACCAGGCTTTCGGTCTCGGCGATGTCCGCCGACTCCGACAGCTTGGTCGCCGCCTTGCGCAGCGCCTTGGCGATCAGCCGCTCCATCTGCCGCACCCCGGCTTCCCGGGTGTAGTTCGCGGCGACCTCGCGCAGCGCCTCGTCCGTGATCGAGACCTCCTCGGCGGTCAGGGCATTGCGCTCCAGCTGCCGCGGGATCAGGAAGTCTCGGGCGATGGCCACCTTGTCGGCCTCGGTGTAGCCGTCCACGGTGATCAGTTCCATGCGGTCCAGCAGCGGGCCGGGAATGGTCTCCATGACGTTCGCGGTCGCGATGAACAGCACGTCCGACAGGTCCAGATCCAGGTCCAGGTAGTGGTCGCGGAAGGTGTGGTTCTGCGCCGGGTCCAGGACCTCCAGCAGGGCCGCCGCGGGATCGCCGCGGAAGTCCGAGCCGACCTTGTCGATCTCGTCCAGCAGGACAACGGGATTCATCGATCCCGCCTCCTTCATGGCGCGCACGATGCGGCCGGGCAGCGCGCCCACGTAGGTGCGCCGGTGACCGCGGATCTCGGCCTCGTCGCGCACGCCGCCCAGGGCGACGCGAACGAACTTGCGGCCCAGGGCCCGGGCCACCGACTCACCCAGCGAGGTCTTGCCGACGCCGGGCGGACCGACCAGCACCAGCACCGCGCCGGAACCGCGACCGCCGACGACCTCCAGGCCGCGCGCGGCCCGCCGGGAACGGACGGCCAGGTACTCGACCATGCGGTCCTTGACCTCGTCCAGGCCGTGGTGGTCGGCGTCCAGCACCGCGCGAGCGGCCGAAACATCGGTGGAGTCGGTGGTTTTCACGCTCCACGGCAGTTCCAGGACGGTGTCCAGCCAGGTGCGGATCCAGCCCGTCTCCGGGCTCTGATCGCTGGAACGCTCCAGACGACCGACCTCGCGGAGGGCGGCTTCCTTCACGTCCGCGGGCAGGTCGGCGTTCTCGACGCGGGTGCGGTAGTCCTCCGCGCCGTCCGGCTCGTCCTCGCCCAGCTCCTTGCGAATGGCGTTGAGCTGCTGGCGCAGCAGGAATTCCCGCTGCTGCTTCTCCATGCCCTCGCGGACATCCTCGCTGATCTTCTCGGTGATCTCGGTCTCGGCGATGTGCTGAGTGGTCCACTCGATCAGCTTGCGCAGCCGCGCGGTGGTATCCGGGGTGTCCAGGATCTCGCGCTTCTGCTCATTGCTCAGGTACGACGCCCAGCCGGCCGCGTCGGCCAGGGTGGACGGATCGTTCATCTGATTGACCGCGTCGATGACCTGCCAGGCTTCACGGCGCTGCAGGACCGACACGACCAGCTTCTTGTATTCGGCCGCAAGCTCTTTGGTGCGTCCGTCGGCGGCCGGAATCTCGACCGGTTCGGCCTCGACCCAGAGCGCCGCGCCCGGTCCGGTCACGCCGTGGCCGATCTTGGCCCGGCTCTCCGCCTTCAGCACCGCCGCGGGGGCGCCGCCGCGCATCCGGCCGACCTGTTCGATGGTGGCCACGACGCCGTAGGTGGCGTACCCCTCATCGAGGCGCGGCGCGACCAGCACCTGGTTGACCTTGCCCGCGCGGGCGGCATCGATGGCGGCCTGCGACGACTCGTCCAGCTCGATCGGCACGACCATGCCGGGGAGCACGATCGGATCGGTCAGGAACAGGACCGGCAGGTTCGTTGGTGTAGTCACGTCTTCGACCCCTTCCAAGGTTGAGCGTTACCTACTCAACCCGGGGGGTATACCGATTGTTCCGGACCGATGTTCGCCGGGGGCGAACATGCCTCGAATCGAGGATCGAAATCGCGAACAGCGGTATATGAGCTGGTCAGCGCGCTGTCAGGGAGTTGAGCTCGGCGGCGAACAGGTGGGCGGGGTCGAAATCCATGCCGTTGAAGTGGCCGGCCAGTTCGAGCGAGAGGACGCCGTGCAGGCGGGTCCAGAAGGACAGGGCGCGGCGGGCGGCCGGGGGGAGATCGGCGGCGAGCGGTGTCGTCGAATTGGCTTGGGGCAGTGCGGAGAAGGCTTCGACCAGCAAGGTCATGATCTCGTCGGAGATCTCTGACCATCACCTCCACGGTCCAGCAGATGCAGGCCGGCCGGTGCATCCGCTGGAGCGGGCCGGCGGTCGGCGACGGGATGAGCATCGACGGCGGCATTCGCGTCTGGACCTTCACCCTGGTCGACAGCGGGGTGCTGGTGCGCACCGAGGAGAACTGGAACGGGACCCAGGTCGAAACGGATGTGCCGACCTCGACCCGATGCCTGGGCGCCGGGCTGGAGGCATGGCTGGCCAACCTGCGGACCGCGGCCGAACGCCTAGAACACGGTTGCGCCGCGCCGGTCGGACAGATTTTCCGGATAGGGGTTGACGGCGTCAGCTAAAGCTATTAGCTTTATGGCTATCGCAGTTAGCTACTCCCAGAGAGTGAAAGACCATGACGCAGTACGTGGACATCGACGGTGGCCGGATCGCTTACGACGAGATGGGTGAGGGTCCGCTGGTCGTGCTGTCGCACGGCATGGGGATCAATCGCAATGCCAACCGGCACCTGATGCCGCTGCTGGCGGCGGCCGGATACCGGGTCGTCAACACCGATATGCGCGGTCACGGCGAGTCGAGCATGGACTGGGCCTCGGTCACCGGCAAGGAGGCCATCAGCCGCACCGATGTCGCCAATGATCTGCTGGCGGTCATCGACAAGCTGGGCGGCGGACCGGCCATCGTGGTGGGCCACTCGCTCTCGGGCGGGTCGGCCACCATCGCGGCGGCGCAGCGGCCGGACCTGGTGCGGGCCATTGTCGAGATCAACCCGTTCACGCTGACCCAGAAGGCTGACATCGCAGCGCTTCTCACCAACTCTCGCCACCGCAGCGGCATGATCCCGCTGATGGGCACCATGATGTTCAAGAGCCTCAGCCAGTGGCTGAAGTACCTGAAGGTGGCCATCCCGACCAAGCCCGCCGACCTCGACGACTACCTGGCCGAGGTCGCGGCCAAGCTGCGCGAGCCGGGCCGGTTCGCCGAATTCATGAAGACCGGGCAGTCGACCCCCGCGGACGCGGAAGCCCAGGTGCCCAATGTGACCCAGCCCGCGCTCATCATCATGGGCACCGCCGACCCGGACTTCCCGAGCCCCGAGGCCGAAGGTCAGCGCATCGTCGCCGCCCTGCCGGCCGGACTGGGCAGCCTGGGCCTGGTCGAGGGCACCGGCCACTACCCGCAGTTCGAGGCCGCCGACCGGGTGGCCGAGCTGATCCTGCCGTTCCTGAAGGAACATCATGCCTAGGGTGGGTTTGAGCCGGACCGACGTCGTCGCCGCGGGGGCCGCCCTCGCCGACGAGGTCGGTTTCGGCAATCTGGCGCTCGGGGCCCTCGCGCAGCGGCTCGGGGTGCGAACCCCCTCGCTGTACAAGCACATCGAGAGCCTGGCCGACCTGCAGCACGGCATCGCCGCGCTCGCCATGGCCGAAGTCGACCAGCGGGTCCGCGACGCCATGCACGGGCTGTCCGGCAGTGCGGCCCTGGCCGCCTTCGCGAATGCCTTCCGCGACTACGTGGTCGAGCATCCTGGCCGGTACACCGCGACCGTCGGCGCGAAGTTCATCGGACCGGATGACCCACTGCTGCAGTCGGGTTCGCGGGTGCTGGACTCCATGGCGGCGGTGTTGCGCGGCTACGGGGTCGGCGAGCAGGAGATGGTGCACGCCCAGCGCACGCTGCGCTGCCTCTTCCACGGCTTCGCCACCCTGCAGGCGTCGGACGGCTTCCAGTGGAGCAACGACTCCGAGGACAGTTTCGAGTGGATGATCCGCTTCCTCGACCGCGGGCTCACCGAAATCGGCTCGCACTGAACCGGTTTGCGGGACCATGAATCGAACACTGGCAACGAAGTTGTTGGAGTGTCATGGAAGACTTCACATTCGACGGCACCCGGATGGCGTATGTGCGGCAGGGGGAATCCGGTCCGCCGGTGGTGATGCTGCACAGCGCCGGGTCCTCCCATCTCATCTGGACACCCCAGATCGCGGCGCTGTCCCGTGCATACCAGGTCTACGCGGTCGATCTGCCCGGTTACGGCGCCTCCTCCCGGCCCGCCGACGGGTACACGCTCGAGTGCTACACCGAACTGATCCGCGCGTTCATCGAACACCACGAGCTCACCGAAGTCGGACTGGTCGGCAACTGCGTCGGTTCGGCGGTCGGCCTGACGCTGGCCCGGCGGCATCCCGAGCTGATCCGGGCGGTGGTGGCGATCAATCCGCTCACCGAATCCACTGCCATGCACGGTGATTGGCGGCAGGCGGCACGCCTGGCCCGAGCGCTGCCGGACGACTCCGCCCGGAAGCTGAGCGGCTGGCACACCCCGCGCTGGGTCGCCCGCCGCACCGCCCGATCCTGGTTCACCACCCGGCGCGCCTACCGCGAATGTCCGTACGTGGCGCCCCTGTCCTCCGGCTTCCCGGCGCGGGCACTGATCTACCTGGTCCGCGACCTGTCTTCCTTTGCGACACTCGACGATTGGCCCGATCGCGACGACCTGCCGCCGAGCTGTGTCATCTGGGGCAACCAGAACCGCGTCCTCTCCGCGGCGGCCGGGCGCACCGTCAATGCGCGACTGCGCCCCGACCGCGCCGAATACCTCGACGGCTGCGGCCACGTCCCCATGCTCGAACGCGCCCCCGACGTCACCGCCATCATCACCGAATTCCTCACCGCCCACCTGCCCGCCGACAGCGTGCACTGAGCGCCGCACCGACTCGGCGGTTCGGGCAAACCGCCCGAACCAGCGCGGCTCCGGCCTACCATGGCGCCGGGGAGGGGCCGCCCGAATCGGATACCGCGAGGAGTCATCGATGACCATGCTGGCCGCACGACTACACCTGGGGCCGAACCGCCGACTGAAGCTCGAGGAGGTGCCGATTCCGGAGCCGGGACCGGACCATGTGCTGGTCAAGGTGGAGGCGGCGGGAGTGTGCCTCTCCGACGTGCACCTCATCGACGGCACGCTGACACCACTGTTCCTGCGCGACGACGCGGTGACGCTCGGGCACGAAGTCGCGGGAGCCGTGCACACGCTCGGGCCGGGAGTGACCACCGCGAAGGTGGGGGATCGCGTATTGCTGCAGGCCGGGGAGCTTCGCAATGGGGCCACCTTCACCCGCGGCGTGGACTACGACGGCGGCTGGGCCGAATACACCCTGGCGCGGGTCGACACCCTGGTGCCGATTCCGGACGACCTGCCGTTCGAGCAGGCCTGTTTCATTCCCGACGCGGTGTCCACGCCGTGGGCGGCCATCACCGCCACCGCCGAGGTGAAACCCGGCGAGGCCGTGGGCGTCTGGGGCGTCGGCGGGCTGGGCGCGCACGGGGTGCAGCTGCTGCGCATGGTCGGCGCGGCACCGATCATCGCGGTGGATCCGCTGCCCGCAGCCCGGGAGCGGGCGCTGTCCTTCGGCGCGGACCTGGCCTTCGATCCGGCCGATCCGGACCTGCGGCGCAAGGTGTTCGAGGCCACCGGCACCGGCCTGAACGCCGCCTTCGACTTCGCCGGCGTGGCGCCGGTGCGCGAGCAGGCGGTGGTCTGCCTGGCGCCGCAGGGCCGCCTGGTGCTGGTCGGCCTCACCGACAAGCCGATCACCATCACCGGCGGCACCGCCTTCAGCTTCTTCCAGCAGCAGTTGCGCGGACACTACGGGTCCACGCCCGAGCACGTCACCCAGCTGGTGAAACTGCAAGGGCTGCACCGGGTCGACTTCTCCCGCTCCGTGAGTGCCGTGGTCCCGCTGGCCGATGCCGCCAAGGCCGTGCACTCCCTGGAATCCAAGGAAGGCAACCCGATTCGGATCGTCCTGAAGCCCTAGACCGCTCATGCGCCCGGCACGGTCCGCGGATTACCCGAGCCGGCGCTGGAAGACGTTGGCGGACCCGCCGTTCGAGAGATCGACCGTGTAGACCCCCAGGTCGGCGGACGTGGGGGTCAGGTCCAAAACCATGAAGCCGAGGTCGGTGTAGTTCTCGTACAGCGCACCGTTGGCGGTGTGCTTACCACCCGTGGACGGTTCGCCGTGCACCGATTTCGCGGCCGCACCGGAGATGATCTGCCGGGTGCCCTTGGCAGCCGCGTTGGGTTCGAGTACCTGCAGCGAGTGGTCGTGGCCCGACAGCAGGAACTGGCACCGGCCCAGCACGTGCGCCTCGAAGAAGTCCTTCACATAGCGGCCGTCGATCGGCTCGATGCTCAATCCCTCGTATTCCCCGGCGTTTCCGTGCGGCCCGTTGTTGAGGTACGGGTGGTGGGTGCAGGCGATCTTCCACTTCGCCGGCGACTCATCGATGGCCCGGTCCAGCCAGGCTGCCTGCTCGGTCATGAACTGGCCGTCGGCCGCCCAGTAGGGCTGGAAGAGCGGCGGCAGGTAGGCGGCGATGGGATTGAGGTCCAGCACGAAGAATTCGACGACCGGCTGCTCCTGCGGAATCCGCACCGAGTAATAGCGGGACGGCATGAACCAGCGGGCCGAGCGCGCGTGATAGGCCACCTCGTGATCGCCGCGCAGCAGCCAGCCGCCGTCGCCGGGCAGGATCGAGGAGTTGTCGTGATTGCCCTGCACCATGAGCCAGGGAAAGTCGAGGTCGTGGTTGGGGTCCTCGAACTTGGCGGCGAACTGGGCATCGTCGTCGGACCACGGGCCCTGCTCGTAGACATTGTCGCCGAGACCGAGGGCGAAGGAGAACGGCTCGCGCGCATGCAGTTCCCGCATGGCGTCGGCGACCTGCCACTGCGGCCGCGCGCCGGTGCCCGCGTCGCCGGTGACGAGAATGCGCAGGCGGTCGGCGTCGGGGAGCGGGAATTTGCCGGTGGCCGGGGCATTCTCGGCGCGGGCGGGCGCACCCGTGGCCGCGAGCGCGGCGACCCCGGCGGCAGTGGCGGCCGTGCCGGTCAGAAACCCACGACGGTCGAGCGACATGCTGATCTCCTGCCTGCATCTACTGGTCGATTGACCAGTATTCCCACTTCCGGAACCCGCCGCAGATTACGTCGGCATGACCTTGCCAACATCCCCGCGACACGACGCGTTCTTCCAGGCCAGGACCTTTTGACAGCGCCTCGGACCGATGAGAGTGTTGGGAGTCCGTTTTCTCACCATCAGCTAGGCCACAGGGGGACGCTGCTATGACGACACTGGCCTCGGGTCTGTTCCTCGACTGGGAACAGCTGACCGGCCAGCCCAAACTCGTCGTCGATCTGATCAGCTTCCCGATCTTCAGCGCCATCGCCGGCTGGCTCACCAACTGGACCGGCGTGCTGATGTTGTTCTGGCCGGTCTACTTCCAGGGCTTCCGGGTGCCCGGCCTGGAGATCCTCTACCCTTACCTTCCGCGTCGCGTGCAGGTGCTGCCCACCTTCTCCGGCGACGGAAAGCGGCTCGGCTTCCAGGGTTTCATCCCGGCGCGCGCCGAGAAGATGGCCAGCATCTGCGTCGACGTGGCCATCATGCGGATCGGCAGTCCCAAGGACTTCATACGCGAACTCGACCTCGAGGGCATTGCCGACTACATCGCCGAGGTGGGCCGCAAACAGGTGCCGGACATGGTCGACGAGATCATGAGCAAGGAGAACCCGGACCTGTGGGGCGCGGTCCCCAAGTCGGTACGCAATGTGCTCTACCAGCGCATCGAACGCGAACTGCCGACGCTGGCCCGGCGCGCCTTCGAACAGCTCGGCGACAATGTCGACCAGCTCATCGACATCAAGGACTTCGTCATCCGGTATCTGCGGGACAACCCGGAGATCCTCAAGGACCTGACCACCACCATCGCCGCGCCGGAACTGAAGTTCATGGTCCGCATCGGCCTGCTGGGCGCGCCCTTCGGTTTGCTGCTGGCGCTGTACCTGCATGTGCACCAGAGCATTCCGGTGCTGGGCTGGATTCCACCGTGGCTGATCATCCTGGCCGCGGCCGCGGCCATCGGCGTGGCCGTCAATGTCATCGCCATCAAGATGGTGTTCGAGCCGGGCGACCCGCAGCCGCGCTACCGGTACCTGTGGAAGCAGGCGCTACTGGCCAAACGGCAGCCCGAGGCCGCCGCCGATCTCGCCAATATCCTGGCCTACCAGGTGCTGACCCTGCCCAACCTGGCCCGCGAACTGCTCGACGGCCCGAACGGCGACAAGACCCGGCAGCTGCTGGAACGGCTCATCTCGCAGGAGATCCACCGCCAACTCGGGCCCACCCACTCGGTGGTGCGGACGGTCTTCGGCAAGCGGCAGTTCGACAATCTGACGGTCGGCGCGACCTCCGCCGCGGTGGGTCTGGCCCCGAGCCTGGCCGACGATCCGGAATTCGCGGCCGCCCAGGCCAAGAAGATCGACGAGTTCGCGGCCCGCAAGCTGCAGCAGCTCACGCCCGGCGAGTTCATGGAGATGTTCTACGCCTCGGTCGAGCAGGACGCGTGGCTGCTGTACCTGCACGGCGCGGTGCTGGGCCTGGTGGTCGGGGCCGTGCATCTGATCCTTTTCGGCTGGTAGACGGCGCTTTTTCGGGCAGGAACGAGAGCCGCCAGAAATCAAGCACGCGTGCTTGCATTTTTCTGGCGGGGCTGCGATGCTGACCCGGTGGCCGACCTCGAGGCATTGCTCGCCGACTTCACCGCCGAATGCGCCGATCTCGATCGGCTGATCGCGGACCTGGATCCGGACGGCTGGCAGCGCGACACCCCCGCCGCCGGCTGGACCATCGCCCATCAGATCGCCCACCTGAACTGGACCGATCAGGTCGCCACGGTGTCCGCGACCGACCCGGTCGAGTTCGACAAGCTGGTGCAGGCGGCGCTGCCCAAGGCCCTCACCTTCGTCGACGAGGCCGCCGAAAAGGGCGCGAAAACCCCTGCGCCACAACTGCTCGCGACTTGGCGGCAGGATCGCGCGGACCTGGTCGAGGCGCTGCGCACGGTTCCGGCGGGCACCAAGCTGCCGTGGTTCGGGCCGCCCATGAGCCCGGCCTCGATGGTCACCGCCCGCCTGATGGAGACCTGGGCGCACGGGCACGACGTGGCCGACACGCTCGGCGTCACCCGCGAACCCACGGCGCGCCTGCGGCATATCGCGCACATCGGCGTTCGGACCCGCAACTTCGCCTACCTGACGCATGGCAAGTCCGTGCCCGCCGAGGAGTTCCGGATCGAACTGACCGCGCCCGACGGCAGCGCCTGGACCTGGGGCCCGGCCGAGGCCGCGCAGCGAATCAGCGGTCCCGCCCTGGACTTCTGCCAGCTCGTCACCCAGCGGCGGCATCTCGACGATCTCGCCCTGGACGTGGTGGGCGCCGACGCCCGCGAATGGCTGGGCCTGGCACAGGCTTTCGCTGGTCCCCCCGGAAGCGGCCGAACGGCGGGTCAGTTCGACTGACCCGCCGCCTATCCCGGCCTCCGACCAGAAATCCCCAATTCCCACAGGGGCTTCGTTCTCGGCGGAACGGGTTTCCAAGGGTCCGGCCCTTGGGATCACCACGGCTCCCCGAGGAGGAGCGAGCGAGCGCCAGCCTGGGTGCGCCGTGCCTGGTGCCGACCGGACGCCGTTGGCCGGAGGTCTCTTCGATGGCAGTCGAGTTGGCGCTCGCCGCTACCCGGTTTTTACCCAGTCTTTCGGCGGGGAAAACCTGTTGATGCCCAACCTTTCCCCGATGTGATCCTGCTCTCACCGGGGCCGTGTGTTACCCGCCGCCACCGTAACCTGGACGCGCGTACGACTTTCAATGGTGCGGGTCGTCGCGCCGTCCACGGACAAGGGGACGGACGGGCGCAGGGGGCCAGGGGAGAGGGAAAGGAACGCACCAGTCATGTCGCATGAACTCGCGACACAGGCCGCCCGGTCGACCCGGCGTACGGCCCAGGTGTTCCGCTACAGCGCCATTGTCACCGCCAGCATGGCCAGCATCGGGCTGACCGTCGCCGCCGGTTCATACATCGCCAATGAAATGGCCCAGCAGCCGGGCAGACTCGCCACGGCCGCGCCGGGCAACCATCCGGCGCTCGTCGAGCTCGGCCCGCGCGGAGCCGATCAGCCGGGCGTCCGGTCCGCCGAGCCGATCGCCGAGAAGGTCGCCCTGACTTCACTTTTCACCAATCGGGGCACGGAACCCGCGTTCGTGCAGGTGATTCCGGCCCGCACCCCGGGCACCGGCGCCGCCGCCGCGGCCGAGGCGCCCCGCCCGCTGGGCGGTCAGTTCCGGCTCGGCACCGCCTACGTGGGCGCGCAGGTGGCCGCGGCCCAGCACACGGCGACGCTCACCGTCGACACCAATGTCTTCGCCACCTTCGCCGATATCCTGCTGAGCACGCCGCTGGGGCACCAGCTGGGCATCAACGGCGATCCGAGCGGCACCACCCGGCTGCGCACCGATGTGGACAGCCGCGGCGACGTGACGCTGACCCTGTCGGACCCCGCGATCGGCAACTACGGCCTGCAGATCGCGCGCCATCCGGTCCCGGCCGCCGCGACCGGCGCTCCCGCGCACGACACCACCGACACGCACGCACACGAGACGGACGGCCGCGCGGCAGGGGAAGACTCGGCCACCGTCGCTGTGTGAGACTTCCGGTGTGTACGACTACTGCGTGATCGGCGGCGGCATCGTCGGGGTGGCCACCGCGCATCGCATGCTCGAACGCCACCCGGGGGCGAGCCTGCTGCTGCTGGAGAAGGCCGGGCAGCTGGGCCTGCACCAGACCGGGCACAACAGCGGGGTCATCCACTCGGGCATCTATTACGAGCCCGGCAGCCTGAAGGCGCGGCTGTGCGTGCGCGGCGCGCAGCTCACCAAGGAATTCGCCGTGGCGCACGACATTCCGTTCCGGGTGTGCGGAAAACTGCTGGTGGCCACCGATACCGCCGAGCACGCGCGGATGCTCGCGCTCTACGAGCGGTCCGTCGCCAATGGCGTCGAGGTGGAGTTGCTCGACGCCGCCGAGCTGATGCGGCGGGAGCCGCGCATCACCGGGGTCGGGGCGCTGTTCGTGGCGAGCACCGGCATCATCGACTACGGCCGGGTGACCCGGGCGCTGGCGCAAGAGGTGCGCACCGCCGGTGGTGAGATCATGCTCGGCGCGGAGGTCACCGCCATTACCGAAACCGACTCGGCGGTAACCGTTTCCGGTCCGGCCGGCACCTGGCAGGCCCGGCGTCTGGTGGTGTGCGCGGGCCTGCAGGCGGACCGGATGGCCCGGCTGGCGGGCCTGGACATCGATCTGCGCATCGTGCCCTTCCGCGGCGAGTACTACCAGCTGCCGCCCGAGCGCAACGATCTGGTGAACACCCTGATCTATCCGATCCCCGATCCCGAACTGCCGTTCCTGGGCGTCCATCTCAGCCCGACCATCGACGGCGCGCTGACCGTCGGGCCCAATGCGGTGCTGGGCCTGGCCCGCGAGGGCTACCGCAAGGGCAGCGTGAACCTCCGCGACGCCCGGGAGATCCTGGGCTACCGCGGTTTTCACCGGGTGGCCGCCGCGAATCTCCGGACCGGCCTGCGGGAAATGCGCAACTCCCTGTTCAAGCGCGGCTACCTGGCCGAATGCCGTCGCTACTGCCCCGAGCTAACCGTCGCCGATCTGTTGCCGCGGGAGGCGGGCATCCGCGCCCAGGCGGTACTGCGGGACGGCGCGCTGGCCCACGATTTCCTGCTCGAGCACACGCCACGCTCGGTTCACGTGCTCAATGCCCCCTCCCCGGCGGCCACCTCCGCCCTGCCCATCGCCGAGTTCGTAGCGGACCGATTGGACGAGTTCGCTCAATAAATAGGATTGCTGTAGTACTTTTAAGGCAGCCGTGGGACAGGGAGCAGCCTATGGGCCATTTCAAGTACGCGAGTGATGTCGGCGCACCGGTGGAAGTCGCGTTCACATATACGGACAACCATCAGTTCGTGCCGGACTGGGCGTTCGGCGTGGTCGCCTTCGAACCGATCGGAGATTCCGATCACGGTGCCGGAGCCGTCTTCGCCGCGACCCTCCGAGTCGGCTTGTGGCATCCCACGATCGAGTGTGAGATCACCGACTACCGCCGCAACGCGGTCATCGAATACACACTCCGCCGACGCCGGAAGGGGAAGCCGGCGTCGGCATGCTCCAACTTCTGTGTCATCACCCTGCGTTTCGACCCCCTCGGGTACGGCCGCGCGGTGCTGACCTCGGAAACCGAGTACTGGGCCCCGCGCGGGCTCACCGGCAAGTTGCTCTCGAAGATGCTGGCCGCGATGGTGCAGGCCACCGTCCGCCGGACCGAGTCGCAATTGCGTAGGGAGATAGAGGAATTCCACGGCACCGATCTTGTCGGCCGGATCGCGTAGGGTAGGCCGCATGATCATCGTGAGCACCGACGGATCATGCCTGCGCAACCCGGGCGGCGCGATCGGCTGGGCCTGGGTCAATCATGCGGGCGGCGCGGCCAGCGGCGGTGCGCCCTCGGGCACCAATCAGATCGCGGAGCTACGCGCCCTCCTCGAGGCCGTCCGGGCCCATCCGGACGCCGAACCCCTGCTCATCGAGAGTGATTCGCTCTATGCCATCAAGTGCGCCTCCGAGTGGATCCATGGCTGGCGCACCAATGGCTGGAAGACCTCCACCGGCGGCGCGGTCAAGAATCTCGAGCTGATCCAGCAGATCGACCGCGCCATCGCCACCCGGCCCGGCCCGGTCCGGTTCCGCTGGGTGCGCGGGCACGTCGGCAACTACTTCAACGAGCAGGCGGACGCGCTGGCCGGCCAGGCCGCGCGGAAGGTGGCCGCCACCGGTGTCGCCACCGATCCCAACGGCGACGAACCGGTACCCTTCGATCCGCCCACCGCGCCGATCCCGGTCGTGGAACCCAAGACCGAGCCGCTCCCGGTGACCGCACCCAGTGGGTTGGAACGAGCCGAGACGGAACAGGCCGAGAAGGTCGGCGCCACCATGCATTCCGCGCATTCCGCGGCCGCGACCCCGCGCCGCCGGGCGACGGCCGCCAAAGCGGCTGCCGCCGAGGCACTCACGTTGTTCTGAGCGCCCCCTGCGCAGGCCCTTTCACCTGCGAAGACATGAAAAAGGGCCCGCCTCCGGAAGTAACGGAGGCGGGCCCTTTTTCGTGTTCGGGATATCCCGATCAGTTACCCGGCTTGGGCGCCGCGGGAGTGGCGGGCGCGGGCTGACCGGACGGGGCGGGCTGACCCGAGGGAGCCGGCTGACCGGAGGGCTGGGCGCCCTGCTGGTCGCCGCCACCGGTTCCGCCCGGGAACAACGGGTTCTCGTCACCGGCGTAGACCGGCTGGAACTTCGACACCAGCCACTTGCCGTCGTGCTTCTCCAGCTCCACATAGGTCGGGATGGTGAGCACGATCGGCTTGGCGTGGAAGTCGTTGGTGGAGGTCTGGGTCAGGCTCACCAGGACCGAGGCCTTGTTGGCATCGCCGGACTCCCAGCCGCAGCGCAGCACGTTCAGCGAGGACTTGGCGTGCGCGCTGGACAGGATGTCCTTCACGTCGCCGGCCATCGGGTCGAACATCTGCTTGAACTCACCGGTGATGAGCGCCTGCACACGCGGGGCGAAATCGTTCCACGAGGACTGGTCGTAGACCGAGACCGCGCGCGCGAAATCGCAGGCGGCCTTGGCAGCGGAGTCGCGGTCGGCGAGTTCGTTGCTCTTGGTGTGCGATTGCCACCAGAACGCGCCCAGACCCGCGAGCGAGGCGACCAGCAGCACGCCGAGCGCGATGAGCGCGACCATCGGCACCGCGACCTTGGAGACCAGCGCGGACTCGGACTTCGCCGGCGGCGCGGCGGCCGCCGGTTCCGGCATCGCGGCCGGTGCGGTCGAATCCACTTCCGGCTCGGCGGCCTTCGCTTCCGGCTCCGCCTTCGCTTCCGGCTCGGGCCGGGCCGCCTCGGCGTCCTTCGTCAACTCCGGCTTCTCGGCGGCCTGTTCGGCGCTGCTCTGGGCATCGGCCTCGGCGATGGAATCGTCTTCGGTTTTCTTGTCCTGGGCAGCGTCGTCCGACATCTATTCGATCACTTTCCCGGTGCGCTGCGGACGCACCGTCTAGGTTTCGTCAGCGAGTATGCCCGCTGCTGCTGAGAGCGGCGGGCGGCACTCACTTGACCGGCGGCAGAGTCCGCTCGTTCGGATCCGAACCCGCGGGCGGAAGCGCGCCATTGTTGGGCACGTCCGGTCGCGGCGCGTTACCCGAGCCGCGGATCTGCTGGTCCTGGGGTGGGTTCTGGCAGTAGCTCGCCCATTTCGGGAAGGAGTTCTCGGTCGCTACGGCGGGGTTCACCTTCTTGGTGACGTAGTCGCAGAAGGACCGCGGCCAGATGTCCACGATGGTGTAGAACTCACCGTCGTGCGCCGGCACGCCCATGGCGGAGGTGCCGACCACCAGCGACGGGAACAGTGCCCGCAGCGCCGGGGTGCGCAGCTGCGCGGCCTTGGTGATGGCCGCGAAGTTGGTGGCCAGGCTGGTCATCGGGTCGGCGGTCTTGTCCAGCACCGCGCCGAGGGCCTGCATCTGGCCGGGCGCCTGCTCCAGGATCTTCTGGAGTTCGGCATTCGCGTCGTTGAACTGATTGAACAACACACTCGAATTACGGGTCAGCGTACCCAGATCCGGCTGCGCCAGCGATGTGGTGCCGGAAATGACCTGGAGGTTCTTGATCAGGTTGGTGGTCTGGGGGAGCAGGTTGTCCAGGCCGTTGGTGGCCAGGCTGAGGCCGTCGACGAGCGAGCGCAGTTGGTCCGGGCCGCCGGAGAGGGCGGTGTCCAGCTCGGTCAGGATGACGCTGAACTTGTCCGGATCCACCTGGGCGATGAGCGCGCTGGCATTGTCGAGCACCGACCACACGGGGGTGGGGGTCTTGACCTTGTTGGCGTCGAACTGGATCACCGAACCGCTGCGCAGGAACGGGCCCTGGTCGGTGTTCGGGCGGAAGTCGATGTACTGCTCGCCCGCACCCGACAGCGCGCCCACCGACACCTGGGTGTCGGCCGGGATCGAGTACTTCTTGTCGATCTCGGCGGTGGCCGCGATGGCGGCGCCATTGTCGATGAGCTTGATGTCGAGGACCTTGCCGACGCGGTAGCCGCGCAGGGTCACGTCATTGCCGCTCTGCAGCCCGCCGGATCGGTCCAGATTGACCGTCACCGTGTAGGTTTCGCGCAGCGGATTCACCCGCATCACGCTGATCAGCAGGTAGGACGCGCCCACCAGCAGGATCAGCACCAACGCGGAATTGGACACCAGGTTCTTGTGTCGCGATACCCAGTTCATCGGTGTCCCCCGTTGATCCGGCCGTAGATGATCTGCAGCACCTGGATCAGGCTGCCCCCGAAGTCGTTGAGGTCCTCGAGGTCCGGGAACTTGCTGTTGGCCGGATCGGTGAGCAGGCCGATGTCGAGCATGGACAGGGTCGCGGCCACGGCCAAGGTGTCGCCCTTGAACGAGGCGTCGGCCTTGGGCCGGATGTCGTGCAGGGCGTCCAGGGCGGGACCGAGGGTCTGATCGGTCCGGGACAGCGCGCTCATCAGCTGGTTCACATTGTCGAGCAGGCTGCTGAGCGAGTCCGAGGTGGTGTTGGCGTAATCGCCCAGTGCCGCACTGGTTGTCGAGATCTTGGTGAGCAGATCGCCGAGGGCCTGGTTGTTCTCGGCGATGGCGCCGATCATGCCCGGCAGGCTGTCGGCCACCTGCCCCAGCTGCTGGTGGTTGGCCTCGATGGTGTTGGCCAGCGCACTGAATCCGGCCAGCACATTGTCGATGCGCGAGCTGTTGGTGTTGAGGCTGGTCATCACGCTGGTCAGCTGAGTGATGACGTGACCCACCTGATCGCCGCGTCCGCCGACGATGGAGTCCAGCTCCGAGGTCAGCTTGGACAGGCTGGCGATGCCACCGCCGTTGAACAGCAACGAAACCGACATCAGTAGTTCTTCGACGGTCGCGCCGGCCGAGGTGTTGGTGAGCCGGTCACCGTTCTTCAGCAGCTGCATGCCGGGCTCGGCCTTGGGGATGGACACCGCCACGAAGACGTCGCCGAGCGGGGTGGCCTGGCGCAGTTCCGCGGTGCTGCCGGCCGGCAGCTCGATGTCCTGGCGGATGGCCAGGTCCACATTGGCCTTGAAGTCCTTGGTCGTGATCTTGGTGACCACGCCGACGTCGGAGCCACCGACCTTGACCTTGGCCTGGTCGGGCAGGTTCAGCGCATTGTCGAAGGTCGCGTGAATGGTGTAGGTGTTGGCGCCCGGACCGGGTTTGGGCAGCGGCAGGCTCTCCACCGTGATGCCGCAGCCGGAGGCGACGACGGCGGTCGCGGAGACCGCGATGGCCACGACCGCCCGGCGGGCCGAGCGGCCCGCGCGCAGATCCTTCCAGAAGCGATTACTCATTTGGTCATCCCCAGCATCGCCGCCATCAGACCGAAGTCGGGTCCGAAGTCCTCCATTTTCCCGGTGCGGCAGCCATCCGATTTCATCTGGATGCGTTCGCAGAACAGGCTCACGATCTCCCCGGAGAGCGCGGTACCGATCAGGCCGTGCAGGCGAATGAAGTTGCCCTGCCGGTTGACCGAGCGGTCCAGGTTCTGCATGAGCAGCGGGGCCACGTCGACCACCTCGGTCACGCCGGCCGCGTTGGCGCGCAACTGGTTGGTGACATTGGTGAGCCCGGTGAGGGTGCCGTTGAGCTGATCGGAGTACTGCGAGAACGCGCCACTGGTGTTGGCCAGGAACGCATTCAGCTGATCCAGCGTGCCCTGCAGACCGGGCGCCTGATCGGCCAGCAGCCCGGTCATCTGGGTGATCCTGTTGCTGAATCCGCGCACCGAGTCGTCGTTCTCGGACAGCATGGTGGTCAGCTCGTTGAGCTTGATGATGATGGTGGAGATGGCGTCCTTGTTGTCGACGCCGGTCTTGAGTGCGCCGGAGAGCGCATTGAGCACATCGCGCATCTTCTCGCCGTTGCCGTTCATCATCGGGTACAGCACGCGACCCGAGAGCGGGCCGACGCCTTCCTGCCCCGGCTCGGGCTCGAGCGCGGCGGCGAAGCTGTCGATGGTCTTGATCATGGTGTCCAGCTCGACCGGGGTCTTGGTCTGCTGGGTGGTCAGGTGCGAGCCGTCGGCCAGGGTGTCACCGCCGGTGTAGCGCGGGGTGAGCTCGATGTGCCGGTCGGTCACGATGGACGGCGAAACCAGTGCCGCCTGAACGTTCTTCGGGATCTTGACGCCCTTGTCCACGGTCATGTGAACCTCGACGTACTGACCCTTCGGAATGATCTTGTCGACCCGGCCCACCTCGAGCCCGAGCACGGTGATCGGGTTGCCCTCGAACATGCCCGCGATATTGAGGAAGTCCGCGGTGAAGTGCTGGGTCTGCCCCGCGGCGTCCTTCACCCCGAGCGGCACGATGGAGCAGGAGCCCACGGCCCACGCCGCGGCGCCGATCATGGCCGCCTTGGCGATTCGGCCGAGCAGGCGCTTCTTTTGTTCTGCAACAGTCGATGTCATTGGTGGCACCCCTCGTTCACCTGCGCGAAGCACAACCAGTTGTCCGGGAACAGCCACGGCAGCGCGACCTCACCGTAGTTGCCGTTGCCGAAGGCATTGTTGAACTGCCGGATGGCCGGCGGCATGATCGACAGCAGCCGATCCAGGTTGTCCTTGTTCTTCTGCAGACCGTCGGCCATGGTGTTGAGCTGCTGCAGGGTCGGGCCGAACTTGTTGTCGTTGTCCGCGCCGATCTGCTGCAGCTGCCCGGTGAGCGTTGCGATGTTGTCCAGCAACGTCTTCAGCAGGTTCTGACGCTGCATCACCCGGTCGGCGATGGCCTGGCCCTGGGTGATGACCAGCAGCACGCTGTTGCGGTTGTCGCCGAGGATCCTGGTGACCTTGTCCAGATCCTTGAGCAGCTGGTCGACCTGATCCTTGCGGTTGTTCATGGTCTTGGCCAGCGCGCCGATGGCGTCGAGCGCCTGCACCGTCATCTGCGGGGTGTCGCCCATCTGCTGGTTGATCAGATTCAGCGAATCCGCGAGCTTCTTGGTGTCGAGCTCCTCGAACTTGGGCGTGCCCTCCTGCACCACGTCGGCCAGGTTGTAGGGAACCACGGTGTTGGACTTGGGAATCCGGTTGTCCTTCAACCCGGAGCCGTCGCCGGGCATCAGGTCGACGTAGCGCGCGCCCAGCAGGGTCGCCATCTTGATCGACGCCTTGGCATCAGGGCCGAGCTTCACGTCCTTGTCGACGTTCAGGGTCAGCAGCACGTGATCACCCTCGAGCTCGGCGCCCGAGATGGTGCCGACGGGAACGCCCGAGACGTCCACCTTGTCACCGACTTTGACGCCGGCGGTCTGCACGAACTCGGCCTTGATGCTCTGGGTGCCGACACCCACCGTCTTGTAGAGGGTGGAGCCCAGCAGCAGCGCGACGATGACCGCCACGCCGAGCACGCCGAGCCAGAAATTGCGATTGGTACTGAAGCGGTTCTGGAGTTTCGCGATCATGGCCGGCACACCGCCGAGTGGGAGTTGCCGCCGACCTGCGAGAACAGACCGCGCGGGAAGAGGATGCCGTACAGCGAGACGTCCAAGCCGCACAGGTAGGCATTGGCGTAGGCGCCGTTCTGGGTGAACTTGCCGACGTCGGAGAGGATGCCGGGCAGGTCCACCGCCGCCTGGTCGAGCTTGGCGCCATTGGACAGCAGCAGCGCCAGCGCGTCGTGGGTGGCGTTCTGCGCCAGCACCAGCTTGGGCTGGATGGAACCGAACATCCCCACCAGAGCCGTTGTGGCATCGGCGATCTGGACCGTCGACGCCTGCAGCGACTGGCCCTGCGCGTAGAGGCCGCCGATCAGGGCGCGGGTCTGGGTGACCAGCGTCTCCAGCTCGTCGCCCCGCTTGGCCAGCCCCGACATCACGCCGGACAGGTTGGTGATCACGTCGGAGAGGATGCCGTCGCGGCGTTCGAAGTCCGAGGCCACCGACGCGGCCTGGGTGATGAACGCGCTCAGCGACACATTGTCACCCTGCAGCGCCTGGATGAAGGTGTTGGACAGGTTGTTCACCTGCTCGGGCTGCAGCACCTGGAACAGCGGCTGGAAACCGTTGAGCAGCGCCGAGATATCGAACGACGGCTCGGTCCGGTCCAGCGGAATGGCACCGTTGTTCTTCAGCACCACATGGTCGCCGGTGTGCGGCTTGCCCGCGGCGGGCGGGTTCAGCGCGACATACCGTTGTCCGATCAGGTTCTGGTACCGGACCAGCGCCTTGGTGTCCCCGTACAGCGTCTGATCGCGCTGCACGATGAAGGTCACCACGGCCTGGTTCTTCTTGTCCAGCTCGATCTTCTCGACCTTGCCGACCCGCACACCGGCCATCCGGACGTCATCGCCCGCACGCAGGCCCAGGACATCGCTGAAGGTCGCGGTGTAGGTGTTGGTATCGCCTTTCACGGTGCGCGCGAGCGTATTCCAGATGACCGCGGTCACCAGGATGGACACGATCGCGAAGATGCCGAAACCGATCAGCGGCTTACGAACGCTCATCGGCCGGCCTCGCTCTGGCTCAGTTGCAAGGTCGCACCCTTCAGGATCGGGCTCAACAGCAGGTACTCGGCCGCGGTCGGACGCCGGCCCAGCAGGGCGGTGATGGCGTCGTCACCGGCCAGGGCGATGTTCCCACCGGTGGGCACCGAACCCGGCTGGCTCGCCGGGGCAGCCGGAGCCGGAGCGGCCGGCGCCAGATTCGGGAACAGCCCCTGCAGCGGCGTGCCCGCGAGCGGGTCGGTACCCGGCTTCGCAGCACCGTCGCTCGGCGCGTCGGTGGGTGTGCCGGTGGCGGTGAGACCCGGGATCAGCGGGAAGCCCGGCGGCGGCGCGGTGACCGGCAGGTCCTTGGCGGCGTCGATGGCCCTGGGGCGCATGGCTTCCGGCAGCGTGCCCGGATCCGAGGTGAGCGGCGCGGTGCCACAGCTCGGGGCGGCCAGGTCGCCGTAGTGCGGGCAGTCGTCGCGGGTGTAGGGCTTGTAGGGCGTGAAGGTGATGCCCATGTTCCAGATCATCTGGTTCTGCGGACCCCAGTGGAACGTCGAACCCAGCTTGCGCACCGAATCGTTCAGGTTCGCGATGGCCTGCGGAATGGCGTCCGGGTTGTCCGACAGCGCACCGAACATGGCGCTGGTCCCCGTGGTCAGATCCTTGCCGACATTGGGGTTGCGGGCGAAGAGCCCGTTCACCTTGTCGATGGTGTTCTCACTGCCGGAGAGGAGCGCGGTGAGCTCGGCCCGGCGGTCGGAGATGGTCTGCGCGGTCTTCACCGAATCCGACAGCACGCCCATCAGTTCCGGCGCGGACTGGTTGAGCGCGTGGAAGGAGGAGGAGAAGTCGTCGAGGAAGCCGCCGACATTCGGCACCGCCCCGCGCACGCCCTCGAGCCAGCGGTCGACGCGCTCGATGGTGGAGCCGGGCATGCGGCCGCTGCCGTCCAGCGCGTAGGACAACGTGCCCAGCACGCGGCCCAGCTGTACCGGATCGATCTTGCTCAGGATATTGCGGACCGTGGTGAGGGTGTCCTGCAGGGCGATGGTGCCCTTGGAGGTGTCCTCCGCGATCTGCGAACCCTCCTTCAGATGCGTGGAATCCGGTCCGTTGTAAACGAGTTCGACCGAGGTGACGGCGAACAGGTTGGAGGGCACCACGCGCGCGGTGACATTGGCCGGGACGCCGCCGGCGTACTCCGGCTTCATCTCGATGTGCACCTCCTGCTTGGTCCCCTTGGCCGCGACCGACACGTCCTTGACGGCGCCGACCAGCACGCCGCGGAACTTCACGTCGGCATTGGCCGGCAGGCCGTCACCGGTGGTGGTCAGATTTGCTGTGACATTGACCTTTTCGACGAAATAGCCGCGGTACCGGGCGAACAGGAAGCCCAGCACGACCGCGATGACGGTGAGGCCGCAGGCACCGGCGATGAGCAACTGCCGCATCGTCGGTCCGCGCCCGCTCGGATCGATGATCATCGTGTGCGCCCCCTATCCCGAGATCCGGATGCCAGGGTTCACGCCCCAGATCGCCAATGTCATGAACAGGTCGGCGAAGACGACCGCGATGATGCACAGCTTGATCGCGCGACCGGCCGCCACACCCACGCCCTCCGGGCCGCCGGAGGCGAAAAACCCGTAGTAGCACTGGATGAACGTGGTGATCGCGACGAAGAGGATCGCCTTGAGCAGTGAGTACAGCACATCGTGCGGCACCAGGAATTGATAGAAGTAGTGCTGGAAGGTGCCCGTCGCGGTGCCGCCCACCAGGGACACGGTCAGCGAGCAGGAGATGTAGGCCAGCGGCAGCGCCACGCAGTACAGCGGCACGATGGCGATCATGGCCGCGATCATGCGGGTGCTGACCAGATACGGAAGGGGCCGGATGGCAACCGATTCCAGCGCGTCGATCTCCTCGGAGATGCGCATGGCGCCCAGCTGCGCGGTGAACCGGCAGCCCGCCTGCGCCGCGAAGGCGACCGTGGCCAGCATGGGCCCGAGCTCGCGCGTGGTGGCGAAGGCCGAGATGGCGCCGGTGAGCGGGCTCAGGCCGAGCAGGTTCAGCGAGGTGTAGCCCTGGATGGCGACGGTCATGCCGCCGAACGCCGACAGGATCAGCACCACGCCGATGGTGCCGCCACCGACGATGAGATTGCCGTTGCCCCAGGTGACGTCGGACAGCAGCCGCCATACCTCTTTGGGGTACTGCTTGAACGCGAGCGGCATGGAGCCGACCGAGCGCAGGAAGAAGAACACCTGGTGGCCGATGCGCGCCAGCCAGTCACGCGGCGAGCTGGCCGCGCCTTTCATCCGTTGGAACGGCCGCAGCAGCGGCGGTACGTACGTAGCTGACACGGCTCAGACCACCTGCGGGGGGAAAAGGGTGTTGTACAGCTGCGTCATCATCAGGTTGACGCCGAAGAGCATGACCGCGGACATGACCACGGCGGTGTTCACCGCGTTGGCCACGCCGCCGGGACCGCCCTTGGCGTTGAGCCCCGAGTCACAGGCGATGACGGCGGCGAACAGGCCGTAGATGAGCGACTTCAGCAGGGCCACAGCCAGATCCGCCGTGATCGCGAACGACGAGAACGTACTGATGTAGGAGCCCGGGGTGCCGTTCTGGACGAAGATGTTGAACATGTAGCCGGTCAGGAAGCCGACGAAAACCACGAAACCGCAGAGCAATACCGAAACCAGCATGGCCGCGCCGAGACGCGGAGCGACCAGGCGCCGCATGGGATCGACGCCCATGACCTTCATGGCGTCGATCTCCTCGCGGATGGTGCGGGAGCCGAGGTCGGCACAGATGGCGGAGCCGACGGCGCCGGAGATCATGAGCGCGGTGACCAGCGGCGCGCCCTGCTGAATGATGCCCAGGCCGTTGGCCGCGCCGATGAAGGACGTCGCCCCGACCTGCCCGGCCACCGATCCGACCTGAATCGAGACGATGACGGCGATCGGAATGGCGACCAGCAGGGTGGGCGCCGCGGCGACATTCGCCATGAACGCGCACTGCCGGATGAACTCACGGTAGGGGAAGCGGCGGCGGAAGATCGCGATGAAAAGCTCGGCGACCGCGGCGACACCCATCGACATCATCCGGCCACCGGTTTCCAGCGACCGTTTCGGATGATCCTGCCAGTACGCCTTGGCCCAATCCACGGCCACATTCATCCGTGATGATGACGGTGGGCTTCCCTCGTCCCCCGGGCTCTTGGTCAACTGCACTGACTACCCCTCTCGACGCCGGAGTTACCCGTCTCCGGCGACTGTTGCTGGACGCACCCTACTACGGAGTTAGGAAAAACACACCACCGATTGTGGTTCCGGTCATAGAGACGGATCACTTTCGTTGTATTGCTGTGAACAGCCACATCAGGGTCGGTTTACGGGGCAAAAAACCTGGAAGAGATCTAGAACTTGTTCTAGTTTTGAACTATCCACCGGCGTATGTGGACATCGACCGGGTAACAATTTGTAGGAACAAATTTATCGGAATTCGATAGCTTTTGCGTATTGTCCCGTAATCCACATCCAACTAGGTATCGGCCGCTAACCCCGGCAGGACACGGCTACGCAACATGTGGCAGTACAACGGGCAACCGGGCTCGAATACTGACAGGATGAGTAACCGCAGGTTGAGATTCGTGCGGCTTCCGACGTCTGGAGGGACATGATCAAGAAACTCGCCGGGGCTACCGGCGCATTCGCCATCGCCCTGAGTACCGCGCTCTTCGGAATCGGAGCCGCTCACGCCGATGCAGCGCCCGCCGTCATCGGTGGCGGCTCCGGGATCATCATCGATGATCAGTACGAGTGCACCGTGACCACCATCGGCCACGACGGCGCCGGACGGCTGGTCGGCCTGACCGCCGGGCACTGCGGCGACGCCGGGTCCCGGGTCTGGGCCGAAAAGGATCGCGCCGCAGGACAGATCGGTCAGTTCGTCTACTCCAACCACGATCTCGACTACGCCGTCATCCAGTTCGATCCGGACCGCGTCGTCCCGGTCAACCACATCGGCAATGTCACCATTACCGGGATCGGCGGCCCGCCCGGATTCCCCATGATCGTCTGCAAGGAGGGCCGCACCACCGGCAATACCTGCGGCATCTCGTGGGGCGACGTCTTCGACACCAATGTCGAGACCTGGAGTCAGATGTGTGTGGTGGAGGGCGATTCCGGCGCGCCGGTCGTCGTCGGCACCACCCTCGTCGGCATGGTCAACGCCTACCTGGCGGTGGCCTGCTTCGGCCCCGAGGTCGGCACCAACATGAGTTCGATCATGGCCGACCTCAACGGCCGGGGCGGCATCGGTTCCGGCTACGCGGTGATCTGATCCCCGAACAATGCTGACCGGGGCGGTGATTCGGGAATCACCGCCCCGGTTGCTATTTGAGGGTGTTGACGCAGACGACGAAATTGCGTTCGTCGTAGACGTAGCCCTGGTCGCCGTCGGGACAGTCGTCGACGCTGCTGCTGTGCTGCACGATCGACACCACCTTCACACCCTCGGTGGCCGTGGTGGCGGTGCAGGGGATGCGGTGGGCCGCGTCATTGCCGACGTCCATGCAGTCGCCGACGACCCAGTCGATGGTCAGGCAGAGGGCGCCGGTCTCCACGCCATTGAGGGTTTCGTAGTAGACCTGGTCGGAATCCTTGCCGCACTGGGCATTGCGCGGAGCCTTGCCGGTCACCTTGTAGTTGGAGTCCTGGCTGCCGCAGCTCGCCTTCTGGATGCTGGCGTTGTCGGTGGTGCCACCGAGCTTCACGCAGTCGCCGATCGCGGCCTGGAAGTCGGTGTTGCCGCCTCGGTCGGCGCGCGGGGTGGTGGTGGGCGCACCCGAACCGGGCTTGCCGGAGGGTTTCCCGGGAGTGGCGCCGGGGGTCTTGGTGGGGAGCACGATGTCGCCGGGGGCGGCCTGGGGGTGGCCGGAAACGGTGGTCCCGCAGCCGGCGAGCAGCAGGGTGGCGGCGGAGATCGCGGGCAGGGCGATCCGGGCGGAAAGCTGCTGACGCAACACGGGCGAGTCCTATATTTCGAAACAAACAGATTTGACTTCTGTGCCCATGCATACACCACGGGCACCGGGAAGATCGAACCGAGACGGTCCGGCATTTCGTATGGGAAGCCATGAGCACCGACATCCTGGAGCGCTATCTCTCCTGGCGGCGCGGCCGCGACGGTGACCCCTTCCGGGTGCGGATGCCGGCCCTGGGACCGGTGCTCTTCACCGGCACTCCCGAGGGCGCGCGCGAGTTCTTCCGGGCCCCGGTGGACCTGCTGGAACCGCCGCTGCCCAATCCCATCGAGCCCATGGTGGGCGCGGCCTCGCTCATCCTGGCCCGCGACGGCCGGCACCGGCGCGAGCGGGCGCTGCTCGCGCCGGCATTGCACCGCAATCGAATCAGCGCCTACGGCAACGCCATTCGCGAGGCGGCCCGGGCCGAGCTGAGCGGGGAGCGGACCGGGGACCCATGGCGGCCCGGCACCCGCATCGATGCCCGGGCGGCGGCGCGGGCACTGACGCTGCGGGTGATCCTGGCGGCGGTGTTCGGCATCGACGATGCGGCGCGCCGAGCCGAATACACCACCGTCACACAGGAATTCCTGGAGTCCTTCGGCAGCACGCTGTTCATGGTTCCGGCATTGCGGCGCAAGCTGTTCGGGCTGTCCGGCTGGGAGCGGTTCAGCACGGCACGGGATCGGCTCGACGAACTCATCGACGCCGAGGTGGCGCGGCGGCGCGCGGACGGGGGCGGCGGGGCGGATCTGCTGGCGCTCATGCTGGACACCCGCTACGAGGACGGCAGCGCCATCACCGACACCGATCTGCGCGAGCAATTGCGCACCCTGCTGGTGGCGGGGCACGAGACCACGGCGACCGCGCTGGTGTGGGCGTTGTACCGGCTGCACCGGGAACCGGAGGCGCTGGCCCGGCTGCGCGCCGAAGTGGCCGCCGCCGGAAGCGATCCCGGCCCGGCCGAACTGATGGCGCTGCCCTACCTGGACGCGGTCTGCCAGGAGACGCTGCGTTTGCATCCGCCGGTGCCGATCGTATTGCGCAGGCTCACCGGTGATCTCACGCTGCGCGGGGTGCCGCTGTCGGCGGGGGACACCATGGGGATCTCGATGCACCTGCTGCACACCGATCCCGCGGTGTGGCCGCAGCCGCGGCGGTTCCGGCCCGAGCGGTTTCTGGAGCGCCGCTACAGCCCGTTCGAGTTCGCCCCGTTCGGCGGCGGGCACCGGCGTTGCGTCGGTGCGGCGCTGGCCGATTACGAACTTCGCATTGTGCTGGCTACTGTATTGACCGATGTGCGGCTACGGTTGTCGCCGCGGTTCGCACACGGGCCCGCGCCGATGTCGGTGCCGCACACCATCACGGTCGGGCCGCGCAGCGCCATCACGTTCGATGTCGCCGGGTTCTGAAGGGACCTCAGTGATTTCGATCACAAGCAGGTTTCGGGAAGTGAGCACTCCGAAAGCGGCCGCGCCGGTGTCACTTTCGGGGAATCGCCGATGTCATCGGCGCATTCGCGCCAGTCGAGCAACCAACCCGCAGTCCTATGACACAGCACACATCGATTAGTCGTTATACATAACTGACAGAAGGCAATTGGCCTGCCGCGCAGCGCCATGTAGTAATGGGATCGCGACAACTGATTTCGTGAGCATCGGGGTAACTCGTCGGGTACGTCCAAAATCGGGTTGCTCCCCAACCGCCGGCACGCGTCCCCGACTGTCAACGGCTCTCAGCCGTGCGCTGAAGTCTCGGGGAGGCGGCATTGAGAGGACCGAGCTGTGCGCCATACCCGGTATCGGAAAACGGGACTGATCGCCCTCGCCGCCGTCGCGGCGACCGGAGCAGTGGTGGCAGCACCCGCCTCAGCGACTCCGCTATGGCCGGGCGGACCGGATGTACCGGGCGTGCCCTCCGCGGTCATGCCGCAGCCCGAGCCGGGCTCGCTGCCCACCGACCCGAACGCCAAGGCTCCGATTCCGCCCGCCAACTTCGCGGCCCCGAACATCAGCCCCGGTGACGGGGATGTGGTCGGCGTGGCCATGCCGATCATCATCAACTTCAAGGACCCGGTCGGCGATCACGCGGCCGCCGAGAAGTCGATTCGCATCACCTCCACCAACAAGGTGAGCGGCCACTTCTACTGGATGGGCGACAAGCAGGTGCGCTGGCGGCCCGAGGACTTCTGGCCGGCCGGCTCCAAGGTGACCGTCCAGGCGGGCGGCACCGACGTCGCCTACCAGATCGGCGACGAGTTCATCACCACCGCCGACGACACCACCCACGAGATCACCGTGACCCACAACGGCGAGGTCGTGAAGACCATGCCGACCTCCATGGGCAAGAAGGATCACGAGACCCCGAACGGCACCTACATCATCAGCGAGAAGAACCGCAAGATGATCATGGATTCCTCCACCTACGGTGTGCCGGTGACCGATCCGCAGGGCTACAAGCTCGAGGTCGAGTACGCCACCCGCATGTCCAACAGCGGCATCTTCGTGCACGCCGCCCCGTGGAGCGTTGCGCAGCAGGGCGTTTCGGACACCTCGCACGGCTGCCTGAACGTCTCCACCGAGGACGCCAAGTGGTTCCAGGAGAACGTGAAGAAGGGTGACCCGGTGATCGTCAAGAACACCAACGGCGGCACCTTCAGCACCTCCGACGGCTGGGGCGACTGGAACTGAAACCTCCACGAGTCAGCGCCCCGCCCAATTGGGCGGGGCGCTGACTCGTTCTTGCTGTTGGCCAACCGTTCATATGATTCCGGTCTCGAAACAAGTTGGGCGGTCGTACTATTCGGCCCATGTCCGCGCCGCTCGAGGGTGTGACCGGTGAACAGTCGGTGGCGCGCGCCGATCGACAGTTCAGCGATCTTCCATCCGGAATTAACCAGCCAGTAGCCCCAAGCCGCAAGGCTGCCCGGGTGCGATCTTGGCCCGAACGAGTACTCCCGACGCCCCCGGGGCGCGGGTGGCGAAGCAGACCCTGGCAGGACTATGCGCTCTTCGTGGCCCTGGTCGCGCCGAACCTGATTCTGCTGGGGCTGTTCGTCTATCGGCCGCTGGTCGACAATATCCGCCTGTCGTTCACCGACTGGAACATCTCGGCGACCAGCCTGAACTGGGTCGGTTTCGACAACTACACCGAGTGGTTCGGCCGCGACGACTCCTGGCAGATCGTCGGCAATACGGTGATCTTCACCGTTGCCGCGGTCCTCGGCAGCATGCTGCTGGGCCTGGCGCTGGCCCTGCTGCTGGATCGCAAACTGTTCGGGCGCAATGTGGTCCGCTCCGCCATCTTCGCGCCCTACGTCATCTCCGGCGCGGCCATCGGCGTGGGCTTCCAGTTCATCTTCGACCCCGGCTTCGGCCTGGTCCCGGATCTGCTGGAGCGAATGGGGATTCACTCACCCGACTTCGCGCAGAACCCGCACTGGGCGCTGTTCATGATCACGGTCACCTACATCTGGAAGAACCTGGGCTACAGCTTCGTCATCTATCTGGCAGCGCTGCAAGGGGTTCGGGCCGACCTCATGGAGGCCGCCGAGATCGACGGCGCGAGCCGCTGGACCACCTTCACCCGGGTGTTGCTGCCGCAGCTGCGACCCACCACCTACTTCCTGTCGATCACGGTGCTGCTCAACTCACTTCAGGTCTTCGACCTCATCAATGTGATGACCCGCGGCGGGCCCATCGGCACCGGCACCACCACCATGATCTATCAGGTCTATCGCGAATCCTGGGTGAACCAGCGCGCCGGATACGGGGCGGCCGTCGCCACCATCATGTTCCTGGTGCTGCTCACCGTGACGCTGGTGCAGGTGCGCATCATGGACCGAGGGGACGAGAAGTGAACCGGCTCAACGCGTTGAGCGCTTTCCGCGACCGGGAACTGTGGGCCGAGCTGTTCGGCTACGCCGCCATGGTGTGCGTGCTGATCATCGTCGGCGTCCCGCTGTACTACATCCTCACCCGCTCCTTCATGGCGCACACGGAGGTCTACTCGCAGCCGGTCAGCTACTGGCCCGAACGCTGGCTGGCGTCGAACTACCACGACGCCACCACCACGCTGCCGTTCTGGCAGTTCCTGCGGAACTCGATCATCGTGACCGGCATCGTCGCGGCGGTGAAGTTCGTGCTGGGCGTGCTCAGCGCCTACGGCCTGGTGTTCCTGCGCTTCCCCGGCAAGAACATCGTGTTCCTGGTGATCATCGCGGCGCTCATGGTGCCCAACCAGATCACCATCATCTCCAACTACGCGCTCATCGCCCAGCTGGGCTGGCGAAACACCTTCCAGGGCATCATCGTTCCGCTCTGCGGCGTCGCCTTCGGCACCTTCCTGATGCGCAACCACTTCCTGTCGCTGCCGAGCGAGGTCATCGAGGCCGCGCGGATGGACGGCGCGGGCTGGTGGCGGCTGCTGACCCGGGTGGTGCTGCCCATGTCCGGACCCACCATGGTGGCGTTCGCGGTGGTCACGCTCGTGAACGAGTGGAACGAATACCTGTGGCCGTTCCTGATGGCCGACGACGCGCGGGTGGCCACCCTGCCGGTCGGCCTGACCCTGCTGCAGAACACCGAGAACCCGAGCGTCACCAACTGGGGTCCGGTCATGGCCGGGGTCATCCTGACCATGCTCCCCATCCTCATCGTCTTCCTGGTGCTCCAGCGCCAGATGATCAAGGGCCTCACCTCCGGTGCGGTCAAGGGTTAAGTCCCAGAAGGAGATTCCTGTGTCGGATTCACGTAACCCCGCTTATTTCACGGCACGCCGTGGTGCTCTTTCGCGACGCGGGTTTCTCGGCTTGGCGGGCGCGGCCGCGGGCGCGGCGGCGCTGACCGCGTGCGCCGGATCCGGTGGCGGCGGCACGCAGGGCGGTGACTCGAAGACCATCACCTTCTGGTCCAACCACCCCGGTACCTCCAAGGACCAGGAAACCGAGCTGATCAACCGGTTCCAGGCCAAGTACCCGGACCTGAAGGTGAATCTGGTCGACGCCGGCAAGAACTACGAGGAGGTCGCGACCAAGTTCAACGCGGCCCTGTCCGGCGGCGAACTACCGGACGTGGTGATCCTGTCCGATGTGTGGTGGTTCAACTACGCGCTCAACGGGACCATCGAGCCGCTGGACAGCCACTTCTCGTCGGCTGGTGTGAACGTGTCCGACTACGTGGACACCTTCGTCGGCGACTACAAGTTCAACGGCAAGACCTGGGCGCTGCCGTACTCGCGCTCGACGCAGATCTTCTACTACAACAAGGACGTCTGGGCCAAGGCCGGACTGCCCGACCGCACGCCGAACAGCTGGGACGAGTTCGACGAGTGGGGCCCGAAGATCCAGAGCGTGATGGGCGACGGCAAGTGGGCGCACGGCTGGGGCGACGCCAAGAACTACCTGGCCTGGACCTTCCAGGGTCCGTGCTGGACCTTCGGTGGCGCGTACTCGGACGAGTGGAAGCTGAAGTTCAACGACCCGGCCACCATCAAGGCCGGAAACTACCTGCGCGACTCCATCAATACCAAGAAGTACGCCAGCATCCGGCCCACCTACGCCGTGGACTTCGGCAACGGCATCATCGCCTCGGCCATCGGCTCCACCGGAGACCTGAAGAGCATCAACACCAATGCCGCGGGCAAGACCCAGTTCGGCACCGGCTTCCTGCCGCACCCGAACGGGCTGGCGGGCTGCACCACCGGCGGCGCCGGCCTGGTGATTCCGTCGCGGATCAGCGACGCCCGCAAGGAGAACGCGCTGAAGTTCATCGATTTCATCACCAATGCGGCCAACACCTCGTACTTCTCGCAGGCCACCGGCTATGTGCCGGTGCGCAAATCGGCGCAGCAGGATCCGGGCATGCAGGACTTCCTGGCCAAGAACCCGAACTTCAAGACCGCGATCGACCAGCTGCCGCTGACCAAGCCGCAGAACTACGCGCGCGTGTTCGTGCCCGGCGGCGACCAGATCATCGGCACCGGGCTCGAGCAGATCGGCCTGCAGAACCGGGACACCGCAGCGGCTTTCGGCGATATCGCCAACCAGCTGCAGACGATCATCGACCGGCAGATCACGCCCAAGCTGCCCAAGTAAGAGACACACCCGCACGCTGACGTCAGGGCCGGAGGCGGCAGCCTGCGTAACCACGCAGGCCCCCGGCAGCGTGCGCATTCGACAAGGAGAGCGCCGGCATGGCGACTGTGCAGTTCGAGGGAGTTTCCCTCACCTATCCGGGTGCGCCCGGCCCCGCGGTCGACGACCTGAACCTGGACATCGCCGACGGCGAATTCCTGGTGCTGGTCGGGCCTTCGGGCTGCGGCAAGTCCACCAGTCTGCGCATGCTGGCGGGTCTCGAGGCGGTGACCGCCGGGCACATTCGCATCGGCGGGCTCGACGTGACCGGCCTGCCACCGCGTTCGCGCGACGTGGCCATGGTGTTCCAGAGCTACGCGCTCTACCCGAATATGACCGTGGCCGAGAACATGGGATTCGCGCTGCGCAATGCGGGTATGAGCAAGGCCGACACCAGGGTTCGCGTCACCGAGGCGGCGGCCATGCTGGAGCTGGAGGACCTGCTCGACCGTAAGCCCGCGCGGCTGTCGGGCGGCCAGCGTCAGCGCGTCGCCATGGGCCGGGCCATCGTGCGGCGGCCGCAGGTGTTCTGTATGGACGAGCCGCTGTCGAATCTCGATGCCAAGCTGCGGGTTTCGACCCGCTCGCAGATCGCGGCCCTGCAGAAGCGGCTGGGCACCACCACCGTGTACGTGACCCACGACCAGGTCGAGGCCATGACCATGGGGCACCGGGTCGCGGTGATGAAGGACGGGAAGCTGCAGCAGATCGCCGCTCCCCGTGAGCTTTACGACGATCCGGTCAATACCTTCGTCGCCGGGTTCATCGGCTCGCCCGGCATGAACCTGCTGACCGCGCCGGTCCGCGCCGGTGTGGCCGTACTGAACGACCTGCGAATTCCCCTGCCGCACAATATCGACGGCAAGAACGTGATCGTGGGCATCCGGCCCGAATCCTGGGAGGTCACCACCGATGCGGGCAATGCGCTCGCGGTCGAGGTGGAACTGCTCGAGGAGCTCGGCTCGGAGTCGTTCGTGTACTCGCACGGCGTGGCCGACGAATGGTCGAGCCGCTCCGGCCGGGTCGTCGCGCGGGTGGATCGGCGCTTCCAGGTCGCGCTGGGCGACCGTCTGCTCCTGACGCCCAAGCAGGACGAACTCTTCTTCTTCGACGCGGAAACCGAAGAGCGCCTGCGCTAGCCGGCCGGGGCCCCCGCCACCTCGGCGAGGGCCCGGTCCGGACTACCAGATCTTCACGCGCTCAGCGGGATCCAGATAGAGCTCGTCACCCGGCCGCACATCGAAGGCCTCGTGGAAGCTGTCGAGGTTGCGGACCACGCCATTGCAACGGAACTCCGGCGGCGAGTGCGGGTCCACGGCGAGGCGGCGGATGGCCTCCTCGGTGCGCGCCTTGGTGCGCCACACCTGCGCCCAGCCGAAGAACACCCGCTGCAGGCCGGTGAGTTCGTCGAGGACGGGGGAGTCCTGGCCCTCGATGGCGAT
This sequence comes from Nocardia sp. NPDC051981, assembly GCF_040680715.1. Taxonomy (NCBI): domain Bacteria; kingdom Bacillati; phylum Actinomycetota; class Actinomycetes; order Mycobacteriales; family Nocardiaceae; genus Nocardia; species Nocardia sp. NPDC051981. Next base: position 225,738 of record NZ_JBFAXK010000003.1, on the reverse strand, counting down.
CCGGTACGCCTCCAGGGCGATCGAGAGACCGCCCAGGTCGCCGATGTTCTCACCGATGGTGAACTCGCCATTGACCTTGTGGTCCGCCGACAGGTCCTTGGGAGAGAACTGGTTGTACTGGTCGATCAAAGCCTTGGTGCGCTTGCCGAATTCGCTGCGGTCCGACTCGGTCCACCAGTCGACCATATTGCCGTCGCCGTCGTACTTGGAGCCCTGATCGTCGAAGCCGTGGCCGATCTCATGTCCGATGACGGCGCCGATACCGCCGTAGTTGGCGGCATCGTCGGCGTTCATGTCGAAGAACGGGGGCTGCAGAATGGCCGCCGGGAAGACGATCTCGTTCATGCCCGGGTTGTAGTAGGCGTTCACCGTCTGCGGGGTCATGAACCATTCGCCGCGGTCCACCGGGCCGCCCAGCTTGTTCAGGTCGCGGTCGTGCTCGGCGGCATAGCCGCGGCGGTAGTTGCCCACCACGTCGGCCGGGTCCACGGTGACCGCGGCGTAGTCACGCCACTTCTCCGGGTAGCCGATCTTGGGGGTGAACTTCTCCAGCTTGGCCAGCGCGGCCTGCCGGGTGTCCGGGCCCATCCACTCCAGCTCGGAGATATTGCGGCGGTAGGCCTCCTGCAGATTCGCCACCAGCTCGACCATGCGGGCCTTGGCCTCCGGCGGGAAGTGCCGGGCCACATAGAGCTTGCCCACGGCCTCGCCCAGCAGGTCCTGCACCAGGGAGACGCCGCGCTTCCAACGCTCCCGATTCTCCTGCGCGCCGGTCAGGGTGCGGCCGTAGAAGTCGAAGTTGGCCTCCACCAGATCCGCGGTCAGGTACGGCGCGCGGGCCTTCACCACCCGCCAGGCCGCCCAGGCCTTCCAGTCCGCCAGCGATTCCGAGGCCCACAGCTGGGCGAAGGTGCGCACGTAATCAGGCTGGCGCACGACGAGTTCCGCGAACAGTTCGGCACCGGAGCGATCCAGGCCCGCGGCCAGCGCGGAAGTCCAGGCGGTCCAGTCGAATTCCGGGTTCTCGGCGGCCAGCGCGTCGAAAGTGGTGAGGTTGTAACTCAATTCGGCATCGCGGCGGCGCACCACGTCCCAGTGACCCGCGGCCAGCTTGGTCTCCAGCTCGAAAACCCGCTGGGCGTCATGGTTCAACCCGGCCAGCTCGAACATGCGGCGGATGTGGGCGACGTACTTCTCGCGGATCTCCGCGTATTCGTCCTTGTGGTAGTACGACTCGTCGGGCAGGCCGATGCCCGACTGGGTGGCGTGCACCAGGTACCGGGCGGAGTTCTTGTCGTCGGTGTCGACGTAGAAGGCCAGCGCGCCGCCTACGCCGGTGCGCTGCAGGCGGCCGATGAGCGCGGCGAAGTCCGAACGGTCGGCGACGCCGGCCACGGCGGCCAGCTCCTCGGCGATCGGGGTCAGGCCCGCCGCCTCGATGGCCGCGTCGGCCATGAAGCTGTTGTAGAGATCGCCGATCTTGCGCTCTTCGGTGCCGGGCGCGGCATCGGCCGCCGAGGCGTCCTGGATGATCTTCTGCACATCCAGTTCCGCCTGGTCGTAGAGCGTGCGGAAGGCACCGTCCACCGCCCGGTCGGCCGGTATCTCGTAGCTCTCCAGCCATTTGCCGTTGACGTGCGCGAACAGGTCGTCCTGCACCCGTACGTCCGCGTCACGGAAGGACAGATCGATACCGGAGGGAGGCGTCAGCTGCGAAGTCACAGTGTCTATTTTGCCCTCCGCTTCGCTCCGGGCGGGTTCGCGGCGCTGAAAGTCTCGTTCTTCCCTCCCTCCGCCTCCTCCAAGGCGCAGGTCTATGGAGCCGTTCGCTCCCCCGGAACGAGACGCGCCGCGAACCACCGGGCTCGCCCCCCGACGGCCGAGCCTCAACACTGCACTGTTCGGTGGCTAGACGCTTTGCGGCTGACGGTCGAATTCCCCGTCGCGGGCCCCGTCGATGAAGGCGCGCCATTCGCCGGGGGTGTAGACCAGGGTGGTGTCGCGGTGCCGGAGGGTGGTGTGGCCGTCCGCACCGGTCTCCGCGCTGAGCGCGGTGCGCAGGGAGTGGCGGCCCAGCACAGCGGCCAGGAATGTCATCCATTCGGTCGCGGCGACGGTGATGATGGGCTCGTCTTCAAGGCGATGTTCCGGATTGCGCCGGTACTTGCTGTCGCGGATGAGCACCGCATCACCGTCGAATCGAACCTCCACGCACTGATTTCCGTTATTGGTACGGGACGACGTGAACCAGCCGCGGGATACCGGCTGATAGTTCGCGGTGTTTAGCATGGGCAGCATTTTACCGTTACGCATGCGTATCCTACCCTTGCGAATAGCGTTTGATGAGCTCCAAAGATTCTGCGCGACCGAGAGATTGGTCGAGCGCACGCACAAATGCGAACCGCAGATCGCGAATCTGCGACGAATCCTCCACCGCCCCACCGAAAACCGCGCTCTCCACCCAGGTGAACGTCGGAAGATTCTCGGAAGCGAAATCCAGCAGATGGAAACTCGACCCGCCCAGCAGTGCGCCCCGGGTCGCGGTGAACGGAATCACCCGCACCGAAATGGAATCCAGCTCGTCCAGCAGTGTTGCCAGATGTTCCAGTTGCCCGCGCAATACTTTCGGGCCGCCGATCTGCTGTAGCAGCGTGGCCTCGCCGATCACCGCGGTGAGTTCCACCCGGTCGTCGCCGCGCAGCCGTTCCTGCCGCTTCAGCCGCACCGCCACCAGCTGTTCCACCTGGACCGGACGGATCATGACGTCGGCGCTGATGAGCGCCCGCGCGTATTCCTCGGTCTGCAACAGCCCGGGCACCACCAGGCTGTCGTAGCTGCGAATGCTCTCCGCGCCCAGCTCCATGCCGTAATACCGTTGCAGCTCCGGCCCGATCAGCGCCGAGGACCTGGCCCACCAGCCGCGCTCCTTGCTCAGCGCCAGCAGTTCCAGCAGTTCCGCGCGCTCCTCGCCCTCCACCTCGAGCAGCTCCAGCACCGGGCCGATGGTGGTCGCCGTGAGGACGCGCCGGCCCTTCTCCACGTGCGACCAGTTGGCGGGGGTGAAGCCGACACGCTTGGCGAAGGTCGCCGAATCGAAGCCGCACTGCTCACGTAGTTCGCGCAGTCGCAGGACCAGCTCCCACCGGGCGACGGTGGGCGAGACGGGTGCCATGAGCTGTGATGCTACGCCGGGGAACTCACTGGCGTGTGACTATTGTCATACCGATAGCCCGGCCCTAAGGTCGGTAGCAGGAGGTTCGCCATGAGCGCGCTGGACCCGTCCTCGTATACCGCCACCCAGGAAGCGCTGGCCCGGTGCCGGCGCTATCGCAAGGAGCATGGCCTCTACGGCGTGGTGGACTCGGCACTGTGCCGAATCATGTTGGAGGTCGGGGCCGTCGGGGCGGTGACCATGCCCGCCGACCTGGGCCACCGGGTCCGCGACCATCTGGTCGCCCGGCGCCGCTGCGGACCCGTCATCGCCCACCCGCGCTCGGGCCGCTGGACCTTCCTGACCGGACCCACGGACGACTCGTATCACGACACTGCTTTGTTCTCAGACCTTTTCCGCGATTGCGCGTCCGTAGCGCAACCGGGCAGCAGCATCGTGCTGCCGTCTCCCGCGGACGAGCACAGCGCCTACCGCACGTGGATTCACCCACCGGAAGGGGACTTTCGCCCCGAACTGGCCGAGGTGCTGGCCGCCACCCGCGAGTGCCATCCGGTCAGCGGGTAGGCGCGGGCGTCAGCGTGACGCTGAACTTGTCCTCGACGCGCTTGTTGAATTCCTCCTGGCACTGCTGAACCTTGGACCTGTCGCCGCCGGCCTTGTTCAGGCAGTCGATCAGATCGGTGCCGCCGGTGTCCTTGAAGACGACCCACACCAGCACGCCGACCAGAATGCCGCCGATCAGGCTGATGACGCCCATGATCGCGCCCGCCAGCGCCATTCCGAAGCCGCCGGACGTACCGCGGCGCGCCTTCGTCGCGGCGATCACGCCGAGAATGATCGCGAGCGCGCCGCACAGGACGCCGACGATGCTGAGCAGCACCGTCCAGAAGGTGAGCAGGCCCAGGATGCCGAAGACCATCGCGGTGATCGCCATGCCCTTGCGCTGCGGCGATTCCTGCCAGTACTGCGGTCCGCCGGGCGGCGGATAGTTTCCGGAGGGAGGCGGCGGGTACTGGCCGTACTGCCCCGGTGGCGGGTACTGGTTCATGTGTCGATGCTATTGCCCGCCGAGTCGGGCATGCATTTCCCACACCAGAATCTCCGACGGCATGTTCGCGGTGACCCGCTGGCCTCCGCTGCGCGTCAACCGCACGGCGTCACCCTCGTACAGGGTGCCCGCCCCCTCCATCTCCACCTCGCCGCGCGCGATGAAGACATGCAGGTAGGGGGCTTCCGGCAGGCGGATCTCGGCGGCGTCGCCGGACATCCGGGCCACGTGCAGGGCGGAGTGGCTGCTGGCGATGGCGATAGCGGTGCGGTCGCGGTAGCGGGGCAGGCCCGAGGCCACCGTGATCAGGCCGCCGCCGGCCAGCTCGTCGTCGATCTCCAGCTGCTGATAGCCGGGAGTCAGCCCGGAATCGTCGGGCACGACCCACATCTGGACGAAATGCACCGGCTCCTGGTGTTCGGGCGCATCGCTCAGCCGCCAGGAATCGTTCTTCTCCGAATGCAGGATGCCGGTACCGGCGCTCATGCGCTGGGCCAGGCCGGGATAGATGACCCCGCTGTGCCCCAGCGAATCCTGATGGACCAGGCTGCCGCTCAGCACCCAGGTGACGATTTCCATGTCCCGGTGCGGATGGGTCTCGAAGCCCTCGCCGGGCAGGACGATGTCCTCATTGTTGACCAGCAGCAGGCCATGATGGGTGTTGTCGGGATCGTAGTGTTCCCCGAACGAGAACGAATGCTTCGAATCCAGCCACGACACACGGGTTTTCATGCGGTCGCCGCCACGATGGATATCGATGTGTGGTGTCGTGAGGGTGGACACCGCCGTACTCCTCTCACCGGCGAGCACCGATCGGATTCCAGGGTAGGGGCCGATACGGCGGCCCAACCTGAATTCCGGGTTAAATTCTAGCGTGAGAGCAGCGCTGCTCCGCACGCCGCCGACCAGGTACTACGCTCTCGGCAACCGGACCGGGCAAATGCCCGGCGATTGTGAGTGCGCGGCCGTGACGCCCGCCCGCATGCCGTCGTACCCGCCAGCGGGTTTCGGTCGGCGACCGTATCATGATGTGCCGCAAGCGAAACGGGAGGGAGAGCAGGGGGATGCGACCCGAGGCACTCGCGGGCATCGAACGCGAGCTCCGACAACAGGCCGAGAGCGAGGGGATCGCTCATTTCGTCGTGGGCGTGGCCGTCTTCCGGGATGGCAAACTGCTGGTCGTGCGGCGTGTCGCCGAAGGCTCGCACGGGGGGATGTGGGAACTGCCCGGCGGCGGCGTGGAATCCGGCGAGTCCTTCGCCGACTGCGTGGCCCGCGAACTGTTCGAGGAGACCGGGCTGAGCGTCGTGCGGATCACCGACGTGCTGGGCGGATTCGACTACGCCACCCGCACCAAGTCCCGGGTCCGCAAATACAGCTTCGTGGTCGAGACCGAGGCGGACGAGATCCGGCTGGACCCGCGCGAGCACGACCGTTTCCAGTGGATCGACGCCGACACCGTCGAGAACCTGCCCATGGCCGACGATATGCGCGCGGCCGTCTTCGCGCTGGTGACCACACACCCGTCCCGGTGACCGCGCCGCCGCCGGCCACCCTGCGCGCCCGGCTGGCCGCGGTGGCGACCGGGCTCCGCGAGAATCCCGGCACCCTGCGGCTGACGCTGGTCCGGCTGTCCGGGCAGTTCGGCGACGGCATGTTCCAGGCCGCGCTCTCGGGCGCGATTCTGTTCAACCCCGAACGGCAGACCGATCCGCTGGCCATCGCCGGCGGCTTCGCGGCCCTGCTGCTGCCGTACTCGATCATCGGCCCGTACGCCGGCGCGCTGCTCGACCGCTGGGATCGCCGCCGGGTGCTGCTCTACGCGAACGTGCTGCGCGCGCTGCTCATCGGGGCGACCGCGGCGGGCCTGCTGGCCGGGGTGCGCGCCACCCCGCTGCTGCTGGGCGCGTTGTCCGTGGTCGGGGTGAGCCGGTTCGTGGGCGCCGGTGTGTCCGCGTCGCTGCCCAAGGTGCTGGCCCAGCGCTGGCTGGTCCCGATGAATTCGGTGCTGGCGACGGTGGCCTCGGGGTGCGCGATTCTGGGCGCGGGCCTGGCCTTCTCGATCATCGGGCTGATCGGGGCGGGCGACTTCGCCTCGGCGGTGGCGGCGGCCGGCAGCGCCTCCGGTTCGATCGCCGGCGGGCTGGCGGTGGCCGGATTCCGGCCCCGCGCACTGGGACCCGACCGCGGCGAGCAGGACGCGGCGCGAGGTGGGTGGAGCACGGTGCGGGCCATCGCCGCCGGACTGCGCGAGGGTGCCACCGCGGCCTGGCGGTCCCGGGAGGTGACCACGACCTTCCTGGGGATCGGCGCGCACCGCATCGTCTTCGGCGCGGACACTCTGCTGATGGTGCTGGTGCTGCGCCGCGGCGACGACGCCGCGGTGGGGACGCACCTCGCGAAATTCAGTGCGGCCATCACCGCGACCGGGGCGGGCATGCTGACGGCGGCCGTGGTCGCGCCGGTGCTGATTCCCCGGCTCGGCCGGCCGCGGACGGTGGTGACCGGCCTGGTGACGGCGATCGCGGTACAGCTGGGCCTGGTCACGCCCATCACCGTCGCCACCGGGGACGCCGAGCGGCGGGCGGAGCTGCTGTTGCTGGCGGCGGCCTACCTGCTCGGGCTGGTTGGCCAGGTCATCAAGCTGACCGGGGACGCGGCCATGCAGATCGATATCGACGACGCGCACCGCGGGCAGGTCTTCGCCCTGCAGGACACGGTCTTCAACATCACCTTCGTGCTGGCGCTGGCGGGTACCGCGGTGTTGATTCCGGCGGACGGCCGCGCACCGGCGGTGGTGGTGGCCGCGGCGGCGGTCTACGCGGCCGGCGTCCTGGCCATTGCGGCCAATTCACGCCGACGGGTCGGTACGTAGCCGAAGTAGGTATCGGCTCGGTCACACCACTCCGGCGACACGACGGGACGGCTCCGCGGATGCGGCCCGCAGGACTACGGTGAGGTGGATCCGATCACGGACGAGGAGACGCACCACGGATGACTGCGCGGCGCTCCGAAGCACCTGCGGCCCTGGCGCTCTCGAGCCTGGCGATGGCCGCGGTCATGCTGCTGCCCGCCACACCCGCCACCGCCGGACCCTTGGCCCCGTGGGCCCCGCCGCCGTTGAACGCCTGCGGCGAAACGGGATTCGATCCGCTGGCCCGCGAACCCGACCCGGATGTGCCACTGCCGCAACCGCAGCCGCCCGACAACACCATCCACATTCAGGTCCCGGTCCCGCAGTTCACGCCGGTCCCCATTCCGGGTCCGCGGCAGGACAACACCCGCATCGATCCCGCGCCACTGCCCGCGGACCCGTGCGTCAATCCGTGCCCGGACCTGCGCAACGACCAGAGTCCCAAGCCGGAAAACCTTGCGCCCGAGAGTGATCCGGCCGACCCGCCCGGCGACCCGGCCGACACCTCCGGAGATCCCGGCACCGGCGACGACCAGCCTGCTCCGGAAGCGGCGCCCGAGCCGACCCCCGCACCGCAGGCCGGCAGCGGCTCCGGCGGGATTCAGCTGCCGCACATCCGGATAGACCAGATTCCGGAGACCGTCCCGATCCCGGTGCCCGGCGGCGACCCCGAGCCGCCGCAGCCCCGGCCCGCGCCCGCCGTGCAGCCCCTGGTTCCCGCGCCGGTGGCCGCTCCCGTGGCCCCGGCCGAGCTCGACTCGCTGGCGCTGGTGAACCAGGTGACCGGGCACGGCTCCACCAACCGCACCGATATGCGCTGGTCGGTGGACGGCACCGACCTGGGCATCATGTGGGAGTCCGAGCCCGGGCAGATCGCCGTCGCCTTCGGCGACACCTTCGGCAAGGGCTGGGGGCCGATCGGCGCGGGCACCGGAGACCAGGACTGGCGCAGCAACTCCATCGCGTTCAGCAGCAATCGCGATCTCTCCCAGGGCCTGCGGCTGGACACCTTCGCCCAGGACAGCCGCTGTCACGCCGCCGAGATCCTGAGCAGCCGCAAGGTCGACAACTTCGAGATCACCACCATCCCGACCTCCGGCTTCGCGCTGAACGGGCGGCAGTACCTGACGTACATGTCGGTGGCCCGGTGGAGTCGCCACAAGCCGGGCATGTGGTGGACCAATCTGGGCGGGCTGGCCTGGTCCGACGACAACGGCGCGACCTGGACCAAATCCGATTGGGCGCGCTGGGACAACTTCTTCGGGCTGGGACGGTTCCAGGTCATGGGGATGGCGCCGCACGACGGGTACGTGTACATGTTCGGCACGCCCAACGGGCGGTTCGGCACCATCGGGCTGGCCCGGGTGCCCACCGACCAGGTGCTGAACAAATCGGCCTACCAGTACTGGATCGCCGATACCTGGGTGCCGGCCCTGGGGCCAGACGAACAGCTGGCCACGCCGATCCTGTCCGGGACCGCCGGTGAGCTGTCGGTGCGCTACGACGAGTCGACCGGGCAGTGGCAGATGATCTACCTGGATCTGGACCGCCACGCCATCGTGCTGCGCACCGCCGCCGAACCGCAGGGCACCTGGACCGATCCGGTGACCCTGGTCGACACCGACGACTATCCGACGACCTACGGCGGGTACATCCATCCGTGGTCGAGCGGCAAGGACCTGTACTTCACCATGTCGGCGTGGAACAGCTACAACGTGTACCTCATGCACGCCGCCTTGAAGTAGTGAGACCCGGCGTCCCGGCGGCGGTTCGGTATCGTGCGCACTGTGATCGACCTGAACGCGCCCACCCGGAACGACCCGTCGCGATGACGGCCGCGACGACAGCAGGTCCGGACGGTACGGCACCCCGCTGGCAGTTCTGGATCGACCGCGGCGGCACGTTCACCGACGTGGTGGCCCGACGGCCCGACGGAGCGATCATCACGCACAAGCTGTTGTCGGAGAATCCCGGCCGCTACCGCGATTCCGCGGTGGCCGGAATCCGCGAAATCCTGCGGGCCGAAGGGATTTCCGATCCGGCCGACCGGATCGACGCGGTGCGGATGGGCACCACGGTCGCCACCAACGCGCTGCTGGAACGCAAGGGTGAACCCACCGCGCTGGTGATCACGCGTGGATTTCGCGACGCCCTGCGCATCGCCTACCAGAATCGGCCCGAGATCTTCGCCCGCGAGATCGTGCTGCCGGAACTGTTGTACGAGTGGGTCGTCGAGGTGGACGAACGCGTCACCGCGGCCGGTAACGTCCTCGTGCCACCGGACCTCGACAGCCTCGCCGATGGGCTGAAACAGGTGTACGACAACGGTATTCGCGCGCTCGCCGTGGTGTGCATGCACAGCCACCTGTATCCGGCACACGAACAGGCCATCGGCCGGGTAGCGGAGGCGATCGGCTTCCCGCAGATCTCGCTGTCCAGCGAAGTCAGCCCGCTGATGAAACTGGTGCCACGCGGCGACACCACCGTGGTGGACGCCTACCTGTCGCCGGTGCTGCAACGCTACGTGCGGCGGGTGGCCGACGAGCTCACCGGCGTGCGGCTGATGTTCATGCAGTCGAACGGTGGGCTCACCGAGGCCGGGCAGTTCCGGGGCAAGGACGCCATCCTGTCCGGGCCGGCCGGCGGCATCGTAGGCATGGTGCGCATGTCCCAGCTCGCCGGATACGACCGGGTCATCGGCTTCGACATGGGCGGAACGTCCACCGACGTCTCGCATTTCGCGGGCGAATACGAGCGGGTTTTCGATACCCGGATCGCGGGCGTGCGACTGCGCGCGCCCATGCTCGACATCCACACCGTCGCCGCCGGGGGCGGTTCCGTCCTGCACTTCGACGGCAGTCGGTACCGGGTGGGTCCCGATTCGGCGGGCGCAATGCCCGGGCCGGCGTGTTATCGCGCGGGTGGGCCGCTCACCGTCACCGACGCCAATCTCATGCTGGGACGTATCCAACCCGATTACTTCCCACACGTTTTCGGACCGGAGGGCGACCAGCCGCTCGACGCCGCGCTGGTGCGCGACCGCTTCGCCGAGCTGGCCGCCGAAATCCGTTCGCGCACTGGAGACGACCGCACGCCGGAACAGGTCGCCGAGGGCTATCTCCGGATCGCGGTCGCCAATATCGCGGCTGCGGTGAAACACATCTCCGTGCAGAAGGGGCACGACGTCACCCGGTATGCGCTCACCACCTTCGGCGGCGCGGGCGGCCAGCTGGCCTGCGCGGTCGCGGACTCGCTCGGCATTCGCACGGTGCTCGTACCGCCGCTGGCGGGCGTGCTGTCGGCGCTGGGCATCGGGCTCGCCGACACCACCGCCATGCGCGAGCAATCGGTGGAGCTGCCGCTGGAACCCGAGTCCATGCCCCGCGCCGAGGCCACCGCAACCGCACTGGAAGCGGACGCACGCGCCGAGCTGCGCGCCGAGGACGTACCCGAACACCGCATCCGCGTAGTGCGCCGGGCGCAGCTGCGCTACGACGGCACGGACACCACTCTCACCGTGGAACTCACCGAACCCGTCCGTATGACAACGGAATTCGTCGAGCGCCACCGCGCCACCTACTCGTTCGTCCTGGACCGGCCGATCGTCATCGAAGCCCTCTCCGTCGAGGCGACCGGGCTCACCGAACCGCCCGATCTGTCCGGACTGAGCCGGACGGCGTCCGGGGCCGCGACGACCACGCCGGTCCGCATGCACACCGGTGGTACCTGGCGCGACGTGTTCCTTTACCGCCGTGCGGAACTGGGACCGGGCGTCACGGTGACCGGACCGGCCATCGTCACCGAGGACAACTCCACCACGGTTGTCGACGAAGGTTGGCAGGCCACCGTCGACGACGTCGGGCATCTGATCATGGCCCGGGTCGCGACAGCGACCGGGCCGCGGGTGGGTACCGACGTGGATCCGGTACTGCTGGAGGTCTTCAACAATCTGTTCATGTCCATTGCCGAGCAGATGGGCGCGCGGCTGGAGTCGACCTCGCAATCGGTCAATATCAAGGAGCGCCTGGATTTCTCGTGCGCGCTGTTCGATCCCGAGGGCAATCTGGTCGCCAACGCCCCGCACATTCCCGTGCACCTGGGCTCCATGGGAACCAGTGTCAAGGAGATCATCCGGCGGCGGCCCGACATGCGCCCCGGAGACACCTACGCGGTCAACGATCCCTACCACGGCGGCACCCACCTGCCCGATGTCACCGTCATCACCCCGGTGTTCGACATCACCGCCGAACGCATCCTGTTCTATGTCGCGTCGCGCGGACATCACGCCGAAATCGGCGGCATCACACCGGGTTCCATGCCGGCGAACAGCCGCCACATCGACGAGGAGGGTGTCGTCTTCGACAACTGGCTGCTGGTCGAGAACGGGCGCTTCCGGGAAGCCGAAACCCACCGGCTGCTGACCGAAGCCGCCTACCCGTCCCGCAATCCGGCCACCAACCTCGCCGATCTGCGCGCCCAGATCGCCGCCAATGCGAAGGGCGCGGAGGAGGTCGGCAAGATGATCGACCACTTCGGGCTCGATGTGGTGCAGGCGTACATGCACCACGTTCAGGACAATGCCGAGGAGGCCGTGCGGCGTGTCATCGACACGCTCGAGGACGGCGACTACGCCTACGAGACCGACCTGGGCGCCACCATTCGAGTCCGTGTTCGCGTGGATCGCGAGAACCGTTGCGCCACCATCGATTTCACCGGCACGTCGGCACAACTGACGGGCAATTACAACGCGCCCTACGCGGTGGTCAACGCGGCAGTGCTGTACGTGTTCCGCACGCTGGTCGCCGACGAGATCCCACTCAACGACGGCTGTCTACGCCCGCTCACGATCAGTGTGCCGATCGGATCCATGCTGTCACCACGGCCTCCGGCGGCCGTCGTCGCGGGCAATGTCGAGACTTCGCAGGCGATCACCGGCGCTCTGTACGCCGCGCTGGGGGTGCAGGCCGAAGGGTCGGGCACCATGAACAACGTCACCTTCGGCAACAACCGCTGCCAGTACTACGAGACCATCGGTTCCGGTTCCGGTGCGGGCCGGGGCTTCGACGGCGCACCGGTCGTCCAGACCCATATGACCAACTCCCGGCTGACCGATCCGGAAGTTCTGGAGTGGCGATTGCCGGTGCTTGTCGAGGAATTCTCGATCCGCACCGGCAGCGGTGGCAACGGGCACTGGCGCGGCGGCGACGGAGCCGTGCGGCGACTGCGCTTCACCGAGGCGGTGACCGTCTCCACGCTGTCGAGCCACCGCCGCATCCCCCCGTACGGCATGGCGGGCGGCGCACCGGGAGCCCTGGGCGCCAATCGGATCGAGCGCGCCGACGGCACGACCACGCAACTGCGCGGCGCGGACTCGGCGCACCTCGAACCCGGTGATGTCCTGGTCGTGCACACGCCGGGCGGCGGCGGGTACGGCAAACCAGAGGAGTGAGAAAGACGCCGGCCGGGGCGCGGCGATGGCCGATCAATAGGGATAGACCTCGACCTCGGTCGCCTTCACCGCGAAGTACACCTCCATCCCGGGGACCACACCGAGCTGGGCCACCGCGGCCGGAGTCAGATCCGCCGCCAGGCCCGCGGCCGCCCCCGGACCGTCCACCCCGCGTACCCGCACCAGACCGCCGCGATCCTCCAGCTCCGCCACCCGCACCCGGAACACATTGCGGGGACTGCCCTCCGGATGCTCCCGATGCACCGCCACGGCCACCGGCGAGAACACCGCCGCCGCCCGCCCGGCGGCCGTCCACTCACCCTCGGACCTGCCGAAGACCTCGACCGTTCCGTCCGTGACCGCACCCAGCCCGGCGCTGCCGCCGCTCACGGCGGCACCCATGATCAGGTTGACGCCGGCGATCCGGGCGGCGAACCGGCTGCGGGGCCGCGCCAATACCGCAGCCACCGAACCGGACTCGATCACCCGCCCCGCCTCGAGGACCGCGACCCGATCGGCCAGGGTCACCGCGTCGATGATGTCGTGTGTCACCAGAATCGTGGCGCTGGGCCGGGCATCCGGCAGTGTCACGGGATGGGCGGCGATATCCCGTGCGGTGGCGATCGACTCGCCATTTCCATCGTCCGCACTGCCGGACGCGGGTTCCCGCAGGACTTTCCGCAGCAGCGCCCGCATGGCGGGCGCCGCGGTCACATCCAGCGCGGCCATCGGCTCGTCCAGCAGCAGTACCCGCGGGTGCACGGCCAGCGCGCGGGCCAGCGCCACGCGCTGCGCCTGACCGCCGGACAATGACCCGGGCGACCGGTCCGCGAATTCCTCGGCGTCGACGGCCCGCAGCCATTCCCGCGCGAGAGCGGCGGCGGCCCGGCCGCGCACACCCCGGCTGCGCGGTCCGAAGGCCACATTCGCGGCCGCCGACAGATGCGGGAAGAGCAGGGCCTCCTGCGCCAGCAACGAGACGGCCCGCCGATGCGGCGCCACCGCAATGCCTTTCGCGACATCCGTCAGCACCCGCTCGCCCAGCCGGACCTGCCCCTCGTCCGGAATCACCAGTCCGGCAACCACATCCAGCAGGGTGGATTTGCCCGCACCGTTGGGGCCGAGCACGGCCAGCACCTCCCCGGCCGGAATCTCCAGCCGAACCTGGAAATCCCGGTCGGCCAGACGTGCCGACACCGCCAGCCCGCTCATCGAATCAGCTCCCGTCGAGACCGAGCAGGGTGCGCAGATGGCGCGGGGCGGGGGAGCCGTGGGCGAGCATGGCATCGTGCCAGTCGCGCAGGGGAGTGGTGGCGGGGCGGGCGGCGGCAATCGCGGCGACCTCGGTATAACCGACGAAATAGGTCGAGAGCTGGGTGGAGCTGAGCAGGGTGCGGCGCCACTTGCCGGCGGCCTCGCCCTCCTCCTGGAGGCCGCGGTCCCGCATCAGCCGCAGGGCCTCGGCTTCGGTCATGCCGTCGCAGTGCACCGACTGGTCGAGGATGGCGTTGATGGTCATGCGCAGGTGGGACTTCAGCTGCTGCAACCGCACCGGCAGGCCACCGAAACCGGTGTCGGCCATGAGCTTCTCGGTGTAGACCGCCCAGCCCTCGATGAAGGTGCCGCTCCAGCACAGCGCGCGCACGGGGGTAGAGCCGCGGAAGCGGCGCGACCGGGCGAGTTGCAGGTAGTGGCCGGGCATGGCCTCGTGCACGGTCAGATTGCGCATCATGTGGTTGTTGTATTCGCGATAGAACGAGGTCACCCGCTCGGGCGACCAGTCCGCCGGGGTCGGTGCGATGGCGAAAAACGTGGGCAGGTCGGCGGTTTCGAGCGGGCCGACCGGATCGCAGTACGCCACCGCCACCCCGCGCGCGAACTCCGGCATCTTCTGGATGACCAGCGGATCCTCGACCAGGGTGGCCAGGTCGTGGTCGCGGACGAAGGCGGTGGCCTCCGCCAGCGCCGCGGCCGCCACCGCGACCACCGTGTCATCGGCCGGTCGGTCCGCCGACAATTGCGCCAGCGCCCGGCGGACGGTCTCCGCATCCGGATTCGCGATACCGAGCAGTTCGCCTGCCGCGGAGCGGATCTCGCCGGTCAACTGATCCAGGTGCCGGTGCGCGCGGTCCAGGATCTCCCGCGCGCCCAGCTCGGTGTCCAGGGTGTGCCAGAGCTTGGCCTCCCACAGTCTGCGGCCCAGACGCGGATCGCGGTCCGCGCCCTCGACCCGGCCGGTGAGCCACGCGGTGAAGTCGGTCAGCGCCGACATCGCCGCGGTGGCGGCGGGTTCGATCTCGAAGCCGGGCACCTCGGCGGCCAGCACGGGCACCTGGTCGCGCACCAGCGCGGTCACGCCGCCGAACTGCCCGATGGCGGTCTCGACGTGCACGCGCGGCATCTCGCCGAGCAGCGCGCGGGCGGTGGCCAGCGCGTCGGGCACCGCCGCCAGCCGGTCGCGCAGCGCCGCCAGCCGCACCTCGGCGGGCGCGAACGGGCGCGCCAGCAGGTGGTGGAGCAGCGGTCCGGGATTGTGCACCAGCGGATTCCACTCGTGCTCGCGGATCTCGGTGAGCTCGAACAGCAGCCCGTCGACCCGCTGCTGCAGGAGCGCGAGATCGACGCCGTCCGCGGGAGCCAGGTCGTCCGGATCGACCTCGGCCAGGGTGTGCGAGGCCTCGCGCAGCAGCTCGGCGTGCCCGCGCACCGCCTCCGCCGACCAGTCGGGGAGCCGATGATCGGCGCGGTGGTCGCCCACCGAGGCGGCCAGCCGCGGGCCGGCGGTCAGCAACGCTTCGACGATGCGCTCGGCACGGGAGACGAATATCGGCGACATGGCAGCCACGCTAGCGCGCCTCCGGCCGCCGGTAGGCCACCAGCACGATCACCGCCGCGACCAGCACCAGCAGCAGCGAAAGCGCCACGGCGGCATCCGGATCGGACTCGCGCTGCAGATAGATCTCCAGCGGCAGCGTGCGGGTCCTCCCCTGCAGGCTGCCCGCGAAGGTGAGCGTCGCGCCGAACTCGCCCAGAGCGCGGGCGAAGGCCAGGATCGTGCCCGACACCAGCGCGGGGCGCAGCAGCGGCAAGGTCACCCGCCACCACACCAGCGAAGGCCGCGCACCCAGGGTGGCGGCGATCCGTTCGTAGCGGTCGCCCGCCGTACGCATCGCACCCTCCAGCGTGATCACCAGGAACGGCAGCGCCACGAAGGTCTGCGCCAGCACCACCGCGGTCGTGCTGAAGGCGATGCGGATGCCGAGCGACTCCAGCTGATGGCCCACCAGCCCGTTCCGCCCGAACAGATACAGCAGCGCCAGACCACCCACCACCGGCGGTAATACCAAGGGCAGCAACACCAGTGCGCGCAGCACCGGCAGCGCCCGCCAGCGCGAGCGGGCCAGCACCGCGGCCATCGGCACCCCCAGCAGCACGCACAGCAGGGCGGCCGCCACGGAGGTGCGCAGGCTCAGCAGCAGCGCCACCCGCGAGGACTCCGAGGTGATCAGATCCAGGAAATGCGACCAGTCCACCGCCCCGGTCAGCGCCACCAGCGGACCGGCCACCAGCACGAAGCCGATGGCCGCCGGCAGCAGCAGCCAGACCGGGGGCTTGATCACGGCCGTCCGAAACCGGCCTGCTGCAACGCCTGCTGCCCATCGGGCCCGGTGACCAGGGTGACGAAGTCCTTGGCGGCCGCGGCGTTCTTCGAATCCGCTACGGTGGCAATCGGATAGGTGTTCACGGCGGTCGCGGACTCCGGGAAGTTCACCGTCGTCACCTTGTTACCCGCACCGGCCGCGTCGGTGACGTAGACCAGGCCCGCATCGGCCTGCCCCGAGGTCACTTTGGCCAGCACGTCGGTCACCGAGGACTCCTCGCTGACCGGCGAAATCGACACGCCCGCACCGGAGGTCACCTTCTTGGTGGCCGAACCGCACGGCACCTGCGGCGCGCACACCACCAGGCGCAGCCCGGACTTGGACAGATCCGCCAGCGAACCGATGTGCGCCGGATTGCCCGGCGGCGTCACGATGGTGAGGACATTGGTGGCGAAAGTCTGGGGCTTGTCGGTGATCCGGCCGCCCTTCACCGCCTTGTCCATGTTCGCCTGATCGGCGGAGGCGAAGACGTCGGCGGGCGCGCCCTGATTCAACTGCGCCACCAGATCCAAGGAACCGGCGAAGGAGAAGGTCACCTTGGTGCCGTGGTGCGCGCTCTCGTACTGGGTGCCCAGCTGGGTGAACACCTGCTTGAGCGAGGCGGCCGCGAAGACCGTGATCGTCGTGGTCTCACTGCTGTCCGAGGAGGAACCGCAGCCCGACAGCAGACCCACGCCCAGCACCGCGGTCGCGGCGAGCGCCGCTCCGGATCTGGAACCTAGGCCACGCCACCGGTTTCCGTGGCGGTCTCCACCACCACCGTGGTGGCCTTCACGCTCGCCCACGCCACGCTGCCGGGTTGCAGCCCCAGCTCGCGCACCGACTCGCTGCTCATCAACGACACAACTGTGAACGGTCCGCATTGCATCTCCACCTGTGCCATCACGGTATCGGCCACCACCCTGGTGACCAATCCGGGAAAACGATTGCGTGCCGAACTGGCACTAGCCATCCGGGTCTGTGGAGTGCGAGCCTGCTCGACGGCCAATTCCGCGAGCTCCCTGCCATCCACCACCAGGCGACCGGATTCGTCCTTGCGCGCGGACAGCACGCCACCATCGATCCAGCGGCGCACGGTGTCGTCGCTGACGCCCAGCAGCTGGGCGGCGTCACGAATCCGAATTTCGGGCATGACAAGCAGAATAGATCCGCAAATACGGAAATACCAACCGAATCGAACCGTAGATGCGGACATCAACGGCCGGCAAGGTGTTCCAGTTCACTTTCGCGCCGCTGGCGCCCGCACCGGCGCCCAGTACGCTCGAAGCAATCATGGCCACGTATTTCGATCCGAAGGCCTGGTCGCCCCTGCGCGCGGTAGACCTGGGTATGGACCTCGGAAGACGCTTGTTCGATCAGAGCTGGCTGGACCAGTGGACCAGTTTCACCACCGCCTGGCTCGAACCAGCCGCCGACTTCGGAGCCGGGACAGTCACCGCGCTCATGCCCGACGTCCTCATGACGCTGCTGTCGGAGGGCATCCTGAGCCAGTTCGGCGGGCAGGAGGTCAGCGCCACCCTGCTCGGCCACGACCTGCGAGCCACCCTCCGCACGCTCAAGGTGCGCCGGCGCGGAGCGCACTTCCAGACCAAAACCGTGCTCACCGGGCTCATCTGGAACACCCACCCCATCGAGGAACTCACCGTCATCGCCCACGGCGTGCGGCTGATACCCGGCGTCCCCACCAAGCTGCGGACCTCACAGCTCGACCTCACCGGCGTGATAACCCTTGCGGCACTGCTGGAGTGGATCAACACCTGGCAGCCCGACTGGGAACTGCAGCCCGCCGGCGACGGGCTCATCCTGGCCCGCCACCGGCGCCGCAGTATCCGGGCGCTGGCCGCCGCCGAGATCACCGACAACGTCCTGTCCATCACGGTGCACCGCGCCCACTGGCGAAAGGTGCGCGCGCCCAGGCGATTCACGACGCTGAACCCGATTCCGCTGTCGGGGCTGCCCAGCGAGGCGCGCATCAGCCGGGCCGAACACGTCGGGGAACACGTGTTCTTCAGCGCCGACCTGCCCGCGATCAGCGGCTCGTTCGACCTCGCACAGATCCGCTCGGCCATCGTCACGGGGACGACGCTGATCATCTTCTAGGGAAGCCCAACTCCCGGGGCTATCGAACCTGCTGGGTCGGCCACCATTCGAGCAGAGCCGCCTCGGCCTCTTCACGCGTCATCGGACCACGGTCCAGGCGCAGTTCCTTCAGGAAACGCCATGCCTTGCCGACATCCGGGCCCGGCTTCAGGTCCAGCAGCTCCATGATCGAATTGCCGTCCAGATCCGGGCGCACCCGCTCCAGATCCTCCTGCTCCCGCAGGCGTTCGATCCGGGTCTCCAGATCGTCGTAGGTCGAACGCAGCGCGGCGGCGCGGCGCTTGTTGCGGGTGGTGCAGTCGGCGCGGACCAGCTTGTGCAGACGGGGGAGCAGCTCACCGCCGTCGGTCACGTAGCGGCGCACCGCCGAATCGGTCCACTGCCCCTTGCCATAACCGTGGAAACGCAGATGCAGGTACACCAGCCGCGCCACGTCCTCGGTGAACTGCTTCGGATACTTCAAGGCGCGCATGCGCTTTCGCACCATCTTCGCGCCCACCACCTCGTGATGATGGAAGCTGACCCCGCCGCCGGGCTCATTGCGCTTGGTCGGCGGCTTGCCGATGTCGTGCAGCAGGGCGGCCCAGCGCAGCACCAGATCCGGATCGCCCTGCTCCTGGTCGATGGCCTGACGCAGCACGGTCAGCGAATGCTGGTAGACGTCCTTGTGCTGATGGTGCTCGTCGATCTCCAGCTGCATGGCCGGGACCTCCGGCAGCACCCGGTCGGCCAGCCCGGTCTCGACCATGACATCGATGCCCTCGGTCGGGTATTCGCCGCCGATCAGCTTATCGAGCTCCGCCCGCACCCGCTCGGCCGTGATGCGATCGATCTCCGGAGCCATCTCGACGATCGCCGCCCGCACCCGCGGCGTCAGCCGGAAACCCAGCTGCGCGACGAAGCGCGCGGCGCGCAGCATGCGCAGCGGGTCGTCGTGGAACGAATCATGCGGCAGCGCAGGCGTATCCAGCACCCCGGCCAGCAGCGCCTCGACGCCGTTCAGCGGATCCACGAACTCCAGCTCGCCCAGCGCGCCGATGCGCACCGCCATCGCGTTCACCGTGAAATCGCGGCGCACCAGATCACCCTCGAGGGTGTCACCGAAGGTGACCTCCGGATTGCGCGAGACCCGGTCGTAGGCGTCGCTGCGGAAGGTGGTGATCTCCAGCTGCTGCCCGGACTTGGCCGCGCTCACCGTGCCGAAGGCCAGACCGCCGGTGTCCCACAGGTGATCGGCCCAGCCGCGCATCAGCTCCTGCACCACCTCGGGGCGGGCATCGGTGGTGAAGTCCAGATCGGTGCCCAACCGGCCGAGCACCGCGTCGCGCACGCTACCGCCGACCAGATACAGCTGATGGCCGTGCGCGGCGAACAGTTCACCCAGCGGAGTCAGCACATCCGAGAGCCGTCCCAGCGTTATCGCGGCCGCCGCCAGCAGGCGAGTACGACGATCCTCCACGGCTGCTTCCTCGGACTTCGGCGAAACCACGAAAAGGAAGCCTACCCAACTCTCGGTAGCTCTCAGGGGCTCCGCCCCCCGAACCCCCGGGAACCAGACCTCACGGCTCCGCCGCCAAACCCACGGACAGGGCCCGGCGTGCCGCCCGGCGAACGGTATCTACCTGCTATGAGAGCTCTGTATATATAGGAGCTACCGCGCTGGGGCGGGTGCGGCCGCCTTCACCTATAGACTGACGCAGTGTCCCCGGCCGATCGCGCGAACAGTCGACGCCGCCAGCCCCGGCGGCGTGGTTCGGCTGGTACTGCGGCGAAATCCACCGGTGCGGCCAAGCCTCGTATGCGCACGGTCCGCGAAACCTCCGCGGGCGGACTGGTGGTGGACGGCCTCGACGGCCCCAGCGACAAACGCTGCGCCGCCCTCATCGGACGCACCGACCGGCGCGGACGACTGCTCTGGTCGCTGCCCAAGGGCCACATCGAAGAGGGCGAGACCGCCGAGCAGACAGCCATTCGCGAGGTGCAGGAGGAGACCGGCATCCACGGCACCGTGGTCGCCGAACTCGGCAGCATCGATTACTGGTTCGTCACCGAGGGCCGGCGGGTACACAAGACCGTGCACCACTATCTGATGCGCTCACTCGGCGGTGAGCTCTCCGACGCCGACGTCGAGGTCACCAAGGTGGCCTGGGTTCCCTTGAGCGAACTAGACTCCCGGCTCGCCTACGCTGACGAACGCAGGCTGGCCGAGGTCGCCAACCGGCTGATCGACCGGATGGAGAACGGCAGACAATGACGCGTGCGGGATCGCAGCGCACGCTGCTTTCACTCGTCGCGGTAATGCTGGCGGTGCTCACGACGCTGGGAATCGGACCCGGAATCGGCACGCGCATTGCCGCCGCCGAACCCACCGGCAGCGGCAGCGGACAGCCGAGCGGACCGAAATTCCTGAAGCTGTCCCTGGATTCGGTGACGCCCACCACCATCACCGCCGCCAGCGACCCCTACTTCGTGGTGTCGGGCACCGTCACCAATATCGGTGACCGGCCGGTGGACGACGTCAGCATCCGCATCCAGCGCGGCGCGGCCGTCACCAGCCCCAGCGGCCTGCGCTCCACCCTGCGCCTGGACCAGGTCAACTACGACATCAACGGCGAATTCCAGGACGTCTCGGACCAATTGACCCCGGGACAGCGCAAACAGTTCAGCCTCACCGTCGCCCTGCGCGCGGGAACCGATCTGCCCAGCGACATCTCGTCACTCGACATCACCGCGCCCGGCGTCTATCCGCTGCTGCTCAATGTGAACGGCCAGCCCGCGTACGGCGGGCAGGCCCGCCTCGACGACGCCCGCTTCCTGCTGCCCGTCCTCGGCGTCCCCGGCACCGACCCCAAACACGCGCTCGCATCGGCCGCTCCGCCCGCCGTCGACGCCCCGCCGGTGGCCACCACCATGCTGTGGCCGCTGGCCGACCGGCCCCGCCTGGTCGCCGGACAGCCCGGCACCCCCGACGGGCAGGCGCTGCTCACCGACGACGACCTGGCCGCCTCACTCGCGCAGGGCGGACGACTCGACCAGCTGCTGTCGGCCCTGGAGAGCGTGGTCAAACCCGACAGCGGGCGCGACCGCAACCTCGTCAACGCGCTCTGCCTGGCCGTCGACCCGGACCTGCTCGTCACCGTGTCCGACATGACCAGGGACTACCGGGTGCTGGCCAGCCCCTCGGATCCGGACGGGCCGACCCGCTCCGGCACCGGCAGCCACGCCGCCAAGGCATGGCTGGAACGGCTGCGCGCCCTCGCACCCGGAATGTGCGTGGTGGCACTGCCGTTCGCGCAGGTCGACCCGAGCGCGCTGGCCGCCGCCGGCGACGTCACGCTGGCCGACCGCGCGCTCAACGCGCCCGCCGACCTGATCGACTCCCTGCTCGCGGTGAAATCGGTACGCGGCGTGGCCGTTCCGGACGCCGGCACCATCGACACCGACGGCGCCACCCTGTTCGCGCATCACGGCTTCACCACCACCCTGCTCGCCGACAACACCGTGACCACCGGCGACAACCGCGCCAACTTCACCGCCGCCAAGACCCCACCGGGCGGCGCCGCCCCCGAACCCGGCACCCCCGACATGGTGAACCTCGCCGACATCACCCTGCCGCCCGCCGCCGGCGCGGCCCCGCCACCCGCGCCGGCCACCCTGCACGCCGCCACCTTCGACATCTGGGCCGCGACCGCCCTGGCCGCCATCGGATCCAATCCGCCCACACCGCCTTTCACCCCCGACAAGGTCCGCTACGAGGTCACCAACGACTCCCGCGCCGCCCGACTGCAGGACGCGCTCGGGGCCATGGCCTGGACCGCGCTCAACCCGGAACCCGGCCGCCCGCGCTCCGCGCTGCTGATGCCCCCGCAGCAGTGGGGCGCCAACCGGGACGAAGCCTCCACCGTGCTGGGACAACTCGACCTGCTGGTGAAGAACGGCCTGGCCACGCCACGGCCGTTCACCGAACTGGTTGCGCAGCAGCCGGATCCGCAGGGCTACCAGCTCGACTACCCGAGCGAGGCCGCCGACGACGCGGTGCCCGCCCACTTCGCCGAACCGGTGCATCAGCAGGCCCAGCGAATCACCGAACTGATGAGCGCGCTGGTGGACGTGCCGCAGCAGGAACTCAGCCCGCGCGCCTTCCTCACCCCGCTGCGCGACGACCTGATCCGGGTGCTCTCGCTGTCCGACCGGCGGGCCGGGACCGCCGCCGCGGACACCAACGCCCAGCGCCGGCTCGACCAGACCACCAAAACCATGGACAACCTCTACGGTTCGGTGACGGTGCTACCGCCCGGCGGCGTCTACACCCTCGCCTCCGAGCAGAGTCCGCTGCTGCTGGTGGCCCGCAACGACCTGCCGGTGGCCATCCGGGTGCGCTTCAAGATCGACGCGCCGGCCGAGACGAACATCACTGATATCGGCGAACAGCAACTGCCCGCCAAGGGGAACCGGTCCTTCCAGATCCCCACCGAGGTATCCGACAGCCGAAACCTGGTCATTCCCATCGCGCTTACCACATCCGACGGGGTGCCGCTCGGCAATGCCGTATCGGTATCCGTGCGGTCCAACGCTTACGGTCAGGTGTTGGCAATAATTACTGCGTGCGCCTGTGCGCTGCTGCTCCTGCTGGTCGGCCGCCGGCTCTGGCACCGCTTCCGCGGACAGGCCGACCCGGCCGACGAAGGGTTCGACCCCGAACCCCGAGGCGGAGACGACAGTGCGGGGCGCGCGGGTAAGCGGGACAAGACACGACAGGAGGCACGGTGAGCGAGTACGGCGGGCCGCGCTCATCCGGCCGACCAGAGGGACCCGACGGGCCGCCGCCGCGGCGCACGCCGTCGGCGCCGTGGGAACGCGGCGCGCCGCGCCCCGGCCCGCGCGGCCCGCAGGGCCCGGCCTCCGGACAGCAGCGAGCGGTTCCCGGTAATCCGCAGGGATACCCGGGACAGCAGTATCCGGCCAAACCGTCCGGTCCGCAGCGGCAGGGGCCGCTGCCCGGCGAATCCGGGCCCATCATGCACCGCCCCCGCCCCCAGCAGGGACGACCCGATCCCATGGCGGGCGGGCACATTCCGGCCGAAGAGCGCTACCACTGGGGGCACCCCGGCGGCGAGGGCAACCGCCCGCCCACCCCCGGCCCGCAGCGATACCCGACACCGCCGATGTCGAACCCACGCCCGGCTCCGTCGACCGGCCCGCAACGCCAGGCTCCGTCGACCGGCCCGCAACGCCAGGCTCCGTCGACCGGCCCGCAACGCCAGGCTCCGTCGACCGGCCCGCAACGCCAGGCGATGTCGCGCACCGCGACCGTCCCTGCCGCGCAGGTGGCGGAGAAGGCCGACAATTCCAACGCCAAGCTGGTCCGGGATACCGGGTCTCTCGCCCTCGCAACCCTGATCAGCCGCATCACCGGTTTCGCCAAACAGGCGCTGCTGCTGACCGTGCTCGGACCGGCCATCGCCAGTGCCTTCACCATCGCCAGCTCGATTCCGAACATGATCTCGGAGCTGCTACTCGGCGCGGTGCTGACCGCCATCGTCGTGCCGACACTGGTCCGCGCCGAGCGTGAAGACGCCGACGGCGGCGCGGCCTTCGTGCGCCGCCTCTTCACCATGGCGGTCACCGTGTTGGGCACGGGCACGGTCATCGCGTTGATTCTCACCCCGGTACTGACAAAACACGTCTTCCTCTCCGCCGACAGCAAGGTCAATTCCGGACTCACCACCGCGTTGACCTACATGCTGATTCCCGCGGTGCTGCTGTACGGAATGTCGGCGCTGCTCATGGCGATTCTGAACACCCACCAGGTGTTCAAGCCCGGCGCCTGGGCACCCGTCCTCAACAACTGCGTCGCCCTGCTGGTGCTCGGTCTGTTCGCGCTGGCACCGGGCGAGATCACACTCGATCCGATTCGGATGGGCGAACCGAAGCTGCTGTTACTCGGTATCGGCACCACCGTCGGCGTGGCGGTCCAGGTGGCGACATTGCTGCCGGCGATCCGGCGGGAAGGCATCGACCTACGCCCCCTATGGGGCTTGGATGCGCGTCTCAAGCAGTTCGGCGGCATGGCGGCGGCCATCGTGCTCTACGTCCTGATCAGCCAGGCCGGTTTCAGCTTCACACTGCGCGTCTCCTCGCACGCCGACGTCGCGGGTCCGACCATCTACCAGAACGCCTGGCTGCTACTGCAACTGCCGTGGGGCGTGCTCGGCGTCACCCTGCTGACCGCGATCATGCCGAGGCTGAGCCGCAACGCCGCCGCCGACGACACCCCGGCGGTGGTGGACGACCTGGGCGCGGCCACCCGGCTGACCATGATCGCGCTGATCCCCATCGTCACCTTCCTCACCTTCGCCGGACCCCAGATCGGCGAGGCGATCTACGGCTACGGCCGCTTCGGCGCCGACGCCGCGCGACTCGGCGAGGCGGTGTCCTGGTCGGCGTTCAACCTGATTCCCTATGCGCTGGTGCTGATTCACCTGCGGGTCTTCTACGCTCGCGAGCAGGCGTGGACACCTACCTGGATCATTCTGGGCATCACCAGCGTGCAGATCACGCTGTCCGCATTGGCACCGGTCCTGTTCTCCGCCGACCACGTGGTCATCGCCCTCGGTGTGGCCCGCGGGCTCGGCTTCGTCACCGGCGCCATCATCGGCGGCTGGCTGCTGCACCGCAGCCTGGGCGATCTGCGCATGGCCAACGTCGGCCACACCATCACGCGGGTGGTGCTGGCCTCGCTGGCCGGTGGCGCGGTCCTGCTCATCGTGGACAAGGTGCTGGGACTGCACCGGCTTTCGGAGTCCTTCGGCGGCATCGGCTCGCTGGTGCGGGTCGGCCTCACCGCCCTCGTCATGTTCGGCGTGGCCTTCGGCCTGATGCGCCTGCTCGGCATTCCCGAGATCGTGGCCATCACCGTCGCGGTCTCGCGCCGGCTCGGCATCACCCCGCCCGCGCCGGATCTCGACCTCGACGGCACCCCGCTCGAGGACATCCACGAGACCACGCTGCTGCCCAAACCGGACCTGCGGGCGGCGCCGTACTACTACCGCTTCGATCCGTACCTCGACGCGCAGACCATGGTGCTGCCCGTCATCCGGCCCGATGCGGTTGATCTCACCGAAAAGACCGAGTTCCCGTACCCTGTTCGGCAGGCAAGCGCAACTGCCCGAACCGGCATGTCCGCGGACAGCTCCCCCGGCACGCCGGACAGTGCACGGACACCGGACGGCGGCTTCCGCACGACTTCGGATGCCGACGCAGCGGTTCCGGCTCCGATACATCGGTCTTCGACACACCAGGGCGAAGGAGGAACGAGGGTGAGCGACGATGCGGCGGGCGGTGTCCCGGCCGCCGAATCCGCAACGGCCGCGGGCGGCGGGCTCTCCACGGACACCCCTCCCTCCGGCGCGGCCGGCGGAAAGCCCGGTGGCCGAGCCGAATCCGCGGCCCGCTCCGGCGGTCCCGGCGACCACGAGGAACCCGAGCACCTACCGGAGGCGGAGGACCACGCCGGTCCCGAAACCGGTGTGTACGAGGCCATCTCGCCGCAGATGCCGCCCATGCGGGTGGAATCGCCGAGCAAGCGCATCCAGCGCGGCCCCAAGCTGACGCCCGGCGCGTCGGTGGCGGGCGGCCGGTACCGGCTGCTGGCCAGCCACGGCGGCGCGCGCGGGCTGAAGTTCTGGCAGGCCCTGGATGTGAAACTGGACCGCGAGGTCGCGCTCACCTTCGTCGACGCCGATCAGCAGGCCACCGACAACTCCGGACACGATGGACCGCAGGCCATCCTGTCCCGCACGCTGCGCCTGGGCCGGATCAACTCGCCCGGTCTGGCCCGGGTGCTGGACGTGGTGCGCGGCTCCTCCGGCGGCATCGTGGTGGCCGAGTGGACCCCCGGCCGCTCGCTCAAGGAGATGGCCGAGACCGTGCCGTCGCCGATCGGCGCCGCGCGCGCCGTCCGGGCGCTGGCGGCCGCGGCCGAAATGGCACACCGCGGCGGCGGTTCGCTGTCCATCGACCATCCGGACCGGGTGCGCATCAGCGCCGCCGGCGATGCCGTGCTGGCCTTCCCGGGCACGCTGTCCGACTCGGACGCCCAGTCCGACGTGCGGGGCCTGGGCGCCATGCTCTACGCGCTCATGACCGCGCACTGGCCCATCCGGGTCGGCGGCATCTCCGGCAGCGCGGCCACCGTCGGCGGCCTGCCGCTGGCCGACTTCGGCCCGGACGGAACGCCGGTGGAGCCCCGGACCATCCGGCCCGAGGTGCCCTTCGAGATCTCCGCGGTCGCGGTGCGGTCGCTGGAGTCCAACAAGGGCGTGCGCACCGCCGCCACCGTCCAGCACGTGCTGGAGCAGGCGTCGGTGGTGGACCAGAAGACCGACTTCATCCCGGTGCTGCGCCTGGGTCAGAAGCCGCCCAGCGCACCCGACGAGACCCTCGCCGATCCCGAACTGCTCGCCGCCGAGAAAGAACGCTCACAGCGGATGATGTGGATCCTGGTCGGTCTGGGCGTGCTGGCCGCGCTGGTGGTCGGCGTCATCATCTGGTGGCTGCTGAGCGTCTTCGCGCCCGGCTCCTCCAACGCGCCGCTCAACGAACAGCGCAATATCGGCCTCACCACCTCGGCGACGGCACCGCCCAGCCCCGGCGCGTCCCAGGCTCCGGCCAGCGCGCCGGCCACCGGCGGGGTGCCGGTGCCGGTCACCGGCGCCACGGTGTTCTCCCCGGAGGGCACCCCGGACAATGTCGGCAGCGTCGCGGCGGTGCTGGACAACAACCCGGCCACCACCTGGCGCACCGACGCCTACTTCCAGCAGTTCCCGGCCCTGAAGAAGGGCGTGGGCGTGCTGACCACCCTGGGCAGCCCCAGCAAGCTGACCAAGGTGATCATCGAATCGCCCTCGCCCGGAACGCAGGTCGAGATCCGCACCTCGCCGACCGCCTCGCCGACCCTGGATCAGACCCAGCTGATCGGGTCGGCGGTGCTCGGCGACGGCACCACCGAGATCCCGGTCCGGGCCGATCAGCCGGCCCGCTACGTGCTGGTGTGGATCACCCAGCTCGCCAACAACGGGGGCCAGTTCCAGTCGTCGATCGCCGAGATCCGGTTCGAAGCCAGCGTCTGATCTGCCCTCCGCTTCGCTCCGGGCTGGTTCGCGGCCTGAGAGTTGAGCAACACTGAGCGCCGATTACAAGCAGATCGCGCAATTCATACCAAGCGCCTGCTACCTGCGCTTTTTCTCGGTTTTCGCTGCTACCGAATCGTTATCTTCGATATGATCTTGCGTACTCTCGGCAAGGGGAGCTCCCGGGCGCCGACTTCTACGGTCCCGGATGACAGCCACACATCTCGGTGAAGCCCGGCCCGTGAACAGGCCGTGCCACCGGTCTGAGGGGAAGCATTGTCGTCAGCGCACGAACTCGTGGAAGCAGCGCAGGTCAGCGATCGCGACCTGCTCACCGCCCACGCCGGTGGGGCACCATACGCCTTCGCCGAACTGCTCCGCCGCCACCGCGACCATCTCTGGCAGACCGCGCTACGCGCCTCCTACGGCCCCGAGGACGCCGCCGACTCGCTCCAGGACGCCCTGCTGTCCGCGCACAAGGCCGCGGGCGCCTTCCGCGGCGACGCCGAGGTGCGCAGCTGGCTGCACCGCATCGTGGTCAATGCCTGCCTGGACCGCATCCGCCGCAACAAGCTGCGCCGGACCGAACCCCTGTCCGAGGACGCGGCCGACGAACCACGCTGCCCACGAGACGATTTCGCGGCCCTGGAGGCCACCCTGATGGTCGACGCGGCGCTGTTCACCCTGCCCGCCGACCAGCGCACCGCCCTGGTCGCCATCGAGCTCGAGGGCTACTCCATCGCGGATGCCGCTGCGCTGCTGGGTATTCCGGAGGGCACCGTCAAGAGCCGGTGCGCCCGGGGGCGGCGGCGGCTCGCGGCGCACTTTCACGAAGCGAACACCGGACCTGCGATCACCTGAATTCCATTCGAACAACGCGATATTGGGGGAACCTTGAACGGTTCCGCTGCGTCGGATACAAAGACAGGTCTGCGTTTCCTACTCGAGGCCCTGGAGGGGCAATGGAGGACACCGGAGGAGCAATGGCGGGTACCGAGGTACCCACGCCGCCCTTCTCCACCGAACTGCTCGCCGATCTGCACGGGGGCAGTCTGCCGCCGGAAGAATCCGAGCGGCTCTGGCCCGCGGTCCGGCGCGACCCGGAGGCCATGCGCTATCTGCACTCACTCGACCGCGTCGACGATCGCCTGCACGACCTCGGCCGCGACGAACACATCGCCCACCCCATGCCCGCCGAGGTGGCCGCCCGTCTGGAACGCATGATCGAAGACCTCGCCACCGGCGACGAGGACCCGGCCACCGCCGACCGGCCTGCCACCGTGGCCCGGCTGCCCGTCGCACCGCCGCCCGTCACCCGCTCCACCCACCCGTCCCCGCCCTCCACCGCCCCCATGCCGGTGCTCGACGACTCCGTCTTCGATACCGGCCGGCTCGATCCACGGGAGCTCGAGGATCCCGAGCCCCCGGCCGCGTTCGAGGACGACACGGATCCCGGCGAGCCCGTCCCGTTCGAGACCCCCTCCCGGCGCCTGCGCTGGCTCACTGTCGCCGCGGCCGCCGCGGCGGTGGTCGCGGGCGCCGTGGTAGCCGTGGACGCCGTCAGCACCCGCACCGTGGCCCCGGCCGCCCAACCGACCGCCGACGCCAACCTGGACCCGGGTCTGGCGCCCACAGCCGTCCTCACCGCCATGGGCCGCCACGACATCACCGGCCCACTAGCGGCCGGCAACGCCCTCGCCACCTGCCTGCAGGCGGCCGGCCTGGACCGCCAGATACTCGGCTCCCGCAGCGTCGTGTTCTCCGGCACACCCGGCGTCCTGGTCCTGCTGGCCGGCCCCAAACCCCCGCAGATCACCGCGGCCGTCCTCGGAACAGCCTGCGGCCCAGGCAATCCCCAGGTCCTCGGACGCGCCGACATCGGCTGAGGCCCGAGGTCGGGAAGCTGCGGGAACAACAGCGTTTAGGCTGTTGTTGACCGACACGCTCACGCTCGAGCGATCGAGATTCTGTACAACAGCTTCGGAGGGCCACCTTGAGCACGCCTGTTCGCGACCTGATCATCGTCGGTTCCGGTCCGGCCGGCTACACCGCCGCGGTGTACGCCGCCCGGGCGGAACTGGAACCGCTGCTCTTCGAGGGCACCCAGTTCGGCGGCGCGCTCATGACCACCACCGAGGTCGAGAACTTCCCCGGCTTCCGTGAGGGCATCATGGGCCCCGACCTCATGGAGGAGATGCGGGAGCAGGCCAAGCGCTTCGGCACCGACATCCGCACCGAGGACGTCGACGCCCTCGACCTGACCGGTCCCATCAAGAAGGTGACCGTCGGCGGCGAGGTCCACGAGGCCTACGCTGTGATTCTCGCCATGGGCTCCGCGGCCCGCTACCTGAACGTCCCGGGCGAGCAGGAGCTGCTCGGCCGCGGCGTCAGCGCCTGCGCCACCTGTGACGGCTTCTTCTTCAAGGGCCAGGACATCGTGGTGGTCGGCGGCGGCGACTCGGCCATGGAGGAGGCGACCTTCCTCACCAAGTTCGCCAGCTCGGTGACCATCATCCACCGCCGCGAGGAGTTCCGAGCCTCCCGCATCATGCTGGAGCGGGCCAAGAACAACGACAAGATCCGCTTCGTCCTGAACTCGGAAGTCGTTGCGGTGCACGGGGATACCGCGGTCACCAGCCTGACCCTGCGCGACACCCGCACCGGCGAGACCTCCGAGCTGGCCGCCACCGGCCTGTTCGTCGCCATCGGCCACGACCCGCGCAGCGAACTGGTGCGCGGCCAGGTCGATCTGGACGACGAGGGCTACGTGCTGGTCCAGGGCCAGAGCACCTACACCTCGCTGCCGGGCGTCTTCGCCGCCGGCGACCTGGTCGATCACACCTACCGGCAGGCCATCACCGCCGCCGGTACCGGCTGCCGCGCGGCCATCGACGCCGAGCGCTGGCTCGCCGAGCAGGGTGACATCACCACCAACACCCTCGATCACGCCGGTCAGCCGGTGGAAGTGAACAACTAAAGGAGCTAGGCATGTCCGACGCCAAGACCGGTGCCACCAAGACGGTGACCGACGCCACGTTCGCCGACGAGGTATTGCTCAGCGAGAAGCCCGTTCTCGTCGACTTCTGGGCCGCCTGGTGCGGCCCGTGCAAGATGGTCGCACCGGTGCTGGACGAGATCGCCGCCGCCAACACGGACAAGATCACCATCGCCAAGGTGGACGCCGACAACAACCCCGAGACCGCGGCCCACTACGGCATCATGTCGTTGCCTACCATGGTCCTGTTCCAAGGGGGCAAGGAAACCAAGCGGATCGTCGGTGCGAAGGGCAAAGCTGCCCTCTTGCGCGAACTGGAAGAAGTTCTTTAACGACGCTGGATAGAATTTCGGCGCCAGCGGGAGCCCACGTGGTTACGCAAGCTGCCTCCTTCGACCCCTGACGCGGGCGCCAGGGTTAGGATGCCTGCACTCGACAGTTGCCGAAATTCGGTCCGGGTCTGAAACAATCGTTCGACGCTCCGGTCGTGCGTAGGTATGAACCGCCGCATGAATGGGTACCCGGGTTGGCGGAAGGAAAGGGCTCTCACGCATGCACCGACTTCGTCACGGCGATACAGGACCAGCCGTAGCAGAGGTTCGGAGCACCCTGGCAAGCCTCGGGTTCCTGCATTCCCGCCCCAACAGCGACCCCTCGGGTCCGATCGGGGAGTACTGGAAGGACGCCGACGCGATCTTCGACCATGACCTGGACTCCGCGGTGCGTGCCTTCCAGCAGCACCGCGGACTCCTGGTCGACGGCGTGGTCGGTCCGGCGACCTACCGCGCGCTGAAAGAGGCGTCCTACCGCCTCGGCGCGCGGACCCTCATCTACCAGCTGTCCGCACCGCTGTACGGCGACGATGTCGCCACTCTGCAGCGGCGACTGCAGGATCTGGGCTTCTACGTGCACCGGGTGGACGGCTATTTCGGCCCGCACACCCACGACGCGCTCACCTCGTTCCAGCGCGAGATCGGGCTGTCCTCGGACGGCATCTGCGGTCCCGACACCCTGCGCTCGCTGGATCTGCTGGGCGCCCGCGTCACCGGTGGCAACCCGCACCGCATCGCCGAGGAAGAGGTGGTGCACCGGGCCGGGCCGCAGCTCACCGGTAAGCGCATCGTCATCGATCCGGGCCTCGGCGGACCCGACAAGGGCTCCGCGGTGCCGACCGAATTCGGTGACGTCTACGAATCGGAGATCCTCTGGGATCTGGCCAGCCGGCTCGAAGGACGCATGGCCGCAACCGGTATGGAGACCTTCCTGTCCCGGCCGTGGGGGGCCAACCCCTCCGATGCCGAACGGGCCGAGACCTCCAATACCTTCGACGCGGACCTGATGATCTCGCTGCGCTGCGCCAGCAATGACAGCGGTGCCGCCAGCGGCGTGGCCAGCTTCCACTTCGGCAACTCGCACGGCTCCACGTCCATGATCGGACAGGTGCTGGCCGGGTTCATCCAGCGCGAGATCGTGGCGCGAACCTCGTTGCAGGACTGCCGGACCCACGCCCGCACCTGGGATCTGCTGCGGCTCACCAAGATGCCGACCGTCCAGGTCGACATCGGCTACCTGACCAGTGATTACGACTCCTCGGTGCTGACCAACCCGCGCATGCGCGACGTGATCGCCGAGGCCATCCTGATCTCCGTGAAGCGGCTGTACCTGCTGGGCCAGGACGACCAGCCCACGGGGACATACACATTCGCCGAACTGCTCGCCGAGGAACTGGCGGCCGCGGACCGGCTCTGATGTTTCACATGAAACAAACCCCTCCAACCCATTCGGGCTGGAGGGGTTTTTCGTTGGGGGAGTGGGAACCCTGGGCGGTCTACCGCGTCTCGATGCGGATGGGCTACCGCGTGGCGATGCGGGTGGGCATCGTCAGCGCAGCCGCCGCGAGGAGCTGATCAAGCGCCCGCTCGACGTCTTCCTTCCACAGGTGCTCGTGATCCAATTCCAGACGCAGGCGCGGGAATCGATGATGCGAGGCGACCACCTTGAAACCGACGTCCTCCAGGAAGTCGGCCTCGATCATGCACTGCTCCGGCGAACACCCGGACGGGGCAGGCGCGGGGGAGCGGCGCGGCGTGCCGATCCGCTCGCGCAGGGTCATGGAACCGATGGCCGGCATCGCGGTGGTCGGCGGATCCTTGCGAATGCCGAAAGCCTCGATGGCCCGCACGCCGCGGCGCACCAGATCGCCCACCACGGCCTGAATCAGCTGCAGGGCTATGTCGGTGTCGCGGTAGGGCATTTCGGCGCTCAGCGTGGTCAGCAGCACCGCATCCGGGCTCACCGGGGAGGTGGGGAAGAGACCGGCACGCGGTACCGCACTGGGCGGCGCATAGAGCGCGCAGCCCGCCGGCCGGTCATCCACCACGGCGACCTGTCCGCACGACCCCCACTGCAACATGACAGTGGAGAGCCAGGCCTCCTTCTCGAAGGTCGGGTCACTGAAGCTATGGGAATCCGCCGCCACCGCCGGATCGATCTCCCAGAACACGCACCGCCGCGCATGTGCCGGAAGTTTGTCGAGTCCGCCGAGGGTAAGTGCGGTCACGCTGGTCGACACCGCTCTGCTCAGCCTCCAGCTGTCTGATTCATCCACACTCACGCCGCATCACACAGTGCTCGCCAAAAAGAATAAGCGATCAACGCTTTACGCCTCTCCAGGGCCATGAACCCGAACGTCACAGTGACGTTTCCACTGTGACCCTCGGGGTGGACCCACTCTAGGGCTTCGACTGCTCCATGAGACTGACAATTCGCTCGAGATCATCGATGGAGCCGAACTCGACCGTGATCTTGCCCTTACGCTTGCCCAGACTGACCGTCACCCGGGTGTCGAAGGACTCCGACAACCGCTCCGCCACGTCCTGCAGACCCGGCATCTGAATCGGCTTGCGCTTGGGCGCCGGGGGAGCGACCGCATCCGGATTCCGGTTCGCCAGGGTGACGGCTTCCTCGGTCGCCCGGACCGACATGCCCTCCGCCACGATCCGTGCGGCGAGGGCCTCCTGCGCGTCGGCCCCCGCCTCCAGGGCCAGCACGGCACGGGCATG
This sequence comes from Nocardia sp. NPDC051981, assembly GCF_040680715.1. Classification (NCBI taxonomy): domain Bacteria; kingdom Bacillati; phylum Actinomycetota; class Actinomycetes; order Mycobacteriales; family Nocardiaceae; genus Nocardia; species Nocardia sp. NPDC051981. The sequence continues at coordinate 192,205 of NZ_JBFAXK010000003.1, read as the reverse complement.
CCCGGCCGACAGCACGCCGGCCGCCACCCGGCGCTGCACCGGAATCGGAAGCTTCAGCAGGCGAATCATATTGGTGACGACCGGACGCGAACGGCCGATGCGCGTGGCCAGTTCCTCGTGGGTGACGCCGAACTCCTCCAACAGCTGCTGATAGGCGGCCGCCTCTTCGAGCGGGTTCAGCTGCACCCGATGGATGTTCTCCAGCAACGCGTCCCGCAGCATGGAGTCGTCCCCGGTCTCACGCACGATGGCCGGGATGGCGGGCAGGCCCGCCTCCTGGCTGGCTCGCCACCGCCGCTCGCCCATAATGAGCTGATAGCGGGGGACCGGCGCGGACTCGACCTGACGCACCACGATGGGCTGCATCAGACCGAATTCCTTGATGGAGTGCACCAGTTCGGCGAGCGCCTCTTCTTCGAAGACGGTGCGCGGCTGTTTGGGGTTCGGCTCGATCTGCTCCGGCGGGATCTCCCGGTAGACCGCACCCGCGTCCCTGCCGTCGACGGCCGACTCGACCGGATCGGGAACCCGATGCAGATGCGCCGACCCCGGCTGCGGACCAACCGGATCCAGGCCGATGACGACATTGGCGGCGGCACTGCCGAGCCCGCCGGGCGTGGTCGCCGGGCCGGTCGGGATCAGTGCCGCGAGGCCGCGCCCCAGTCCACCCTTCTTCGCCTGACTCATCGGCCTACCGACCCCTTCCGTTGTTCACCGTTCACCGCCACCGAGATTCACCTACACACCGGATTGTGCGTCCGAAACGGACGCCGGCGCAGTCTGGCGCGCCGAGCTACGCGCCGCGATCTCACGTCCGGCATCGAGATAGCTCATCGCACCCCGCGAGCCCGGATCGTAATCGAGGACGGTCATGCCGTAGCCGGGAGCCTCCGACACCTTCACGCTGCGCGGGATGACCGCGCGCAGCACCGCATCTCCGAAGTGCGAGCGCACCTCCTCGGCCACCTGATCGGCGAGCTTGGTACGGCCGTCGTACATGGTGAGAACGACGGTGGAGACGTGCAATCCGGGATTCAGATGTGCCTGCACCAGACCGATATTGCGGAGCAACTGACCCACGCCCTCGAGTGCGTAGTACTCGCACTGGATGGGGATCAGCACCTCCTTGGCGGCGACCATCGCATTGACGGTGAGCAGACCCAGCGACGGCGGGCAGTCGATCATGACGTAGTCGATGTCGTACCCGGCGAGATTGGCCTCCTGGATGGCGGCCTTGAGCCGGCCCTCGCGGGCGACCATGGAGACGAGTTCGATCTCCGCGCCGGCCAGGTCGATGGTGGCCGGGATGCACAGCAGCCGTTCATTGTGCGGGCTCTGCTGGATAGCGTCGCTGACCGAGCACTCGCCGATGAGGAGTTCGTAGCTGGAGGGGATGCCCGAGTGGTGCTCGATGCCGAGGGCGGTGCTGGCATTGCCCTGCGGGTCGAGGTCGATGACGAGCACCCGCATGCCCTGAATGGCGAGCGCGGCAGCCAGATTCACGGCCGTCGTGGTCTTGCCCACGCCGCCCTTCTGATTGGCGATGGTGATGATGCGCTGTTCCCGGGGACGCGGAATCTGGGCATTGGTGCCCGACAGCACCTGACTCGCGCGCTGCGCCTCGGCGGCAATCGGGGTGTCAGCGGAGATGTTCCCGAACGGGGTACGGCTGAACTCGTCGGTATCGAAGGGACCGCTATCGAGCATGCCGGGAACCCGGGACGTTGTTTCCCGTGAAACATTCGCCGGACCGTTGGACATACAGGCTCCTAACCCGAAGAACTCAAAGACACATGGCCGAGCAGAATTTCGCGCACCTGGCAGCAACGGCCGCGACGCTGCGTTGTCACCGAGGGCTGGCTCGAATCGGCTGGAAGTCGTTCACGCTCGACGTTCATTAGCTTGCCAGTAGAGGACACAATACGGAAGTTGAACGGGCAGCTTCGCACCGCGACACGCCTCGAGTCGGGGAAACTCACCCGCGAAACCACTCAAAGATCGCAACCGGCTTCATGTTTCACATGAAACATCGCAACCCCGGAGTCGCCCGAGCTTCGTCAGTGACGCTTCGGACGACCGGTCCCACGACCCCCGCCCTTGCGCTCCGCGCGGCGCTCAGCGCGCGCCAACCGCTCGGCACTGATGACATAGGTCGGCGTCTCGAGCACTCCCACACCACATTCCAGGACCTCGGCGTGCCCCGCGCCCGCCTTGGTCAGGTCGTCTCGATCGCGCTCGAGTTCCTCAGCGGCGCTGATTCCCTTGAGCGCCAGCATCCGTCCGTGTTCGTGGACCAGCGGCATGGACCACCCCGCGAGCTTCGCCAGGGGAGCGACCGCACGGGAGGTGACGATGTCCGCGCCGCCCGCCTCCTTCTTCACACCGGCCTGCTCGGCCCGGCCGCGCACAATGAGGACATTGTCGAGTCCGGCCTCGGCCACGAACTCAGCCAGGAAGACGGTCCGGCGAAGCAGCGGCTCCACCAAGGTGATTCGGAGATCAGGGCGGGCAATCGCGAGCGGGATGCCGGGCAGGCCCGCCCCGCTGCCGATGTCGACCACGCGCACGCCGTGGGGGATCAGGTCACCGATCACCGCGCAGTTGAGAATGTGGCGATCCCACAGCCGGGGGACCTCACGCGGGCCGATCAGTCCGCGCTCCACGCCCGCGGTGGCGAGGGCGGTGTAGTAGAGCCGGGCCTTGTCGAGCCGATCGCCGAAAACGACCGCGGCCGCGGCCGGGGGATCGACCGGACCCGGAGCGGTCATCTCGGTGTCAGGTTCCACGTGAAACATCCTTCCGAACGAACTTGCCCAACCCATGGAGGACTGTCGGGGATCATGCCCCGAACCCCCTCGCACGGTGGCGAATTGCGACGGGGGACGACTTCAGATAAGCGTAGGGCCCCCGGGTCTCTGCAACCCGGGGGCCCTGCCGTATGTGTCCGCGTGTCAGGCGGGGAGTACCACCACGCGACGGTTCGGCTCTACGCCTTCGCTCTCGCTCACCACACCGTCGAGGGCAGCCACGGCGTCGTGGACGATCTTGCGCTCGAACGGGGTCATGGGAGCGAGGGCCTCACGCTCACCGGTTTCCAGCACGCGCTTGGCCGCCTCGGTGCCGAGCGCGCTCAGTTCCGAACGACGATTCGCGCGCCAGCCCGCGACATCCAGCATGAGCCGGCTGCGCACGCCGGTCGCCTGCTGCACGGCCAGCCGGGTCAGCTCCTGGAGCGCGTCCAGCACCTCACCCCGTCGACCGACCAGCTTCGCCAGATCCTTGCCGCCGTCGATGCTCACGACGGCGCGGTCGCCCTCGACATCGAGGTCGATATCACCGTCGAAGTCGAGCACGTCCAGCAGCTGCTCGAGGTAATCGCCGGCGATCTCACCCTCTTCGATGAGCGCTTCCTCGGCGTCGGTCGCGGCGTCCGGTGCCGCAGTCGCTGCCGTCACAGTGGGTTCCCCTCCGTCGGTTTCAACAGTCATGGTTGTTTCCTTCATCTGGAGTTGTAAGTCTCAGCGACGCCGCTTCTGGTTGGCGCGGCCACGATTACCGGAGCGCTTCTTGCCGGTGCTCGGCCGGGCGCCGGGCGCGGGCTTGGCACCATTCTGCGACGCTTGCGGCGCGTCGGAGACGGCGTCCTCGACGGCATCGGCGGGGGCGTCCTCGACCTTGGCGGCCGCCTGCTTCTTGCGGACGTCGACGGGCTTGGCGCCCGGCTTCGGGGCGTTCTGCGCGCGACGCTCCAGGGCCGCCTTCTTCTTCTCTTCTTCTTCCTTCTCGATGCGGCCGAAGACGAGGTGCTGCTGCCCGTAGGTCCAGATGTTGTTGGAGACCCAGTAGATCAGGATGGCGACGGGGAGGAACGGACCACCCACGAGCACGCCGAGCGGGAAGACGTACAGCGCCAGCTTGTTCATCATTTCGGCCTGCGGGTTGGCCGCGGCCGCCTCGGACTGCCGCTTCACCGAGGCGCGGGCGTTCATGTGGGTCGCGACACCGGCGATCACCATGAGCGGGATCGAGACCAGAGCGATGGCCAGCTTGGTCGGCACGCCGCCGTAGTCGGCGAAGGACTGCAGCACGGTGGCGGGCTCGGTGATGTAGGCCGAGAGAGGAGCGCCGAAGAGCCGGGCGGACAGGAAGGACTGAACGTCGGCCGCGGAGAAGATGTAGTTCGGGGTGTGGGCATTGTCGTAGGGCGTCATGCCCAGCTGCCCGATCCCGTGGCCGGTGCGGTTGAACGACCGCAGCACGTGGAACAGACCCAGGAACACCGGAACCTGCAGCAGCACCGGCAGACAGCCCATGAGCGGGTTGAAGCCGTGTTCCTTCTGCAGCTTCTGCATCTGGACCGTCATCTCCTGACGGTCGTTCTTGTACTTCTTCTGCAGCTCCTTGATCTGGGGCTGCAACTCCTGCATCTGCCGGGTGGTGCGCACCTGCTTCACGAACGGCTTGTAGAGCACGAGCCGCAACGTGAACACCAGGAACACCACGGCCAGTGCCCAGGCGAATCCGCTGTTCTTGCCCAGCACATACCCGAATGCCTGGTGCCAGAACCACAGAATGGCCGACACCGGGTAATAAATGAAGTCGAGCACGGCGCTATGCACTCCCGTCGTTCGTATCGCCGGTCACCGCGGGCGATGATCCTTCGTAAGCTGATGCCGCGTGCCGGTGCTTGCGCTCCGGTACGGGGTCCCACCCACCAGGGTGCCAGGGCGCACATTTCGCCAATCGGACGGCCGTCAGTCCGAGCCCGACGAACAGTCCGCGGGTGCGCAGCGCCGTCACCGCGTACTCACTGCACGAGGGAGTGAATCGGCACACCGGCATGCGGGTGGGGGAGATATAGGTCCGATACAGCTCGATGAGGAATATCAGAGCTTTGGCCGGTATCCGGGCAGCGGCGCGCAGGGCGTTCATGACAGAGCGCCGAGCTTACGCAAACCGCTGTGCAATTGACGCAGCAGTTCGTCGGAGGGCGCGTCGGCCGCACCCGGCAGGGCGCGAATGACGATGTCTGCGCCGCCGGGCAATTCGGCCGTCAAGCTTGCGCAGATATGACGCAGGCGGCGGGCCACCCGGTGGCGTACCACCGCCGGACCCACCGCCTTGCTGACGATCAAGCCGAAACGCGGACCGCCCACCCGGATGGCCGGGGTCGATCCGCTCGACTGATCATCGTGTAGCAGTACGTGCACAACGAGGTCCCGTCTCCCGATCCGCCGGCCCTGGCGCACCGTCCGGGAAAAGTCGATGCGCCGGTGCAGCCGGTAGGGCTCAGGCAGCACCTGAGCATCCAGCGGAGTGCGGGCGGATGGGGGACCGGAGACCGGACGGCGAGTCGTACATACGACGCCGCATCCGGGGGGTTGCCGAATCAGGCCGTGAGCTTGGCGCGGCCTTTGCCACGGCGCGCCGAGACGATGGCACGACCCGCACGGGTCCGCATCCGAAGACGGAAGCCGTGGACGCGCGCCCGACGACGGTTGTTCGGCTGGAACGTCCGCTTGCCCTTGGCCACGGTCAACACTCCTCTAGGTGGTGGGCATCCGGTGACGCCCGAAGCTTGTCGGTGAAACAGTGCTCTCGAGGGACCTGGGTCTCTCGGCGCAATACCCTTGTCGGCACGGGCAGCAGACAGCCGCCATCGCACCACAGGGTGACTGTAGAAGGGTACTTACCCCCTGGACGAGGGTCAAACTCGGGGGTCGAGGCCCGATTTCCATACTGGATCGATCGTTCCGCGTGGCGTTTGCTGCGGGTTCGTGTCGCGGCGCGGGCGTCGTGTACGGTCCTTTCCAGTCCTTCTCTGCAACTGCGGTTGACTTTGCCAGCCGATTGCTGTGAACCCGCAGGTACGCGCCGGATTCGAGGAACCAGACACGCGGTTGCGTGTATCCCCAGGTTGTCCACATCTGTGGATAATTGTGTGGAAAGACCCCTGGAGTGGCATATTCGTAGGGCCGACGGTGACTCGCCGACGCCCGGTGACTGGGGGAGCCGAGCAGCGCAGACCGTCTGCTCCTATCGACCTACATCCGGGGAGGACTACGTTCGTGGACGACGAGCAGAATGTGCTGACGGCTGTCTGGCCCGAGGTGATCGCCGAGTTGGCGAGTGGTTCCGCGGACGGGGAGATCCAGCCGGTCAGCAAGGCCCACAAGGCGTGGCTGAACACTATCGAACCGATCACCTTCGCGCAGGGCTTCGCCCTGCTCTCGGTGCCGGGCACGATGGCGCAGGTGACGGTCGAGCGGGACCTGCGGGAGCTCATTCTGCGATCCCTGGCCCGTCGCGGTCTGCAGGTCGAGGGCCTGGGCGTGCGCATTCGCGCGCAACAGCATCCGCCCGCCGGTCGCTCGGGGAATGCCCCGCGGCACGCGCGCATGACCTCCCGGCCCGAACGCCCGCGCGAACCCGAACCCGCGCCTCCCGCGTATCCGGCCGAGCCGCCGCTGGGCGAGCGTCCACAGCCCATGTATCCGAGTCCGCAGGAGTACGCGGCACCGCGCTACCTCCCTCCCCAGGACTACCCGGCCGAGTACGACGAGCGCGATGCTTATCCACCTGTGGAATTCGGGCAGCCGCCGATGGCCGAAGAGTTGCCGATGTCGGCGCCGGACCGCACGATGCCGGTCGGGGAGCCGCCCGCGCCGCCCCGGCGCCGCGACAACCACCGCAGCGCGCCCATGCCGCCCGGGCAGGAGTCGCTGTTCTCGCCGGATCCCGAGGACGAACCCGTCCGTACCGCCGCGCAGCGGTATTCCGACGAACCGCAGCGCTATGCCGATGAACCCGCCCCGCAGCGGTACTCGGACGAGCCCGCGCCCCAGCGTTATTCGGACGAACCCGCACCGCGTTATTCGGAGGAACCGGCCGCGCGCCGGCCGGTGGACGAGGCGCACGACGACGAGCCGGTGGTCAATGTCCGCAATTCGTGGCCGACCTATTTCAACCGGACGCCGGAACGCGAGCCCGCGCCCGCGCCGTCCTCGGCCAGCCTGAACGCGAAGTACACCTTCGACACCTTCGTCATCGGCGCCTCGAACCGCTTCGCGCACGCTGCGGCGGTGGCCATCGCGGAGGCGCCGGCGCGCGCCTACAATCCGCTGTTCGTCTGGGGCGCTTCGGGTTTGGGCAAGACACACCTGCTGCACGCGGCCGGCCACTACGCCCAGCGGCTGTTCCCGGGCATGCGGGTGAAGTACGTGTCCACCGAGGAATTCACCAACGACTTCATCAACTCGCTGCGTGATGACCGGAAGGTGGCATTCAAGCGCCGCTACCGGGAGACCGACATCCTGCTGGTCGACGACATCCAGTTCATCGAGGGCAAGGAAGGTATCCAGGAGGAGTTCTTCCACACCTTCAACACCCTGCACAACGCCAACAAGCAGATCGTGGTGTCCTCCGACCGGCCGCCCAAGCAGCTGGCGACGCTGGAGGAGCGGCTGCGCACCCGGTTCGAGTGGGGGCTCATCACCGATGTGCAGCCGCCGGAGCTGGAGACCCGTATCGCGATCCTGCGCAAGAAGGCCCGCATGGACCGCCTGGACGTGCCGCACGATGTGCTCGAACTGATCGCCAGCCGGGTGGAGCGCAATATTCGCGAGCTGGAGGGCGCGCTGATCCGCGTCACCGCGTTCGCGTCGCTGAACGGGCAGCCGCTGGATCTGTCGCTGGCCGAGGTGGTGCTGCGGGATCTGATGCCCGACACCGCGACGCTGGAGATCACGGCGGCCACGATCATGGCCGTGACCGCGGAGTACTTCAACACCACGCTGGAGGAGCTGACCGGTCCCGGCAAGGCGCGACCGCTGGCGCAGGCCCGGCAGATCGCCATGTACCTGTGCCGTGAGCTCACCGATCTGTCCCTGCCCAAGATCGGCCAGGCCTTCGGCCGCGACCACACCACGGTCATGTACGCGGAGAAGAAGGTGCGCAAGGAGATGACCGAGCGGCGGCGCGTGTACGACCAGGTTCAAGAACTCACAGCCCGAATCAAACAGCGTTCGCGCTGATCCACAGTCCACAGGACCCCACGTCGTCTGACGTGGGGTTCTTTGTTTTCCGGGGTTGTGGATTCCTCGAGGAGTCCTCGAGGAAGGTATGTGGACTCCTCGAGGAATCCCACTGTTGTCCACCGGGTTGCCCCCAAGCCGTCATGCACAGGGGTGCACAACTTTTCGTGCACAGTTCTCACAGGTGGATTCATCCTCGAGGGCTGACCTGCCCGGATGCGCTCAGCGGCTTGTGGATTCCTCGAGGAGTCCATGTCAGGTCCTCGAGGAATCCTCGAGTTGTCCCCGGTTTCGCTCAGATGTGCGCAGCATGGCCCGAAACGTGGGACCAACTCGAGGATGGCTCGAGGAGAGATGTGGAGTAGCAGGTGGACTCCACAGCCACGCGTTGTTCATCCTCGAGCCACCCCGACGACATCCACACGCCGCCGGACGCTCCGACCTGGGTGAATGGCCGAAGTCCACAGAACTAACAGGACCTACTACTACTTCAGTTCTTCTTCTAGAAAAGGTTCTTCTAAAACAGGGTGTGTGGAATCTCGGGTTGGGAAGACACGGTTCGATGGGCAGCCCCTCCGCACCCGATCGGGCAGCAAGGAGAAGGACGGGCAAGGGATCGGTGCCGAAGGGGTTCAGGGGCAACGCCTGTGGGAGCCCACCAGAGTTCCGGTGGTGAGCCGGAGGGTCGGCGTAGGCACGTCGGTCTCGCGCAGGTACGGTTTGGTGTCGGCCCCGTGTGCGAGACTGCCGATTACTGATCCGAAGATCCGAACGACCGACAGTGGAGAGGACAGACCGGGCGATGGAGCTTGCAAGCATGAAGTTTCGGGTCGCCCGCGAGGACTTCGCCGAATCCGTAGCCTGGGTGGCCCGCAGCCTGCCGTCGCGGCCTCCGGTGCCTGTGCTCGGTGGCGTGCTTCTCGTGGCTGACGAGGACGGCCTGACGGTCTCCGGTTTCGATTACGAGGTCTCCGCGCAGATGCGGGTGGCCGCGGAGGTCGCCGGTCCGGGTCAGGTGCTGGTGTCGGGCCGCCTGCTGGCCGATATCACCAAGGCGCTCTCCAACAAGCCGGTGGACGTGTCGGTGGACGGCACCCGTGTGCTGATCGCCTGTGGCAGCGCCAAGTTCTCCCTGCCGACCATGCCGGTCGAGGACTATCCCCAGCTTCCCGAGCTGCCGCCGCAGACCGGTGAACTCGCCGTGGACCTGTTCTCCGAAGCGGTCTCCCAGGTGGCCGTGGCCGCCGGCCGCGACGACACCCTCCCCATGCTCACCGGTATCCGCGTCGAGATCGAGGGCCCCAAGGTGGTCCTGGCCGCGACCGACCGCTTCCGTCTCGCCGTGCGCGAGCTGGAATGGCAGCCAGGTCGTGCCGATGTGGAGACCGCGGTGCTGATCCCGGCCCGCACCCTGTCCGAGTCCGCGAAGACCCTCGGTGCGTCCGATCAGCCGGTGCAGCTGGCGTTCGGTACCGGCACCGACGGCCTGCTGGGCATCGTGAACGGCGGCCGCCGCACCACCACGCGCCTGCTCGACGCGGAATTCCCCAAGTTCCGGCAGTTGCTCCCCAAGGAGCACACCTCCATCGCCACCCTCGCGGTGAACGCGCTGACCGAGGCCATCAAGCGTGTGGCCCTGGTGGCCGAGCGCGGCGCCCAGGTGCGGCTGGAGTTCTCCGAGGAGGGCCTGCTGCTCTCCGCCGGTGGCGACGACGCCGGCCGCGCCGAGGAGTGGCTGGAGGCCGAGTTCCGCGGTGAGCCGCTGACCATCGCCTTCAACCCCGGCTACCTGCTCGACGGCCTCTCCGCCGCGCATTCGGACCGGGTGACCTTCGGTTTCACCACTCCCAGCCGCCCGGCCGTGTTCCTGCCGACGCCGGAGGAGGAGCCCGCCCAGCTGGAGTCGGGCGCGTTCTCGGCCCTCAGCGGCAACTACATCTACTTGCTGATGCCGGTGCGGTTGCCGGGCTGAGCCTGTTCGGCAACCATCGACTCGGCGCGGACGACCACCTGTGCACAGTGTTGACAAACCTGTGAAAAACTCGGCGCGCGTGGCGGATTCGCCGCGCGTGTTCGAGTATCCCCAGCCGGGGCCGGTACTGGACCCGATCGCGGGCATGGTGGACTAGCCGGATGCACGTGCGTGCGCTGTCACTGCGCGATTTCCGGTCCTGGGAGGCCGCCGAACTCGAGCTTTCGCCCGGTGGAACGGTTTTCCTGGGCGCCAATGGGAACGGCAAGACCAACCTGGTCGAGGCCATCGGCTATCTGTCCACACTCGGCTCACACCGGGTGGCGGCCGACGCTCCGCTCATCCGGATCGGCGCGCAGAAGGCCCGGATCGGTGCGACGGTGGTCAATACCGGCCGCGAGCTCCGGGTGGATATCGAGCTGAATCAGGGCACGGCCAATCGCGCCCAGATCAATCGCTCACCGGTGCGGCGGCCGCGGGAGATCCTGGGGATTCTGCAGACCGTGCTGTTCGCGCCGGAGGATCTGTCGCTGGTGCGCGGTGATCCGGGGGAGCGGCGGCGCTTCCTGGACGAGCTGGCCACCGCGCGACTGCCGCGGCTGGCCGGGGTGCGCGCGGATTATGACAAGGTGCTGCGGCAGCGGTCGGCGCTGTTGAAAACGGCTGGGCGCAATGCCCGTTCGGGTGCGCGTGGCGCGGAGATGAGCACCCTCGATGTGTGGGACGGCCATCTGGCGGCGCACGGGGCGGTGCTGCTGGCGCAGCGGCTGCGCCTGGTGCACGACCTTTATCCACATCTTGCACAGGCTTATTCAGATATCGCGCCCGAATCCCGGCCCGCCGCAATCGGTTACCGCAGCGCGAGCCTGCCGCCGGAATTCCTGGATCCCGCCCGTGCGCCACAGGCACAGGACGAGGAGGCGTTGGAGGCGATCCTGCTGCGGGAGCTGGCCGCGGCGCGTCCCAAGGAGCTGGAGCGCGGGGTGTGCCTGGTCGGCCCGCACCGTGACGATCTGGATCTGACGCTGGGTTCCGCGCCCGCCAAGGGCTTCGCGAGTCACGGTGAATCCTGGTCCTTCGCCCTGGCCTTGCGGCTCGGGGCCTTCCAGCTGCTGCGTTCCGCCGGAACCGATCCGGTGCTGATCCTCGACGATGTGTTCGCCGAACTGGATCGCCGGCGCCGCACCGCGCTGGCCGCGGTCGCCACCGGCGCCGAGCAGGTGCTGATCACCGCCGCGGTACCCGAGGATGTGCCGCCGGAGCTGGATGCCGCGCCGGTGCGGGTGGAGACGACGGGCGAGGCCGATCACCGGGCGTCCCGGATCGCCGAGTCGGCGTCCATGTGACCTTGCGGTGGAATCGTGCGTCGTGCCGGTGAGTCCGTCGGTGCGATACGGCAGAATCACGTGACGAACCGCTGATGATCATCGGGATTCCCAGGTGTGGAAGGAGTTGTGGATGGCCGAGCCGACCGAAGGCAACGACCACACCCCGCTCGGGGCGAATCCTGGTGCGCCCGGTCGATCCAGCGATGGGACCGGTCCAGAACCGGAGTTGCGCGGCGTCGACCTGGCTCGGCGCGCCCTCGAAGAAGCACGTGCGGCGGCGCGTGCGGCCGGTAAGTCGGTGGGGCAGGGCCGAGCCTCGCCGCGCAAGGGCGGCGTTCGTGCCCTGCGGCGGCGCAGCGGCTGGTCGGGTGCGCATCCGGACGAGCGCGATCCGCAGACCCTCTCCGCGCTGGCCATGCAGCTGGCCAAGGGCCGCGGCTGGTCGGCCAAGGTCGCCGAGGGCACGGTTTTCGGCCGCTGGACCAGCGTGGTGGGAGAGGACATCGCGTCCCACGCCCAGCCCATCTCGCTGGAGAACGGCGTGCTGAGCATTCAGGCCGAGTCCACGGCCTGGGCGACCCAGTTGCGCATGTTCCAATCCCAGATCCTCGCCAAGATCGCGGCCGCGGTCGGCAACGGCGTCGTCAAACAGCTCCGGATCAACGGCCCGACCGCACCGAGTTGGCGCAAGGGCGAGCGGCACATCAAGGGCCGGGGTCCGCGCGACACCTACGGGTAGACCGCGAATTCCCGCTCCGCGGCGTTTGTTTCACGTGGAACGAGAAGGGATCGTCACGCGCGGCGTCCGGAGATCACGGAGAACCCTCGCGCAAACGGCTCCGGGCCCGTGCTCACATCGCCCGCTGAGGCTTCCGGAACCCCCCGCACCCATAACCGGTCATGTCGCTGGTCGATTTCATGACCCTACGGCCCACTCAGGGGTGTCATAGGTGGGTTCTCTGTCGGTCGTACCAGTAGGATGGGGGAGTAACTAGCGGCGATACCTCCCGGCGCGTTCCGCAGCGCCCGCGCGTGAGCCCCCGTAATTCTCGAGCAGACAGCGTCTGGGTACTCGAGCAGACAGCGTCTGAGGGCTCCACGCGTGCCATGCACTGTGCCGGGAGGATCAGCAAGTAAGGAGAGCTACCCACCAGTGGCTGCCATGGACTCCAACGCAGAAGGCTCGACCAAGCAGGGTAATCAGTCGTACAGCGCGACCTCGATCACGGTGCTCGAGGGGCTGGAGGCGGTACGCAAGCGCCCCGGTATGTACATCGGCTCCACCGGTGAGCGCGGCCTGCACCATCTGATCTGGGAGGTCGTCGACAACTCGGTCGATGAGGCGATGGCCGGGTATGCGACGCGTGTCGATGTCACCCTGCTGGCCGACGGCGGTGTCGAGGTCGTCGACGACGGTCGTGGTATCCCCACCGATATGCATGCGCAGGGTGTGCCGACCATCGAGGTGGTCATGACCCAGCTGCACGCCGGCGGCAAGTTCGACGGCGAGTCCTATGCGGTGTCGGGTGGCCTGCACGGTGTCGGCATCTCCGTGGTGAACGCGCTGTCCACCCGCCTCGAGGCCGAGGTGAACTACGGCGGGTACCACTGGACCCAGGAGTACAAGGACGCCAAGCCCGGCAAGCTGATCCAGGGCGAGTCGACCAAGAAGACCGGCACCACCATCCGGTTCTTCCCGGACCCGGACATCTTCGAGACCACGACCTTCAGCTTCGAGACGGTCGCCCGCCGCCTGCAGGAGATGGCGTTCCTCAACAAGGGCCTCACCATCACGCTGACCGATCAGCGGATCCACGAGGGCGACATCACCGACGAGGTGGTGAGCGAAACCGCCGAGGCGCCCAAGCATCTCGACGAGAACGCGCCCGCCGCCGAGCCGAAGACGAAGACCCGCACCTATCACTACCCGGGCGGTCTCGAGGACTACGTCCGCCACATCAACCGGACCAAGACGCCGATCCACAACTCGATCGTCGGCTTCACCGGCAAGGGCACCGGCCACGAGGTCGAGGTCGCGATGCAGTGGAACTCGGGCTACTCCGAGTCCGTCCACACCTTCGCCAACACCATCAACACCCACGAGGGCGGCACCCACGAGGAGGGCTTCCGCGCGGCGCTCACCACGGTGGTGAACAAGTACGCGAAGGACAAGAAGCTTCTCAAGGAGAAGGAAGGCAACCTCACCGGTGACGACATCCGTGAGGGTCTCGCCGCCATCGTGAGCGTGAAGATCGCCGACCCGCAGTTCGAGGGCCAGACCAAGACCAAGCTCGGCAATACCGAGGTGAAGTCCTTCGTCCAGCGCACCTGCAACGAGCACATCTCGCACTGGTTCGAGGCGAACCCGGCCGATGCGAAGACGATTGTGCAGAAGGCGGTTTCGTCGGCGCAGGCGCGGGTCGCGGCCCGTAAGGCGCGGGAGCTGGTGCGCCGCAAGTCGGCCACCGATATCGGCGGGCTGCCGGGCAAGCTGGCCGACTGCCGCTCGAAGGATCCGAGCAAGTCCGAGATCTACATCGTGGAGGGCGACTCCGCCGGTGGTTCGGCCAAGTCCGGCCGCGATTCGATGTACCAGGCGATCCTGCCGCTGCGCGGCAAGATCATCAATGTGGAGAAGGCGCGCATCGACCGCGTGCTGAAGAACACCGAGGTGCAGTCGATCATCACGGCGTTCGGCACCGGTATCCACGACGAGTTCGACATCAACAAGCTGCGCTATCACAAGATCGTGCTGATGGCCGACGCCGATGTGGACGGCCAGCACATCTCGACGCTGCTGCTCACCCTGCTGTTCCGCTTCATGCGCCCGCTGGTCGAACACGGTCACGTGTTTCTGGCCATGCCGCCGCTGTACAAGCTGAAGTGGCAGCGGTCCGAGCCGGAGTTCGCCTACTCGGACAAGGAGCGCGACGGTCTGCTGGAACGCGGCCTGGCGGCGGGCAAGAAGATCAACAAGGACGACGGCATCCAGCGCTACAAGGGTCTCGGTGAGATGAACCCGAAGGAGCTGTGGGAGACGACGATGGACCCGAGCGTCCGGGTCCTGCGTCTCGTCACCCTGGACGACGCCGCGGCCGCCGACGAGCTGTTCTCCATCCTCATGGGTGAGGACGTCGAAGCTCGGCGCAGCTTCATCACCCGCAACGCCAAGGACGTTCGCTTCCTCGATGTGTGATCGGGCCACCCCGGAACTCGGAGAAGGGGGCTGAGCCGCCGGACCCCCATTCGGGGGCCGGCCCTCCGAACCCCCGTCGCGCGCTGCCCGCACACACCAAAAGACTTCCTACGGAGACCAATTCATGACTGAGACTTCGCTTCCGCCCTCGGGTGGCGACCGCATCGAGCCGGTCGATATCCAGCAGGAGATGCAGAACTCCTACATCGACTACGCCATGAGCGTGATCGTGGGCCGCGCGCTGCCGGAGGTGCGCGACGGCCTCAAGCCGGTGCACCGCCGGATCCTGTACGCGATGTACGACAACGGGTACCGGCCCGACCGCGGCTATGTGAAGTCCGCGCGCCCGGTCGCCGACACCATGGGTAACTACCACCCGCACGGTGACACCGCGATCTACGACACCCTGGTGCGCATGGCGCAACCGTGGGCGCTGCGTTACCCGCTGGTCGACGGCCAGGGCAACTTCGGTTCCCGCGGCAACGACGGCGCGGCCGCCATGCGTTACACGGAGTGCCGCCTGACGCCGCTGGCCATGGAGATGCTGCGCGAGATCGACCACGAGACGGTCGATTTCATCCCGAACTACGACGGTAAGACGCAGGAGCCGACCGTTCTGCCGAGCCGGGTGCCCGCCCTGCTCATGAACGGCTCCAACGGCATCGCCGTCGGCATGGCGACGAACATCCCGCCGCACAACCTGAACGAGCTGGCCGAGGCCATCTACTGGGCGCTGGACAACCACGACGCCGATGAGGAGGCCACCCTCGCGGCGTGCATCGAGCGCGTGAAGGGCCCGGACTTCCCGACCGCCGGCCTGATAGTGGGCACCCAGGGCATCATCGACGCCTACACCACCGGGCGCGGTTCGGTCCGCATGCGCGGTGTGGTGGAGATCGAGGAGGACAACCGGGGTCGCACCACGATCGTCATCACCGAGCTGCCGTACCAGGTCAATACCGACAACTTCATCAACGCCATCGCCGAGCAGGTGAAGGACGGCAAGATCGCGGGTGTCTCCGATATCCACGACGAGTCCTCGGACCGTGTCGGGCTGCGCATCGTCATCACGGTGAAGCGCGACGCCATCGCCAAGGTGGTGCTGAACAACCTCTACAAGCACACCCAGTTGCAGACCTCCTTCGGCTGCAACATGCTCTCGATCGTCGACAAGGTGCCGCGCACGCTGCGCCTGGATCAGATGATCCGGCTGTATGTGAACCACCAGTTGGAAGTGATCGTCCGGCGCACCAGGTACCTGCTGCGCAAGGCCGAGGAACGCGCGCACATTCTGCGCGGTCTGGTGAAGGCGCTCGACCAGCTGGACGCCGTGATCGCGTTGATCCGCCGCTCGGCCGACACCGAGACCGCGCGCACCGGCCTGATGCAGTTGCTGGAGATCGACGAGATCCAGGCGACCGCCATCCTCGATATGCAGTTGCGCCGCCTGTCGGCCCTGGAGCGTCAGAAGATCCTCGACGAGTTGGCCAAGATCGAGGCCGAGATCGCGGACCTCAACGACATCCTGGCCAAGCCGGAGCGCCAGCGCGCCATCGTCCGTGACGAATTGGCCGAGATCGTCGACAAGTACGGCGACGACCGCCGCACCAAGATCATCGCGGCCGACGGCGATGTGCAGGACGAGGATCTGATCGCCCGCGAGGACGTGGTTGTGACGATCACCGAGACCGGCTACGCCAAGCGCACCAAGACCGACCTCTACCGTTCGCAGAAGCGCGGCGGCAAGGGCGTGCAGGGCGCGGGTCTCAAGCAGGACGACATCGTCAAGCACTTCTTCGTCACCTCCACCCACGACTGGCTGCTGTTCTTCACCAACAAGGGCCGGGTGTACCGGGCCAAGGCGTACGAGCTGCCCGAGGCCAACCGCACCGCGCGCGGCCAGCACGTGGCGAACCTGCTCGCCTTCCAGCCGGACGAGAAGATCGCCCAGGTCATTCAGATCAAGTCCTATGAGGACGCGCCCTATCTGGTGCTGGCCACCCGCAAGGGTCTGGTCAAGAAGTCCAAGCTGACCGACTTCGATTCCAACCGGACCGGCGGCATCGTGGCGGTGAATCTGCGCGATGAGGACGAATTGGTCGGTGCGGCACTGTGTTCGGCGGATGACGATCTGCTGCTGGTGTCGGCGCACGGTCAGTCCATCCGCTTCGCCGCCAATGACGAGGTGCTGCGCCCGATGGGCCGGGCCACCTCCGGCGTGCAGGGCATGAGGTTCAACGCCGACGATGAACTGTTGTCGCTCAACGTGGTTCGCGATGAGGAGGGTATCTATCTGCTTGTCGCGACGGCGGGTGGGTACTCCAAGCGCACGGCCATCGAGGAGTACACGGCGCAGGGTCGCGGCGGCAAGGGCGTGCTGACGATTCAGTACGACGAGAAGCGTGGCAATCTGGTCGGTGCGCTCATCGTCAATGATGACGATGAGCTGTACGCGATCACCTCCGGTGGCGGTGTCATTCGCACCGCGGCCAAACAGGTTCGCAAGGCCGGTCGCCAAACCAAGGGTGTGCGGTTGATGAACCTGGGCGAGGGCGATATTTTGCTCGCGATCGCCCGGAACGCGGATGAGCCCGACCAGGTTGCCGAAGATGACACCAGCGGTTCGGCGAAGCAGTAGTTTCACCACAGCAGCGGCGGCACAAACGGATCGAAGGATTCACCATTGACCACGAATCAGCCGAATGACCAGCGCGGTCATGCCAATGGCGTGACCGAGAGAATCGCCCCGTCCCCGATTCCGCCGCGGCCTATTCCGCGGACCGGCGGGAACGACGGCGGTGCGCCGCAATCACCCGAATTGTCGGACCAGTCCGGCGATTTCGGGCCGGAAGGTAACAATTCGGCAGAGGCCGCGGCACCGGAGGCCGCGGGCACCCAGGGCGGTTCGCCCTTCCAGGAAGGCTGGTCGCAGCTGCCGCAGCGGGAGCCGCAGTCCAACCTGTACCGCCCGGGCCAGGTCCCGACGCCGGGCAGCACCGCCAGCCTCAAGGGCGGCGGTCTGCAGGGCGGCGGCCTCAACGCCGGCGTCTCCAATGCCCGCACGACCACCGACCTGGCGGCCAAGGCGGCTCGCAAGGAGGCGGCCATGGTGAAGTCCGTCGGCATCGACGGACCGACCCGCAGCATCTCCCGCCCTGAACTGGTCAAGGACCTGCCGGATCTGTCCGAGTTGCGGCACCCGTTGCCGCCGCCGGAGCCGATCGCGCCGGCCGGTCCGGTCTCGCCGTCCGCCCCCGCGGCGGTGGCCCAGGCCGCGGCCACCGGTGAGCCGCTGCGCGCCACCGTGCAGTTGCGCCACATCGACCCGTGGTCCACGCTGAAGGTCTCGCTGGTGATCAGCGTGGCCATGTTCTTCGTGTGGATGCTGGCGGTCGGCCTGCTGTACCTGGTGCTGGAGGGCATGGGCGTCTGGGAACGCGTGAACTCCACCCTGGGCGACTTCGCCGACAGCTCCAACTCCAGCTCCTCGCTCATCGACGCGGGCACGGTCTTCGGCTACGCGGGCGTCATCGGCCTCATCAATGTGGTGCTGCTGACGGCGCTGTCCACCGTGGGCGTGTTCGTCTACAACCAGTGCACCGATCTGGTCGGCGGCATCCAGGTCACCCTGGCCGATCCCGACTAGAAATCGCTGTTTCGATCCGCCGCTACGGCCGGTCCGTCCTGCCCTGTGCAGGGCGCTGACCGGCCGTTTTGGTTATCGGCGCTTCGGTACGGTAATCTTCTGCCTCGTTCGAGTCACACACTTCGAACACCCATCGAGGGCCTATAGCTCAGGCGGTTAGAGCGCTTCGCTGATAACGAAGAGGTCGGAGGTTCAAGTCCTCCTAGGCCCACTCGAAAGATCGAAAAAGCCTCCCGGGAACCCCGGGAGGCTTTTTTCATTTCACGATCAGGCCACTGCCGCATTCGGATACGGTGCGTACGGAATACGAAAAAGCCGCAGGCTGCGAGGCAACCTGCGGCTTTCGTTTGTGGAGCCTAGGGGAATCGAACCCCTAACCCCTGCCTTGCAAAGGCAGTGCTCTGCCAATTGAGCTAAGGCCCCGGACCTGCACGAAGGTACATGTCGGAGTTGGCCCAGGTCAAACCTCGTGCTCAGTCGCCTGCCGGTTGATGCTCGGGGCAGTTGACGCGGAGATCACGCGGGGGGAGCGGCTGCTGGAGCAGGTCGCAGCGGGGCGTGCCCGCATCGCCCGGGCGGTAGAAGCGGCAGGTGGTGCAGGTGCGGGCCACCTGCACCACCCCGGCCCGGAGCAGCCCGGCTATCAGGTCGAGCAGGGTGCGCAGGGTCTGATCCTGTTGTGCGCCGGGCAGATCCGCGACGCAGGCGCGCAACACGTCGTCCGCGGCGCGGATCTCGGCGGCCAGTTCGGCGCCGTCGGAGGTGAGGACGATGGCGCTGCGCCGGCGGTCGCCCGGGGCCGGCTGCCGGGCCACGTGACCCTTGCGTTCCAGCGCCAGCAGCGAATCCGACACCGTGGGCTGGCTGACCCCGAGTTCGGCGGCCAGCAGCCCGGTGAGGGGTTCGGGCGGCGGGCCGTCGGCGAGGGTGCGCAGTAGTTCGAGTTGCAGGGGCGTCAGGCCGGTGCGGGAGGCGATGGCCTGACGGTGGGCGCGGACGCCGCGGGCGATCCGGTCCAGTGCCGCGACCACCTTGTCCGCGACCTCGTTGTCGTCTCCCGCATTCACCACAGGTCAGGACTGTACGGCCTGGCCCACAGCACCGCCGACAGGGTGATCGCCTTGAACCAGGCGTGATACATGACATCGACCTCGGCGGCGGGTGCGCCGGTCGCGCCCAGGAAGCCGCGGACCGTAACGGTGATCGGCACGATGAGCGCGAGCAGATGCCGCAGCGGGATGTGGGTGGCGGGCGAGTCGACCCCATCGGTGCGGTTCTTGCCGGAGGTGTGGTGGCGGCGCGCGATCTCCTCTTGATAGGCCAGCCAGTTCGCGTCGTACTCGCGGGTGCACACATCGGCGATCCACTGCCCGAACCGGGCCCGTACGGCGGCCAGGTAGGCCGGATCGGGTTGCCCGTCGGCGCCGGCGAAGGCGGCGACCAGATGGCTGTTCGCGCCGACGAATCCGTACCAGACATCGAGGATTCGATCGGTCTGCGGCACCAGGATTTCCCCGGCGCGCCGCAGGGCCGCGGCATCCTCGGCGCTCCACAGCAGCGAGCGCTGGAGTTCGGCGAGCTCGTCCGGCGAAATCGGGGAGGGCGTGAGATTCGGGCTGTCGTAGGTGTATCCGGCGGGGGCTGAGATCGTCATGCCAGGAAACATAGGAGTCCTATGTTTGTTCGTCAAGACTCCGCCACGTAGGGTGGGAGACATGAAATTCGTCCTCACCCTCGTTGTGATCGCCGCCGTTGTCTTCGGAATCAGCAAGTTGCGTCAGCGCAATGACGCCGACCTCTGGCACGAGGTCACCACCCGCTGAAAACCGCTGACAGTGTGCCGATTTCGTCAATCTGATGACGAAATCGGCACACTGTTCGCTGGATTCCCCACGCAGGCCATCGAAAGACGCACCCGCGCAGGCGATCTGGCGGCGGCTGCCCGCGCAGCGCACGCCGGCCACCGTCGGACAGGATCTGCACAGTGGTGGTCCTGCCCGCGCCGTTCGGTCCGAGCAGCCGCGGTTTCACGCGGTGGCGGGGCGGTCGAACCGATCGGGAAGATCGGGGCTGTGACACGGAACAACCCGGGGTTTTCCGATCGATTCACGCCGTAAGGTCGAAGTATGGCTCCCACTGAGATCTCCGAACTGGTGCAGTCCGTGGTGGAGCCCTATCTGCTCAGCGGGCCGCGCAGGTACAACCGGCACCAGGTGTCGGACCTGACCGGGCTGCCCAACAGCGTCACCCGGCGGCTGTGGGTGGCGCTCGGTTTCCCGGCCGACCCGGACGACGAGGCCGTGGAGTACGGCGACTCCGATGTCGAGGCCGCCCGGACCTTCGCCAAACTGCACGTGCTGGCCTCCGCGGACGTACACCGGCAGACCACCGCGGCGCGCACGCTGGGCCGGTCCATGGCCCGGCTGGCCGAGTGGCAGGTCGATCTGGTGACCGAGGAGATCCTGGATCGCCTCGCCACCATCACCCGCGAGCGGCCGGACATCGATCCCACGGAGGCCGCGCGCATCGCCACCGACGAGGTGGTCACCGAGTTCGAGACATTGCAGCGCTATGCCTTCCGCCGGCACCTGGACGCCGCGCTGGCGCGGTCGCTGAACGGGGGAGCGGTGGCCGGGGACACGCTGCGCGAACTGGCCGTCGGATTTGCCGAC
Organism: Nocardia sp. NPDC051981; assembly: GCF_040680715.1. NCBI lineage: Bacteria > Bacillati > Actinomycetota > Actinomycetes > Mycobacteriales > Nocardiaceae > Nocardia > Nocardia sp. NPDC051981. The sequence goes on along the minus strand of NZ_JBFAXK010000003.1, from coordinate 171,358 downwards.
ATGGTCGGTTACACCCGCCTGACCCGTCACCTGGAGGCCGATGAGCTGTCGGCGCTACTGGAGGCCTTCGAGACGGCCACCAGCAATGCGATCGTGGCCAATGGCGGCTGGGTGATCAAGAACGTCGGTGACGAAGTCATGTTCGCGGCGAACACCGCCGCTGAGGGCGCGCGCATCGCGCTGGCCGTGCAGGAGGCCGCCATCGCCTCGCACGGCGTCACCCAGGAACTGCGAGTGGGGCTGGCCTACGGCGAGGTCCTGCAACGCTTCGGCGACCTCTACGGCTCGGTGGTGAACACCGCCGCGCGGCTCACCGGTGTGGCCCGGCCGGGCACGGTGCTGGTCGACGACGGCGCGGCGGCGGCGATCGAGGCCGACCCGGAATTCATGCTGCGGCATCTGGCCACGGTGCGGGTGAAGGGCATCAACCGGTTGTACGGGCATGTGCTGCGCCGCAATGAGATTCGGCCGTTGGTCTGAGAGATTCGGCGGTTGGTCCGAGCGATTCCGCTGCCGGACGGTGATTCCGCCGCCGGGCGAACCTACTCCGGGAATAGGGGCGGGCCTCGGCGAAGGGGGGGAGTTAGCCGAGGCCCGCGTAAGGTCGGCCCGGGGGGGAGGGGCCGACGGGAACGATCCTACGCGACGAATTCGGATTGTGTGGCTATCGGGGGCCCGCGTTCCAAGTTTTTTTCGCGGTAAAGTGTCGTACCCGGGTGCGACCATGGCGGCGTGACCGAAATGCGCCCTTCGCCGAAATCGATTCGAGTAGTTCACTACTCGCGATCGTGGCCGGTGTGTGGGCGGATCATCGAATCGGTCGCATCCCGTACCGGCAACCCCGAGCACCGCCGGACCCCCAACGGGATGCGGCCTCTTTGGTGTAATGGCAGTTGAGAGTCGTTGCGGTAGTCCCACCATGAGACACCAGGAGAGTCATGCCCGACGCGATAGTCGCCGAGGGTCTGGTCAAGAGGTACGGCCATCTGGTCGCCCTCGACGGCCTGGACCTGTCCGTTCCCGAAGGCACCGTGACCGCCTTGCTCGGCCCCAACGGCGCGGGCAAGACCACCACCGTGCGCGTGCTCACCACCCTGCTGATCCCCGACGGGGGCCACGCCACCGTCGCCGGGGTGGACGTGCTGAAGGATCCGCAGCTGCTGCGCTCCCGTATCGGCACCTCCGGGCAGTACGCGGCCGTCGACGAATATCTCACCGGCTTCGAGAATCTGGAGATGGTCGGGCGGCTGTACCACATGGGGGTGCAGCGCAGTAAGGAGCGCGCCCGCGAGCTGCTGGACCGCTTCCGGCTCGCCGACGCGGCCGACCGGCCGGTGAAGGGTTACTCCGGCGGCATGCGGCGCCGGCTCGACCTGGCCGGCGCGCTGGTGGCGAATCCGCCGGTGCTGTTCCTGGACGAACCCACCACGGGCCTGGATCCCCGTGCGCGCCTTGATCTCTGGGATGTCATCGAGGAGCTGGTGGCGGGCGGCACCACGCTGCTGCTGACCACCCAGCACCTGGAGGAGGCCGACCGGCTGGCCGATTCCATCGCCGTCATCGACCACGGCCGGGTCATCGCCAAGGGCACCTCCGATGAACTCAAGGCCATGGTGGGCGGCGACCGCATCGAGCTCGTCGTCGACCACGCCGACAATCTGGCCATCGCACAGCAGGCGCTGGAAGGCTTGGCGCACGGCGAGATTCGCCTCGAACCCGGCCTGCGACGCATCATCGTGCCGGTCGAGGACGGCTCGCAGGCCCTGGTGGACGCCATCGGGCAACTCACGAAACATGAAGTGCGCATTCATGATGTGGGTCTGCGCCGACCCTCGCTCGATGATGTGTTCCTGTCCCTGACCGGGCACGAGGCCGAGGAGCTGGTCAACGGAAATCGTTCCGCCGACGAGAACCTGGGGGGCGGTGCCCGATGAGCGCCATCCTGGCCGTCGCCGAGAAGCCCTCGCTCGCACAGCGAATCGCCATGATCGTCAGCGACAGCCTGACCATCACCAAGCGTAATGTCATCAAGATTCGGCGCGTGCCGGACGTGCTGGTCTTCTCGACCTTGGCGCCGATCATGTTCGTGCTGCTGTTCGCCTACGTCTTCGGCTCGGCGATCACCGTGCAGGGCACCTCCTACCGGGAATTCCTGATCGCCGGCATCTTCGCCCAGACCGTGGTGTTCGGGGCCACCTATACCGGTCTGAGCCTGGCCGAGGACATGCAGAAGGGCATCATCGACCGCTTCCGCTCGCTGCCCATGGCGCCGTCCGCGGTGCTGATCGGCCGCACCGTGGCGGACATGGTGATGAATGTGGTCAGCCTGATCGTCATGTCGCTGACCGGCCTGGTGGTGGGATGGCGGATCCGCGGCTCCCTCCTCGACGCCGTGTTCGCGTATGTCCTGCTGCTGTCGTTCGCCTACGCGATGTCGTGGATCCTGGCCACGATCGGCCTGATCGTGCGGGCGCCGGAGGTGTACAACAATGCCAACTTCATGGTGATCTTCCCGCTCACCTTCATTGCCAACACCTTCGTGCCCACCGCCAACCTGCCCACGGTGCTTCGTGTTGTGGCGGAGTGGAATCCGGTGTCGGCGGTGACGCAGGCGACCCGCAACCTGTTCGGCAATACCAGCCCGATGGGGCCGAGCGCGGATGTCTGGCCCATGCGGCACCCGGTCGCGACCACCCTGATGTGGATCGTGGTGATTCTCGCGATCTTCGTGCCGCTGGCGCTGAATCAGTACAAGCGGGCGGTGAGCCGCTGACCCGTCGCCGATGCCGCCGACCGGTCAGTGGGTCGGCGTCAGGTCCGGAGTCGGCGCCGAGCCGTTGCGCGAGTAGCCCAGGCGCGGCGGCTCCGCGGCCGGCGCCTGCGGCTGCGGGCGCTTGCTCACGAAGAACGCGATGACGCCGCCCGCAATCGCGACGAGGGCGGCCACAATGACCTTGTTACGAACGCTCCCCAGCTCCATCCGACCATGCTGGCACAGCAATGGAATTCGTGCACGAACGGGGGAGCGAACGCGGTTACTCGACGGTAACGCTCTTGGCCAGATTGCGGGGCTTGTCCACGTCCCGGCCGAGCGCCATGGCCGTGTGATAGGCCAGCAGCTGCAGTGGGATGGTCAGGATGATCGCGTCCAGCTCCGGGCACACCGCCGGGACCCGGATCACCGCGTCCGCCAGGCCATCCGGCAGATCGGTATTGGTGACCGCGATGACCGGCCCGCCGCGCGCCTTGATCTGTTCGATGGTGGTGATGTTCTTGGCCAGCAGCTCGTCGCCGGGGACCAGCACGATGCTCGGCATCTCCGGGTCGATCAGCGCCAGCGGGCCGTGCTTGAGCTCGGAGCCCTGGTACGCCTCGGCGTGAATGTAGGAGATCTCCTTGAGCTTCTGCGCGCCCTCGCGCGCCACCGGCCAGGCGCGCACCCGGCCGATGAAGAACATGCTGCGCGCCTTGGCGAATCGAGACGCGATATCGGCGATCTCCTCGTCGGCGGCCAGCACCGCGTCGATCGCGTCGGGCAGCGCGCGCAGTCCGCTGACGATGCGCTCACCGCCGGCCGCGGACAGATCCCGCACCCGGCCCAGCAGCAACGCCAGCATGGCGAACGACACCGTCATATTGGTGAGTGCCTTGGTGGAGGCCACCGACACCTCCGGGCCCGCGTGCAGGAACACGCCCGCCCCGCACTCCCGGGCGATGGCGCTGCCGACCACGTTCACCGCGCCGATCACCCGGCCGCCCTTGCGCTGCAATTCCTGAACGGCCGCAAGGGTATCCAGGGTCTCGCCGGACTGGCTGATGGCCACGTACAGGGCGTCCGGATCCACCACCGGATTGCGGTAGCGGAACTCCGAGGCGGGCTCGGCGGTGGCCGGAATCCGGGCCAGCTCCTCGACCAGCTGCGCGCCCAGCTGGCCCGCGTAGTAGGCCGAGCCGCAGCCCAGGAACACCACCTTGCTGATGCCGCGCAGCGCGCGCGCGTCCATATTGAGGCCACCCAGGTGGGCGGTGGCGAATCGTTCGTCCAGGCGGCCGCGGAGCGCCCGGCGCACGGCGTCGGGCTGTTCGGCCATTTCCTTGCGCATGAAGTCCGGGTACCCGCCCAGCGCGTAGTCCTCGGCCGCCATGTCGATGGTGGTGGGGATCTTGTCGGTGCGGCGCGCCTCGAGACCGAGTGTGCTGGTGCGGAATTCGCCCGCGCGCACGGTGGCCAGCTCGCCGTCGTCGAGGAACACCACGCGCTGGGTGTGGTGCACCAGGGCGGCCACATCGGAGGCCACGAACATCTCGCCGTCGCCGACGCCGAGCACGATGGGGGAGCCGTTGCGGGCCACCACCAGCTCGTCGGGCCGGCGGGCGTCGAGCACCAGCAGGCCGTAGGTGCCCTCGACCCGGTGTAGCGCGGTGCGGACCGCGTCCTCGAGCGTCTCGGCCCCGTCCAGGGCGGCGGCCACCAGGTGCGCGATGGCCTCGGTATCGGTGTCGGAGACGAATTCCACCCCGTCGGCGGTCAGCGCGGCGCGCAGTTCCTCGGCGTTCTCCACAATGCCGTTGTGCACGACCGCGATCCGGCCGGAGCCGTCGGTGTGCGGGTGCGCGTTCGCGTCGGAGGGCTCGCCGTGGGTGGCCCAGCGGGTGTGCGCGATGCCCACATTGCCGCGCAGCCGGGCGCCCTCGGCGTCGGTCCGGTCGCGCAGATCCTGGACCCGGCCCTGGGTCTTGGTGACCCGCAGCCGGCCGCGGTGCGGCACGGCCAGTCCCGCGGAGTCGTAGCCCCGGTACTCGAGCCGGTGCAGGCCCTCCAGCAGGACCGGGACGGCCTCACGGTGCCCGATGTAACCGACGATTCCACACATTGCGCGACGGACTCCTCACCCGTAGACGATGCGACGCAGTTGTCGTTCGGTGAAGGCGGGGGCGGCCACCGGGCGCTGCGCGAGCTCCGCCGCCAGGCGCTGCCAGATCTCGGCATTGCGGACCTGACGGCCCTGCAATTCGGCATGTCTGCGGCGCACGAACTGCTCGGCGGTCTCGTCGAAGTATCCGACGACGTCGGCGACCACGCGGGCCGCGACGGCGGGCGGCAGGCCGGTGGAGGCCGCTACATGGCGCACCAGATCGACCGGAACCCCGTCATTCACCCGACAGAACTTGCCATGCCGCGGCCCTTTCCGCCACTTTTGTGCCCGGATTCGGGCAGGGAATCACATGTCCAGGTCATTCTCCGAGTAAAAATTGTGCCGCTTCCGGGCGGGTTCCGGCCCTGCGCCTAGGCTGGCGGGCGTGACCTCACCGAATCAGACCGCCGTGGCGACGCTGCACACCAGCCACGGTGACATCAAGATCTCGCTCTTCGGTAACCACGCTCCCGCCACGGTCCGCAACTTCCTCGGCCTGGCCGACGGTTCCGCGCGGTACACCACGAAGAACGCCTCCGGCACCGACTCCGGACCGTTCTACGACGGCGCGATCTTCCACCGCGTGATCGACGGATTCGTGATTCAGGGCGGCGACCCCACCGGCACCGGCCGCGGCGGTCCAGGCTACGAGTTCAAGGACGAATTCCACCCGGAACTGCGGTTCACCCGCGGCTATCTGCTGGCCATGGCCAATGCCGGGCCGGGCACCAACGGCTCCCAGTTCTTCATCACCCTGGGCCCGCAGCCGGGCCTGAATCGTAAGCACACCATCTTCGGTGAGGTCCTCGACCCCGAATCCCGCAAGGTGGTCGACGCCATCGCCGGCCTGCCGACCGATGACGACGACCGTCCCAGGGACGGCGACGTCGTGATCAACAGCATCACCATCTCCTGACCCGGCCGAATCAGGCCAGAGCCGAAGAGAATTCACATGCAACCCCAGCCGCCCGCGCCGACCTGCTACCGCCACCCCGACCGGCCCACCGGTCTGGCCTGCACCCGGTGCGGGCGCTCGGCCTGTCCCGAATGCCTCACCCCGGCCGCGGTCGGACAGCACTGCGTGGAGTGTGTCCGGCAGGGCCGCAACGATGTCCGGCCGGTCCGCAATACCGCCGGGACAGCGGTGTCGCGGATACCCAACCCGTACGTCACCTACTCGCTGATCACGATCAATGTGATCGTCTACGCGGTCACCGCGCTCCAGGCCCACAGCCTGATGGACAACCAGCGGTCGCGGCTGTTCTACGACTGGGTGCTGGTGCCCGCCTTCGTCGGCGACGGCGGCTGGGTGCGGGTGCTGGGTTCGGGCTTCCTGCACTACGGGCCGATTCACCTGCTGGCCAATATGTTCGCGCTCTACGTGCTCGGCCCGTACTGCGAGGTGGCGCTGGGCCGTGGGCGATTCGTGGCCGTCTACCTGGCCTCGCTGCTCGGCGGTTCGGCGGCGGTGACCGCGCTGTCGGATCCGCTCACCGCCTCGGCGGGCGCGTCGGGAGCGATCTTCGGCATCTTCGGCGCGGTGGCCGTGATCATGCTGCGCACCCGGCAGAACCTCACCCAGATCGCGGTGCTGCTGGTGATCAACCTGATCATCACCTTCTCGGTGCCCGGCATCTCGATCTGGGCGCACCTGGGCGGACTGCTGGCGGGCACGGTCGCCACCACCGGCATCCTCTACCTGCCGCGCTGGCTGGGGATTCGGGAGACCCGCACGGCGCTGAACATCGGCTGGGCGGCGGTGGCGGGGGTGGCGCTGCTCGCGGTGCTGGCGACGGTGCTGGCCGCGCCGAGCCTCTAGCGCGCCAGGTGAATACGCAGCACCTCGAGGACATCCTCGGGGTGCGTGCCCAGATCCCAGCGGCCCAGGATCAGCAGCTTCTCCTCGCCGTGGTGATCCACATCCAGCTCGAGCATGGGCATCCGCCGGCCGAGGCGCCGGTAGTACACCACGCGGGCGCGCAGGATCTGCTGGGGCGTGTAGCGCTGCGACCCGGTCAGGCCGCGCACCACGATATGCACAGGGTCACCGGGCTCGATCGCCAGGCGCGGGCGCTGCCGCAACCCCATGCCGGTGAGGAAGAGCAGTCCCAGCGCGGCGACTCCGATGAGCAGGCGGCCGGGCGCATCGTTCGTCACGAAGGCGGCCACGACCAGCGCGATGCCGCCGACGCCGCAGGCAGCGAGCGCGGCCGGGGGTGTGGACCAGGCGAGAGGCGAGGAGGGATCGGGGGCTGTCACTGTCCCCACTCCCTCCTCGAGTTGTCCACAGGCTCATCCACAGGTGTGTATGAATAACAATGGTGTAAGCCACACATGTGCTGGACTCAGCGCCAGCGCATGGTCATGATCAGGCCGACGACCATCAGGCCGAACCCGATCAGGAAGTTCCACGCGCCCAGGTCGCTCATCCAGCCGATGTGCTCGTTCGCCAGGTAGTAGACGAGCAGCCAGGCCAGGCCGGCCAGCATGAAGCCCAGCATGATGGCGACGTACCAGACCGGCGACGGACCCGCCGATTTCACGCGTACGGGCGTGCGGCTGGCCGGGTTGATCGTGTAGTCGGTCTTCTTCCGGACCTTTGACTTAGGCATGACGTCCTCGTATTCGGCGTTCTGTCTGCATAGACATTATCCCGGCAACCCTGTGGAAAGTGTCGTTGGGGAGTGCCCGGTCGATTGTGGCGACACGGTTCGGCGGTATTGCGTGCGACGGCGCGCACCGCGCCCACTACTCTCGAATCATGCGTGTACTGGTCGTCGACAACTACGACAGCTTCGTGTTCAACCTGGTTCAGTATCTCGGACAGCTGGGTGTGGATGCCGAGGTCTGGCGCAACGACGATGATCGGCTCGCGGATGTGGACAAGGTTGTGCAGGACTACGACGGGGTGCTGATCAGCCCCGGGCCCGGCACCCCCGATCGCGCCGGCGCCAGCATCGCCCTGGTGCACGCCGCCGCCCGGCACGCCACTCCGCTGCTCGGCGTCTGCCTGGGTCATCAGGCCATCGGAGAAGCGTTCGGCGCCACCGTGACCCGCGCCCCCGAACTGCTGCACGGCAAGACCAGCGAGGTCTTCCACATCGGCGCGGGCGTGCTGGCCGGTCTGCCGGATCCGTTCATCGCCACCCGCTACCACTCGCTGACCGTCCTCGAGCAGACCATGCCACCGGAGCTGGAGGTGCTGGGCCGCACCGAATCCGGCATCGTCATGGCTCTGCGGCATCGCGATCTGCCCATCCACGGTGTGCAGTTCCATCCCGAATCCGTGCTCACCCAGGGCGGGCACCGCATGCTCGCCAACTGGCTGGGCGTGTGCGGCGAGCGGCCGGCGGAGGGACTGGTGCAGACCCTGGAGGCGGAGGTCGCGGCACTCGCGTCATGAGGCCGCACGTCATGCTGTCGGTGGCCGTCAGCATCGACGGCTATATCGACGACACCGGCCCCGACCGGTTGCTGCTGTCCAACGCAGCCGACTTCGACCGGGTGGACGCGTTGCGTGCGGACTCCGACGTCATTCTGATCGGCGCGGAAACCCTGCGGCGCGACAATCCCCGGCTGCTGGTCAACAGTGCGGATCGGCGCCTGCAGAGGGTTGCCGCGGGCAAGCCGGAGTATCCGGTGCGCGTGATCGTCACCGCCGGTGGCGATCTCGACCCGGAACTGCGGTTCTGGCACTGCGGCGGCGAAAGACTGGTCTACACCACCGATTCCGGGGCCACCCGCATCGGGGACCGTTTGGCCGGGCTGGCCGAGGTCGTCTCCCTCGGCTCGTTGATCGAATTCGATGCCCTGCTCGATGACCTGGGCAAACGGGGCTTGGAGCGGCTCATGGTCGAGGGCGGCGGTGCCATTCACACCGGCTTCCTGTCCGCCGGGCTGGCCGACGAGATCTGGATGGCCGTGGCGCCGGTCGTGGTCGGGGATCCGGCTGCCCCGCGCTTTCTCGGGCCCGCCGCCTTCCCGGGCGGCCCCAATCACCGCATGCAGCTGGCCGATGTGGGCCGGATCGGCGATATCGCGCTGCTGCGCTATCTGCCGAAGGAGGATTCCGATGTCGGATGATGAGGCACGGCTGGATCGCGGGTGGATGCGGCACGCCATCGGCCTGGCGCGGTTGTGCCCGCACAGCGACACCGCCTTCGCGGTGGGCGCGGTAATCGTGGGCGCGGACGGGGTGGAGATCGCGCACGGGTGGTCGCGGGAGACCGACGACAAGGTGCACGCCGAGGAGTCGGCGCTGAACAAGCTGGAGCCGGACGATCCGCGGCTGCCGTCGTCCACGCTGTACAGCACGCTGGAACCGTGCTCGCAGCGGGCGAGCCAGGATCGGCTGCCCTGCACGGATCGCATTCTGGGGGCCGGCATCCGGCGCGTGGTCATCGCCTGGCGGGAGCCCGGCACCTTCGTGGACAACTGCGTCGGGGTGGAGAAGCTGCGCGCGCACGGCGTCGAGGTGATCGAGCTGCCGGATCTGGCCGAAGAGGCCATGTCGATGAACCGTCATCTGCGACTGTAGGTTTCGCGCGCCGAGGGTTTCACATGAAACAAAGGGGGTCCGCGGACAGTCCGCGAACCCCCTGATCTCACAGTGGAATCGGCATCACGGCGGGCCGAGCGAGAGCACGCCGGTCGTGATGTTCACCGTCTGGCTCTTGCCCAGCGGAGAGCCCGCGGTCGGCTGCTGGGCCAGGATGCGCCCCACCTCACCCGCGTTCAGGGTGTTCATGTTGTTCTGGCTGACCTGCCCGTTCCAGCCCTTCTGCCGCAGCATGTCCACGGCCTGGGCCGGGGTCATGCCGCGCAGGTCGGGCATGGTCAGCTGGTCGCCGCTGGAGACCTGCACGGTGATGCTGGAACCCTTGTCGGCCTGGGTGCCCGCGGGCGGATTGGTGGCGATGACCGTGCCCTTGGGCTGGTTGTTCGGCACCTCCTGCACGGTCACCTTGAAACCGGCGGTGTCCGACAGCGTCGACTGCGCGACGTCGATGGACTGGCCGACCACGTCGGGCACCCGCACCTTGTCCGGGCCGGAGCCGAGGGTGATGGTGACCTGCCCGTCGGAGTCGATCTTCTGCCCCGCGTCGGGGGTCTGCCCGACGATCTTGTCTTTGTCCTCGGTGCTGGACGCTTCCCGCTTCACATCCGGATTCAGCCGCAGCCCCTGGGAATTCAGCTGCTGTTCGGCCTGCTGCTGGGTGAGCCCGGCCAGTTTCGGCACCGGCACCTGCTGCGGGCCGGCCGACACCTGCAGGGTGACGGTGCTGCCCTTGTCGACCCGCGAACCGCCCAGCGGCTGGGTGGCGATCACATTGCCCTGCGCCACCTTGGGATCGTTCTTCTGCTGGATGGCGACCGTGAAACCGGCTCGCTCCAGATCCCGTTGCGCCAGTTGGTAGTTCTGATTGGCCACATCCGGCACCGCGACCTGATCCGGATGCGAGCCGGGTCCGATCAGCATCCACAGCAGACCGCCGACCGCGGCGATCGCCGCCACCGCGAGCACCGCGATCAGCGCCGTGCGCCGGCGCGGGCTCGCCTCGACGATCTCCTGCTCGGTGGTGTCGTCGCGGCGTTCGACGGTGCGGTAGCTGCGCGGCAGCGGCAGTTCGTCGTCGAAGCTGCGGTCCTCGTCGGTCATCACCATGGGCGCGGTGGGTTTCTGCCCGCCCAGCACCCGGATCAGGTCGGCGCGCATCTCGGCGGCGGTCTGGTACCGGTTGGCCGGGTTCTTGCTCATGGCCTTGAGCACGACCGAGTCGAGTTCGCGCGGTACGCCCGGATGCACCTGCGACGGCAGCCGCGGATCCTCCCGGACGTGCTGGTAGGCCACCGCGACCGGCGAGTCGCCGGTGAAAGGCGGTTCGCCGGTGAGGATCTCGTAGAGCACACAGCCCACCGAGTACACGTCCGAGCGGGCGTCCACCTGTTCGCCGCGGGCCTGCTCGGGCGAGAGGTACTGGGCGGTGCCGATGACGGCGGCCGTCTGGGTCATGGGGTTGGAGCTGTCGGCGAGGGCCCGGGCGATGCCGAAGTCCATCACCTTCACCGCGCCGGCGCGGTTGATCATGATGTTGGCAGGCTTCATGTCCCGGTGCACGATGCCGTTGCGGTGCGAGAAGTCCAGCGCCGCACACACATCCGCGATGACCTCCATGGCGCGCCGGGGCGGCAGCGGGCCATTGCCGCGCACCAGGTCGCGCAGGGTGTCGCCGTCGACGTACTCCATGACGATGTAGGGCAGCGGGCCGCCGTCCACCTCGGCCTCGCCGGTGTCGTACACCGCCACGATGGCCGGATGGTTGAGCGCCGCCGCGTTCTGCGCCTCCCGCTTGAAGCGCAGGTAGAACGTGGGGTCGCGGGCGAGGTCGGCGCGCAGCACCTTGATGGCCACATCCCGGCCGAGCCGCAGATCCCGGGCCTTGTGGACCTCGGACATGCCACCGAACCCGATGATCTCGCCCAGCTCGTAGCGGGAGGAGAGGTTCTTCGGGGTCGTCATGGCAATCCTTGCTGCGGGACTGTGGATGAATAGGGGTCGGACTCGTAGACAGGACCGCGGTTACTGCCGGGACTTACTACGCCGGGATTCCCGCCGCCGGGACTCACGCCGCCCGGATTCGCTGGCAATGATGGTATGTCGTTGTTCGGCCAGGGCCAGCGGCCGGTAGTGGTCGGCCGTGCCGAGGTGGTGGTCTTCGGCACGGTGGTGGTCGGCGGCGCGGTCGTGGTGGGCGGTGGCGTGGTCGTCGGCTCGGGTGTGGTGGTCGGCGGCGGCTCGTAGGTGGTCACCGCGGGCGGCGGCATCGGCCGTTCCCGGGTGGTCGTGGTCGGCGGGGGCGTGGTGGTGGTCGGTGTGATCACCGGAGGCGCCACCACCGCGCTGGTGCGGGCGGGCGGCGTGGAGTCGTGCGAGGAGCTGCTCATCAGCACGATGGCGGCGGCCGCGCCCAGAATGAGCGCGCCCACGCCGAGCCCGGCGATGGCCTTCTGTCCGGCGGTGAATCGCCCGGTTCCGGGGTCTTCGGCGCCGGTGAACGTCATCGGGCCCACCGGGGTGCGCGGTCCGGGCATCACGGTGGTCGCGGAGGCGGGCGGCTCGGCGACGCCGCGCATGGGCTGCTGCTGCGGCGCGTACCGGGTGGTCGCCTGGTCGGCCCGGGCACCCGGAATGATCATGGTCGGTCCGGGCGGCAGCACCCGGGTGGCGCCGGTCATCGGCGGCACGGCAGGCATGCCGCCGGGCGGCGTGGGCCGGCGACCCGAGCGCACCGCGGCCACCGCGTCGGCGAATTCGCCACCATTGGTGTAGCGCTGGCCCGGATCCTTGGCCATGGTGATCTCGATGAGCTCCCGCACATTCGGCGGCAGATCGGCGGGCAGCGGCGGCGGGGCCTCCCGCACGTGCTTCATGGCCACGGTCAGCGCGCCGTCACCGGTGAACGGCCGTGCGCCCGAGAGCGCCTCGTAACCGACCACGCCCAGGGAGTACACGTCGGAGGCGGCGGTGGCGTCCTCGCCGGTGGCCTGCTCCGGCGCGATGTACTGGGCGGTGCCCATCACCATGCCGGTCTTGGTGACCGGGGAGGCGTCCACCGCCTTGGCGATGCCGAAGTCGGTGATCTTCACCTGACCGGTTGGGGTCACGAGGATATTGCCCGGCTTCACATCCCGGTGCACCACGCCCGCCAGGTGCGCGACCTGGAGTGCGCGCCCGGTCTGCTCGAGCATGTCCAGACCCTGCGCCACCGAGAGCCGGTTCAATCGCGACAGCACCGCGTTGAGCGGTTCACCCTGCACGTACTCCATGACCAGGTAGGCGATTTCACCGCCCGACCCGTCCTGCGTCTCGCCGTAGTCGTAGATGCTCGCGATGCCCGGGTGGTTCAGCTGCGCGGTGGTCCGCGCCTCGGTACGGAAGCGCTGCCGGAAGGTCGGATCGGCGGAGAACTCCGCCTTGAGCACCTTCACGGCGACCCGGCGGTCCAGCCGGGTGTCCAGCGCTTCCCAGACCTGACCCATGCCGCCGGTCGCGATCAGCCGCTGCAGCCGGTACCGGTCCGCGATCATCGCACCGTTGTTCAGCATTCGTGACCCTGTCTACCTTGCACTGTCATGTCGTTCAGCCCCCCAGTCCGGCATCCAGCACCGCTCGCGCGATCGGGGCGGCCACGGAACCGCCGGTGGCCGCCAGTGCCCGGTCGCCGCCGTTCTCGACGATCACCGCGATCGCGATCTTCGGGTTCTGCGCCGGCGCGAAGGCGATGTACCAGGCGTGCGGCGGCGTGTTGCGCGGATCGTTGCCGTGCTCGGCCGTGCCGGTCTTCGACGCGATCTGATACGAGCGCGGCTGCGTCCCTCCCTGCGTGTTCTTCTCCGACTCCAGCATCAGACTGGTGATCTGGGTGGCCACCTGCGGTGTCACCGCCTGGCCCACCGAGGTCGGCTTGGTGGTCTCCAGCGTGCTCAGGTCGGGCGCCTGCAGCTGATCCACCAGATACGGCTTCATCCGCACGCCGCCATTGGCGATGGTGGCCGCGATGACCGCATTGTCCAGCGGGGTGAGCGCGACGTCGCGCTGGCCGATGCTGGACTGGGCCATGGCCGCATTGTCGGGAATCGTTCCGACGGTACTGTCCGCCCAGGGGATCGGGATATTGGGGTGCTGGGTTCCGATTCCGAACGCGCTGGCCTCGTCCTTGAGTTTCGCGGCTCCGACCTTCATACCGAGCTCGGCGAAGGCGGTGTTACAGGAGTACTTGAAAGCGTCGGTGAGAGAAGCGGTTTGGGCGTCGCCGGGACCGCAGTGGCTGCCGTTGTAGTTCTCCAGCGTGGTGGTGGTGTCGGGCAGCGTGATCCGCGGCGCCGCGGTGAACTGGTCGTCGGGCTTGGCGATGCCGTTGGCGAGCGCGGCCGCGGTCACGATCACCTTGAAGGTGGAGCCCGGCGGATAGGTCTGCGAGACAGCGCGATTCAGCATCGGCTGGCGCGGATCCTGCTGCAGCTGCTCCCAGGTCTTCTGGGTGGCGGCGCCGTCGTGCCCGGCCAGCAGGTTCGGGTCGTAGGACGGCGTGGAGACCATGGTCAGGATGCGGCCGGTGCTGGGCTCGACGGCCACCACCGAACCGGTCAGCTTCTTGGCGGTGAGCTGGTCGTAGGCGACCTTCTGCATGACCGGGTTGAGCGTGGTCACCACATTGCCGCCGCGCGGATCCCGGCCGGAGATCATGTCGATGAGCCGGCGCCCGAACAGGCTGTTGTCGGAGCCGTTGAGCACCGAGTCCTCGGCGTGCTCGAGTTGGTTGCTGCCGTACTGCATCGAGTAGTAGCCGGTGGCGGGCGCGTAGGCCAGCGGATCGGTCGGGTAGGTGCGCAGGTACTTGTAGCGGTCGTCGGTGGCGACCGACGAGGCCAGCACCGTGCCCGCCGCGGAGATCTGGCCGCGCTGACGCGCGTACTCGTCCAGCAGGACTCGCACATTGCGCGGATCGTTGCGCAGGCTGTCGGCCTTGAACACCTGCACATAGGTGGCATTGGCGAGCAGCGCGACGATCATCACCATGACCGCCAGCGCCACCCGGCGCAGAGGCGTGTTCACGCGCCACCCCCCTCGACCTTGCGCAGCAGTTGAGTCGACGCGTCCGCGATCGGCTCCGCCCGCTTCCGGGCGGGCGCCGGCCGGCGGGCGGCATCGGACACCTTGATCAGCAGGCCCAGCAGCACATAGTTGGCCAGCAGGGACGAACCGCCGTAGGACATGTACGGCGTGGTGAGACCGGTCAGCGGAATCAGCTTGGTGACCCCGCCGACCACGACGAAGACCTGGATGGCGATCGTGAAGGACAGGCCCGCGGCCAGCAGCTTGCCGAAGCTGTCGCGAATGGCCAGCGCGGTGCGGATCCCGCGAACGGTGAACACGCAGAACAGCATCAGGATGGCGGTCAGCCCGATCAGGCCGAGCTCCTCCCCGATGGCGGAGATGATGAAGTCGGTCTTGGCGAACGGCACCTGCGAGGGCCGCCCGCTGCCCAGCCCGGTCCCGGCCAGTCCGCCGGTGGCCAGCCCGAACAGCGACTGCGAGATCTGGTAGCCGGTATTGGAGTAGTCGGCGAAGGGGTGCAGCCAGGTCGAGAACCGTACCCGCACATGCCCGAACGCGAAGTAGGCGAACACCACCCCGATGGTCAGCAGCACCAGCCCGACCGCCACCCAGCCCACCCGCTCGGTC
Source organism: Nocardia sp. NPDC051981 (assembly GCF_040680715.1). Classification (NCBI taxonomy): domain Bacteria; kingdom Bacillati; phylum Actinomycetota; class Actinomycetes; order Mycobacteriales; family Nocardiaceae; genus Nocardia; species Nocardia sp. NPDC051981. Next base: position 156,196 of record NZ_JBFAXK010000003.1, on the reverse strand, counting down.
GCGATGTAGAGCATGCACAGCACGGTGGCGAAGATGAGCAGCGAGGTGCCCAGATCCTTCTCCACCACGAGCACACCCACCGACAGCACCCAGACCAGCAGGATCGGGCCCATGTCGCGCATGCGCGGCAGTTCCATGCCGAACACGTGCTTGCCCGCGCCGGTGAACAGGTCGCGCTTGGACACCAGCACACCGGCGAAGAACACGATGAGCGCGATCTTGGCGAACTCACCGGGCTGAACACTGAAGCCCGGCAGGCGAATCCAGATCTTCGCGCCGTTCACCTGCGAGTACCGGTCCGGCAGCACCGCGGGCAGGGCGAGGGCGATGACCCCGATCAGGCCGAGGGTGTAGGCGTAGCGGGCCAGGCTGCGGTAGTCCCGCAGCGCGATCAGCAACCCCGTGAAAACCACCATTCCCAGCCCCGTCCACAGCACCTGCTGGTTGGCGTCGGGGGAGGGGATGGGCAGGGAGGCGAACGCGGCGTCCTGTGCCTGCGCCAGGTCGATGCGGTGGATCACCACCAGGCCCAACCCGTTCAGCAGCGCCACGATCGGTAGGAGGACTGGATCCGCGAAGGCCGCGAACCGCCGCACCGCCAGATGCGCGACGCCGAACAATGCCATGTACGCGGCACCGAGTTTGGCGATCTCCCAGGTGATCGCCTGCTCCTGACTGGCCTCCACCAGCACCAGCGACACCGTGGTGATGACGGCCGCCAGCCCCAGGAGCAGCAGCTCGACATTGCGCCGGGTGGCGGGCGGCGGCGCAGGAGCGAATCCGCCCGGTGGACTGGGAAAAGCCCCAGTGGACGGCGGTGCCGGTGCGGACATCAGTCCGCCGTCCTGCAGTTCTGCCCCGGAGTCTGCGGTGCCGTGGTGGTGGTGACAGGAGCGGTCGGCTGGTCGGTCTTGCGGGGTTCCAGCGGGTGGTTCTCGCCGGTGCGCTCACCGCCGGTGAGGTTGCCGGGCGCCGCCGGAGCGGCCGGGGTGGTGGTGACGGGTGTGCCCGGCTGGTTGGGGTCGGCGGGCATCGGGACCGGCGTGGTCGACGGAGTGACCGGCGCCTGCTGCTGCTTCTCGCACGGGGGCAGCAGTTCGCCCTGTACCAGGTTCCGGATCTGCTTGACGGCGTCGTCGCGGGAACCGGGCGGCAGGCCCTTGTCGACCGAATCGCGGCCGCTGGGGCGGAGATCGCTGCGGGTCAGCTGGGCACAGCCGGAGGGAAACTTGTCCCCGGGTGCGGTCAGGGTCAATTCGCCGCCGCGCGTGACGCAGCCGACCTGGTCCACATCGCGGATGGAGTAGCCCAGCACCGAACCGGGCAGGCCGCGCAGCACGACCACCTTCTCGCCGTCCACACCGACGTAGTAGTTGCTGCGAATCATGTTGTAGCCCACGGTGAGTCCCGCGCCCACCGCCACCAGCAGGGCCAGCGACAGCGCCAGCCAACGCAGCTTGTGGCTCTTCTTGGGCGGTTCGGGTTCGGGCTGCGGCACCGCGCGGCGCGGCGTGGCGCGCGGCGGGCGCATGGCGGCGGCCCGGCCGGCGGCGGTGTTCGGCGGGGGAGTGTCCTCGTCCTCGCCGGAGGCCGCGCCCGCCACGATCGGGTGACTCTGGCCGTAGTCCAGGTCGATGACGTCGGCGACCACCACGGTCACGTTGTCGGGACCGCCACTGCGCAACGCCAATTCGATGAGCCGATCCGCCGACTCGTCGGTGGTGCCCTCGCGCAGCGTGTTGGCGATGGTCTCGTCGCTCACCACGTCCGAGAGGCCGTCGGAGCAGAGCAGATAGCGGTCCCCGGCACGCGCCTCCCGCACCACCAGGGTGGGGTCGATCTCGTTGCCGGTGAGCGCCCGCATGATCAGTGAGCGCTGGGGATGAGTGTGGGCCTGCTCCGGGGTGATCCGCCCCTCGTCCACCAGCGACTGCACGAAGGTGTCGTCGCGGGTGATCTGGGTCAGCTCACCGCCTCTGAGCATGTAGGCGCGGGAGTCGCCGATGTGGGCGAGGCCGAGTTTGCGCCCGGCGAACAGGATGGCGGTGAGCGTGGTGCCCATGCCGTCGAGTTCGGGCTCCTCCTCGACCTGGTCGGCGATGGCCGCATTGCCCTCGTGCACAGCACGATTCAGCTTGCCGAGCAGATCGTCGCCGGGCTCGTCGTCGTCCAGATGCGCCAGGGCGGCGATCATCAGCTGTGAGGCGACCTCACCGGCGGCGTGGCCGCCCATGCCGTCCGCCAGCGCGAGCAGTCGCGCACCTGCGTAGACGGAATCCTCGTTGTTGGCTCGGACGAGACCACGGTCGCTGCGCGCTGCGTAGCGGAGAACAAGTGTCACGATCGCAGCTCGATCACTGTCTTGCCGACACGGACAGGGGTGCCGAGTGGAACTCGGACCGGAGTGGTGACCTTCGACCGGTCGAGGTAGGTCCCGTTGGTGGAACCGAGATCCTCGACGTACCAGTCCTCACCGCGCGGAGACAGTCGCGCGTGGCGGGTGGAGGCGTAGTCGTCGGTGAGAACCAGTGTGGAGTCGTCGGCCCGCCCGATCAGCACCGGCTGTGTGCCGAGCGAGATGCGGGTGCCGGCGAGAGAACCCTGAGTCACCACGAGATATTTGGCGCCCTTCTGGCCCCGGCGAAATGATGGGAGCACCGCGGAACCGCCTGCGGCCCGAGGCGCGACCCGGAGGCCGGAAGCCGCGTAGATATCGCTGCGCAGGGTCCGGAGCACCGCCCACACGAACAGCCACAACAACAGCAGGAACCCCGCACGGGTCAATTGCAGGATCAATCCCTGCACGGTGCTCCACCTCCTGTTCGACCGTGTCGTGAGTACGGGGCAGTTACGGAGGTGTGGCTCCGTGACCCCCAACCGGTGTGTTGCTGGTCAGCGCGGCCAGAGTCCGCCGCGAGCATTGGCAGCATCATAGGGCCGTCGACCGGTTGCGATCACGATACGACCGAGGAATTCCCAGCCATATCGTGACCTGCACCGCGAGCTTACGGGATCAGACGATCCGGATCAGGATCTCGGAATGTCCGGCGCGGATGACATCCCCGTCGGCGAGCTGCCAATCCTGGACGGGAGACCCGTTGACCAGCGTGCCATTGGTCGAACCGAGGTCCGAGAGCATCGCGGTCTGGCCGTCCCAGCGAACCTCGATGTGGCGCCGGGAAACGCCCGTATCCGGCAACCGGAAGTGCGCGTCCTGCCCGCGGCCGATGATGTTGCTGCCCTCGCGCAACTGGTAGGTGCGGCCGGAGCCGTCGTCCAGCTGCAGCGTGGCCGAGTAACCCGAGCCGCGCGCCGGCGCCGCACCGTAGCCGGCCTGCTGCTGGCCGTAGCCCTGCTGCTGCCCGTACGCCTGCTCGTCGCCGTAGCCGCCCTGCTCCTGATACTGGTCGTAGCCCTGCTGGCCGTAGCCCTGCTGCTGCCCGTACCCCTGCTCGGCGTAGCCCTGCTGACCGTAGCCGCCCTGGTCATAGCCCTGCTGGCCGTAGCCCTGCTGCTGGCCGTAGCCCTGGTCGGCGTAGCCCTGCTGCTGGCCGTAACCGCCGCCCTGCTCGCTGTAGGCCTGGTCGTAGCCGTGCTGCTGCTGGCCGTAGCCCTGGTCGGCGTAGCCGCCCTGCTGGCCGTAGGCCTGCTCGGACTGGCCGTAGCCCTGCTGCTGGCCGTAGCCCTGCTCGGCGTAGCCGCCCTGCTGGCCGTAACCGCCGCCCTGCTGCTGGTTGTAGTCGTAGCCGTTCTGGTAGTCGCCGTAGGCCTGCTCGGACTGGCCGTAGCCGCCCTGCTCGTAGCCCTGCTGACCACCGCGGCCGTACTCGCCGTAACCCTGCTGACCTTGACGGCCCGCAGGCGGGGGCGCGTACCCGCGGTTCCGCGGATCGGACTCCGCGGGCTCACGGCTTGGGTCGTAGCCTGAGTTCTGCGTCATGGGGCCAGCTCCTGGTTGCGGGTTGGGTCGTTGTGGGCGTCCAGGTCCCGGTGACGGGCCTGCCCGCCCACCCGCGTCCGGATCGACCCGGCCGCGTGTCCTGAACTGTCCGGTGTGCAGCGTAGGGGATGCCTCGAACTCCACGTGTACTTCACCGTAGGTCTGCCACCCTTGCTCGCGGATGTAGTCCTGCAGATGCTTGGCGAAGGCACGCTTGGTGAGCTCGTAATCCTGCGTGGCGAGATCGCGATCCGGCTGTCCCTCGCCCTGGACGAGCTGCCGTAGATCCGACTCGTTGACGGTGATGGCATAGCTGTTCGGAGCCAGCAGATGCCCGCCACCGAGATCCTGGATGTGGTCGGCGGCCTCGCGCTGCAGTGCGGCCTCGACCTCCTGGGGCACGACGCTCCCGCCGAAGGCGCGGGCGAAGACATCGCCGACAGCCCCCTGGAGACGGCGCTCGAATCGGGAAACAATTCCCATGCCCCCTCCCTTCTCGGGTCCTGCCGCTCCGGTGCGGGAGCGTGCGTCGTGTCATCTGTCCGACCGGCCGTGACGTGCGCGATGTGTCCTTGAATAGCAACACGCGGACATGGCGTGTCGCCGCAAGGACACGGTGATTGCATGATATCCACGATCGTCCACACCTGTAACTCTTGGCGGCGAGCCGAGGTTCCCGGGTCGAACGCGGATCGTGATCACCCCTCCGCACCCCCGATAACCAGGCGATTTCGTTTTGGCGCAGACCCCGTGATACGTTTCTTCCCGTCGCTCAGGGCGAGTGGCGGAATGGCAGACGCGCTGGCTTCAGGTGCCAGTGTCCGTAAGGACGTGGGGGTTCAAGTCCCCCCTCGCCCACCACGAGGAAGGCCCTCGATCCGAATCGGATCGGGGGCCTTCTTCTATGTCCGGGTTCGATGGTGTCCGAGATCGCCGTCCGGCTGTCCGGGTTCGGCGGGTCCGGGCCGGGAGCGTGATGTCGGATAGGCATGAGTGTGGCGCCCGGGGCCGGCCCGCGCGGGCGGGGTCGCGCCGCGAATCCGCACGGTGTCGGTTCCACTCAGCGAGACTCGAAAAGCCGCTGGTCACAACGGATGTGACGAAGATCGCACACCCTGTTCGGGGTTACCCGCCGGAAGCGTTGCCAGGGGGCGTTTCGGGGCTTCCGCGGGGGCGAAAATCGTTTGCCAGAAGATGCCGACATGAGTATGCGCCCGATTAAGGTCCAGTTATGCCTGATGATCATTTAGCGAAAGCCATTCGAAACAAACTTGAGGTTTGTTTGACCTTGGGTGATCAGTCGGCAATCGGCCTGAGCTGGGACGAAACGCCAGCTTAACAGTGGTTGAACCGATGGTGAGCGGAAAATTTGCGAGTTTTGGGCAAACCAACTGACAGGGTTCGAAACGCATCGGGCGCCAGGGTTCGAAAGAGGTCTCGAAACGCGACCGCGAGGATAGTTTCGGACCCCTCCGCAGACCGCCCGCAAAGCGTATGCCGGGAATTAGCGATCTTGTCGGGTTCCCTACTGGGAAAGGGTGTTTCGCCTGGTCGCCTTATACGTCCGGTGGGCAAGTCGGAGGTTGCGTAGCCATAACGATTGTGTAGAGTCGTCGGCAACGCTGGCCGCAGCTGAGCCGGACTCGCTGCGGCCAGTGGAAATCAATCCGAACGGTGCCGCGACTACGAAGTCGCCACTCCCACAACCGGTTCCGGACCCTTCCCGATCGAGTAGCCCGTGATGTGCTCCGGGCGATTGCTCGCTGCCCGCTCCGACCGCAGGCGCTCCTGCTCCCGCACCGCACCGCGGCCGCGCCCGAATACATAAGCCAGGAAACCGAGTTCGGCCAGCGCGCCGATGCCGACCCGGGCCGCGGTGGGCAGTCCGCTGGGTGTGACGAAGCCCTCGAGGAAACCCGACACCAGCAGCACGCCCACCAGCCCGAGCGCGATCACCGCGGTCGCCCGGCCCTGCCGCGCCAGCGCCTGCGGGCGGCTCTCCCGGCCCGGATCGATCAGCGTCCAGCCCAGCTGCAGACCCGCCCCGCCGGCCACGAAGATGGCTGTGAGCTCCAGCATTCCGTGCGGCAGGAGCCAGCCGAAGAACGGGCCCAGCCGCCCCGCCCCCGCCATCAGCCCGGCACTGATACCGAGGTTCAAGGCGTTCATGGACAACAGGTAGACGGCGGGCAGGATGAGCACTCCGAGGAAGAGCGCCATGGCCGACACCCACGCGTTGTTGGTCCACACCTTGGCGGCGAAGGCGTCGTGCGAGTGCTCGTAGTAGTACGTCTCGAATTCGCCACCGGGGCGCGTCAAGGCATCTGTATCCGTGTCCAGGCCGAGATGCCGGCGCGCGGCCTCCGACTTGGCCACCCACGCCGCCAGCCCGGCCGACCCGAGCAGGAACACCGTCGCGACCGACAGCCACCAGGGCCGCGCCCGGTACACGGCGGCCGGGAACCGGTGCGTGAAGAAGTAGGCGATCTCCCTCGGCGTGTCGAAGCGGGCGCTCAGTATCCGGCCCCGCGCCCGGGTCAGCACCGCCGACAGCCCGGCAACGAGGTCCGGATCCGCCTCGCGCGACTGCAGCCGGGCCAGCTGCTGCGACGCCAGCCGGTAGAGCCGCACCAGCTCGTCGGACTCCGAACCCGTGAGCCGCTTGCGGCGGGAGGCCAACTGATCCAGCCGCTCCCAGGAAGGCCTGTGAACGAACATGTAGGCGTCCAGATCCATGAGTACCCCTCCTGCGCTACGGCTGACAGAATGCTATCCATCGTGTTTCCGCCCGGCTGGGCAAGCCGAGGAGGTTCGCGGCCCGTCTCGTTCTGGACCGAGCGGAGCGGGGGAGCGAAGCGGAGGAGCGCAGGGAGGGAAGAACGAGACCTCCAGGGCCGCGAACCCGCCCGGAGCGAAGCGAAGGGCCATTGGACACTGCACTGTTCACCACCGGCGAAGCCGTGGCCGTCGAACTGCCGATCGCGCGGATCCCCACGCGGGCCGCGGCCTTCCTGCTCGACCTGCTGCTGCAGGCTGTGATCGGAACGGTGCTGACGCTGCTGTTCGAGGCGCTGCTGGTGTGGATCGGCGCCGATTCCGCGTGGCGCGACGCCGCCGTGCTGGTGGCCATGGTGAGCGCGCTGATCGGGTATCCGGTGCTGTTCGAGACGTTTTCGCGCGGGCGCTCGGTGGGCAAGATGGCGGTCGGGCTGCGCGTGGTGCGCGCCGACGGCGGGCCCATCGACTTCCGGCACGCGGTCACCCGCGGACTGGCGGGGATCGTCGACTTCTGGATCATGGGCACCGGGCTGATCGCCGTCGTGGTGTCGCTGTGCTCGCCCCAGGCCCGGCGGGTCGGGGACGTGCTGGCGGGCACCGTCGTGGTGCACGACCGCAGCCGGCTGCCCTTCGCCGCGCTGGCCGCGCCGCCGCCCTGGCTGGCGGGCTGGGCGCGGCAGCTCGATTTGTCCGGTCTCTCCGATGAATTGGCGCTGTCGACGCGTCAGTACCTGTTGCGGTTCCGCACCCTGACCCCGGAGGTCCAGGATCGGTTGGGCCGCACCCTGGTCATCGCGGTGTGCACGAGCCTGCGCACGCCGCCGCCGAACGGCTATCCGCCGCTGCAGATCCTGGGCGCGGCGCTGGCCGAGCGGCAGCGGCGGGCCATCCCGCCGCCGCCCTTCGTGCGGCAGTACCCGACGGCCGTGCCGGTTACAGCGCTCCGGTCCGCTTGAGTTCCAGGTATTCGTCGGCCAGCGCCTCCGGCAGCCGGTCGGGTGCCTCGGCGAGGACACGGATGCCCATGCGGCGCAACGTCTCCCGGGCCACCGCGTGCTCGGCGATGACATTCTCGGCGGCGGCCGCGGCGTAGAGGTCGTCCAGGCCGGAGCGGCGGGTGGCGGCGGCCGCCACCTCCGGATCGGTCACCGCGACCACCAGCACCCGATGCCGCTCGGTCAGCACCGGCAGCACCGGTAGCAGGCCCTCCTGCACGGTGGCGGCGTCGAGATGGGTGAACCACACCACCAGGCTGCGGCGGCGGGCGCGCTGCAGTGTCGCGCGCAGCACGCCCTGATAGTCGGTGTCGACGAGTTCGGGCGTGAGCCCGGCGAGCGCGTGCATGAGCTTGATCTGCAAGCGCTTTCCGCCGATGCCGCGCACCTCGGTGCGCAGCCGGCGGTCGTAGGCCAGCAGATCCACCGAGTCGCCGCCCGAGGCGGCCAGCCCGCCCAGCAGCAGGGCCGCCTCGATGGTGGCGTCCAGGCGGGTGCCGTCGCCGACCCGGCCGGCGCTCACCCGCCCGGTGTCCAGCAGCATGACCACGTGCCGGTTACGTTCCGGACGCCAGGTGCGCACCAGCACGTCATTGGCGCGGGCGGTGGCGCGCCAGTCGATGGTGCGCACGTCGTCGCCCGCGACATACTCACGGAACGAATCGAATTCGGTGCCCTGCCCGCGAATCGTGGTGGTGTTGCGGCCCTCCAGATGCTGCAGCTGCCGGACCTTGGAGGCCAGCAGCCGCTCACTGCGGAACGGCGGCAGCGCGCGCAGCCGGGCCGGGACCTCGCGCCGCACTTGGCGGCCGGCCATGCCGAGCGGGCCCAGCAGACGCAGCGTCACCGGGCCGGCCACCCGGTCGCCGTGATAGTCCGGTGTCAGCTCGGTGTGCAGCCGAATCCTGGTGTTGGGCGGCAGGTTCAGGGCGTGCGTGCGATGACGGGCGTGCACGCTGGGCGGCCAGTCATCCCAGAGGGTGCCGCGCACCGGCCGGGCGCCGCCGTTGAGCACCGCCAGCTCCACGTCGATGCTGCGACCGGTGCGCACCGTCGTGACGGGGGCCCGCGAAAGCTCCAGCGCGCCCGGCGATCCCAGCAGCAGCAGGTCGGCCGCGATCAGCCCGATCAGCGCCAGGGTGGCGAGCAGCACACCGAGCCACGAGGGCAGCGCCAGCGTGACGAACAGGGCCGCGAGTACCGCCGCGGCGGCCAGCCGGCCGGTGACGACCACGGCCTACACCGGAACGGGGACGGACATCAGCAGCGAGGCCAGCACGCCCTCGGCGGTGACGCCCTCCACCTCGTGCTCGGGCCGCAGGTGCAGCCGGTGCCGGAGCACCGTCGTCGCAACGGCTTTCACATCGTCGGGCGTCACATAGGCGCGCCCGTTCAGCCAGGCGAAGGCCCGCGCGGCCGCCATCAGCGCGGTCGCGCCGCGGGTGGACGCGCCGTGCGCCACGGCCGGGGAGGTGCGGGTGGCCCGGCACAGGTCCACGGTGTACGCCAGCACCTCGGGGCTGATGGCCACCTGCGCGACGGCGGCCCGGGCGGCCGCGATGTGCGCGGGACCGGCCACCGGGCGCAGTCCGGCGGCGTTCAGATCGCGCGGGTCGAAGCCCGCCGCGTGCCGCTGCAGGATGCGGAATTCGTCATCGCGCCCGGGCAATTGGACGTCCACCTTGAACAGGAACCGGTCCAGCTGCGCCTCCGGCAGCGGATAGGTGCCCTCCTGCTCGATCGGATTCTGGGTGGCGACCACCACGAACGGATCCGGCAACGGCCGCGGCACGCCGTCCACCGAAACCTGGCGCTCCTCCATGGATTCCAGCAGCGCCGACTGCGTCTTCGGCGGGGTGCGGTTGATCTCGTCGGCCAGCAGCAGGTTGGTGAACACCGGGCCGCGGCGGAAGGTGAACTCGGCCGAGTGCGGATCGTAGATCTGCGATCCGGTGACATCGCCCGGCATCAGGTCGGGGGTGAACTGGATGCGGGAGTGCTCCAGATCCAGGGCTGTGGCCAGGGCGCGCACCAGTAGCGTCTTGGCCACGCCCGGAACACCTTCCAGCAGCACGTGGCCGCGGCACAGCAGCGCCAGCACCAGGAACATGACGGCGTGGTCGTTGCCGACCACCGCCTTGCCGATCTCGGCGCGCAGCGCCAGCAGCGCCTGCTGGGCGTCCTGGGCGGTGGGCGCGTGGTTGGTGTCCACGACGTCCGGGGAGAGTTCGGTCACAAGACCTCCGCTTCGATCCATTCGAGTTGTGCGGCCACGAGTTCCAGGGCGACCCGATCGGGGACCGGGTCGTACAGGGCGGCGCGGATGACGGCCGGGTCCGCACCGGTGCGGGCCGTGATGGACCCGACCACCAGCTCCGCCGGGGTGTCGGCGGTGACGCCGAGCGCGGGCCGCAGCCGGCGCAGCGACGCCGCCCGCAGTTTGGCGGCCACGTGCTCGTGATCGCGGGATTTCCGGTACAGCCCGGCCTGTCCGGCGAGCAGCTCGTGGGCCGGGGCCTCCACCGGCAGCGGTTCGCGCACGATGGCGCCGCGGCGGCGGCCACGCCACCACAGCACGGCGACCCAGGCGATGAGGAACTGCAGACCGCCGAAGGCCAGCCAGCCCGGTAGCTGCTGGAAGATGGAGTCGCTGCCCGCGCCGAAGTTCGGCGGCGGCACGTCCGGCCGGTTGGGCGGCGGCGGATTCGACGGTGGCGTCGGCGCGTGGGTCGGCGGCCCGGACCCGGCATGGGTGAGCGCGTACACCAGCACCACAACAGCCAGCACGGCCACGAACACGGCCCAGAAGCGCCAATCCTTCAGCAGCTGCGGCAGTTCCGCGCGCTCGCGGTCCTTCTTCGCCTTGGCGACCCTGGTCTTACGGGTCCGGCGCCGCTCGGTGATCTCGGCCGGGCCGGCCTTGGGCGGCGGCGCGATCGAGTACCGGTCGGCCTGTTCCAGCTGCCGGTACTCCGCCTCGGTGGCGTAGCGGCCGCCGTAGACGACCTCGTCGAAACTGTGTGCCGCCGAGGGCAGTTCGCCCGCGTCCGGGACCGCCGCGGTGGCGGCTCGCGCGGTTTCCCGTGCCGTGCGCGCCCGCTCCTCCTCGAGGATGCCGCGCTGCTCCAGCCCGCGGGTGACGGCGCGGTACCGCTCGCGCAGCGCGGCACCGAAATCGCCGCGCCGGGCGGCCTCCTCGGCCGCGGCCAGGTGCGTGGCGGCCGGACCCAGGGCGGGCTCGGGCGGTGCCGCGCCGACGAGATTCGGCGCGGCCCCGGCGATCTCCGGTCCGGGCGCCCGGTCGGTTCCGGTCATCGGCCGCTCCCGCCGGGTACCTGGATGTCCCACGCCTCGCGGCGGCAGCGCCGGTCGACGTAGGTGACGACCTGCGTCGAGGATTCGACCAGCTCCGCGACCGCCACGATGAGCAGGGTGGCGGTGATGATCAGCACCGTCACCGTCCAGCGCCGGGTGCCGGAGAACTGTGCGGTGAACTGTGGCAGCGCCAGCAGCGGCACCACCAGCACGAGCAGCAGCCCGCGCAGGTACAGCCACAGCCCGACCAGCTGCCATTCCGTCCCGCCCGCAAGCAGTTTCGCGCGTCGCGCCGCCACGCCGTAGGTAGCCGACTGATCGAAGATGGTGGGCACCAGCGTGAATCGCCGCCCGCGCAGCCAGGCCAGCCAGATCACCGCGGGCGGCGCGGTGAACAGCAGCGGAGTGCCGACGGCCAGCACGCCGAGACCGATGAGCGTGTACATCACCTGATAGCCGAGCAGCGGACCGGCTTCCGCGGCCAGCCGCCGCAGCGCCCCGCGCCAGGTCGCCGGCCTGCGGTAAACCACCGCCAACCCGATCGGCACGGTCACCCCGCGGACGAACAAGCGAACCGACCAGGCGCACAGCAGGGTGACCAGCACCGCGCCCCAGAGGGTGCCGCGGTCGGAATTCCCGCTGGCGACGGCCGCGAGCACCGTGCCCCCAACGGCCACCACCGAGGCGACCAGCACGGCACCGCCGAGCAGGCCCGCCAGGGTCTTGATCCGCGCCTGGATCAGCGCGAACGGGAGGTCGAGGAGTTCGCGGAACTGCATCGGGCGAATCGGCACAACCACCGGTTCGGTAGAAGTCGGTTCCCCCACCGAGCCGGTCGGCGAACCGACGGAGTCGGCGGCGGTCGGCAACACGCGGCCGAGTCTATCCGGACCAGCGTCTTCGGTCGCCCGATGCGCGTCCGGGCGGCGAACTTCGCACCCCCGGGTGTCAGGCGGGGGGTGTGCCGGTCTCCAGCAGCCGGGCCACGACCCGGCGGTAGAGCCCGGGTTCGATCGGCGGCAGGCCCAGCAGAGCGCGCAGGTAGACGCCGTCGCCGACCAGGCGGACGATCTCGGCCCGCACCGGATCCTCGATCTCGTTGTCCAGGGCCGTCTTCCAGGACCCCATCACCTCGGTGAGGGCCCGGTCGGTCTCCGCCTGCGCGGCGTCCTGCGGCGCGTCGACGCTCCGCATGGCGGCCAGCATCGATCGGTACAGGGCGAGCTCGACGGCGTCGGCGTCGTCCTCGGGATGCGGAGCCTGCAGATACCACTCGGCCACCGAGCGCCCCTGTGCCACCGCGGCTCTCACCTGCTGATCGGCGCGGTCGGTCACGCGGCGCAGCAGTCCGGCGAGCAGTGCGTCCTTGCTCTTGAAGTGATAGAGCAACCCGCCCTTGGAGACGCCCGCGGTGGCGGCCACATTGTCCAGGGTGACCTGGGACAGGCCCTTGTCGAGCAGCAGGGTTTCGAGCGCGTCGAGGATCCGGTCGCGGGTGCCGGCGGGATCGCGTGTGGTCACGACGATTGACTGTACCGTCTGGACGGTTCAGAATGCTACTGTACCGTCTGGACGGTTCACCACCGAGAGAGAAAGCCCATGAGCACCCACGCGACCGCACGTTCCGGAACTCCCATCGACCGGCAGCCCACCGCCGTGCCGCCGAAGGCCCGGCCCAGGGATTGGGCCGGGCTCGGCGTTCTGGCGCTCGCGCTGCTACTGATCTCCGTCGACGCCACCGTGCTCGACCTGGCGGTCCCGGCCATCAGCGCGCACCTCGCGCCCACCACACCGCAGCTGCTGTGGATCATCGACGTCTACTCGTTCGTGCTCGCGGGCCTGCTGGTCACCATGGGCACCGTCGGTGACCGCATCGGCCGCCGCCGCCTGCTGCTCATCGGCGCGGCCGGCTTCGCCCTGGCCTCGGCCGTCGCGGCCTGGGCGGTCAACCCCGAGATGCTCATTGCCGCACGCGTTCTGCAGGGTGTCGCCGGTGCGACCCTGATGCCCGCCACGCTGGGCCTGATCCGGTCCATGTTCGCCGACGCCCGCCAGCGCACCCTCGCCATCTCGGTCTGGGGCGCCATGGCCGCCTCCGGCGCGGCCTTCGGCCCGCTGCTGGGCGGCTGGATGCTCGAGCACTTCTGGTGGGGCTCGGTCTTCCTGGTGAACCTGCCGGTCATGGCGCTGCTACTGGTCCTGGCCCCGGTCCTGGTACCGGAGTCGCGCGACCCGAACCCCGGGCGCTTCGATCTGATCAGCGCCGGCCTGTCCATGCTGGCCCTGATCCCGATCGTGTACGCGGTCAAGGAGTTCGCGGCCCACGGCCCGAGCCTGAACCTGCTGATCAGCGCCGGTGTCGGCGTGGTCGCCGGCGTGGTGTTCGTGCGCCGGCAGCGCGGTCTGTCCGCGCCGCTCATCGACCTGGACCTGTTCCGGCTGCCGGCTTTCCGGGCCGCGGTGTTCACCAACCTGCTGTCGGTGTTCGCCCTGGCCGGCGTGCTGTTCTTCGGCTCGCAGTACCTGCAGCTGGTGCTCGGCAAGTCGCCGCTGGCGGCCGGTCTGCTGCTCATTCCGGGCACCATCGGCTCCATGCTGGGTGCGCTGGCCGCGGCCTGGCTGGTTCGCTACTGGCGGGCGGCGACGGTCCTCGCGGGCTCGCTGGTGACCGTCGCGATCGGCGCGGGCCTCTACTGGCTGCTGCCCACCGATCCCTCGGGCTCGGTGACCCCGTTCATCGTCGGCTTCCTGCTGATCGGCCTGGGTGAGGGTGTGGCCCTGACGGTCTCGGCCGACATGATCGTCAGCACCGCGCCCGAGGCGCGCGCCGGTAATGCCGCCGCCATCTCGGAGACGGCCATGGAGATGGGCATCGCCCTCGGCGTCGCCGTGCTGGGCAGTGCCGTCATGGCGGCCTTCCGCCACGGTCTGGACCTGACGCACGTCCCGTCCGGTCAGGCGGACGCGGCCCGCGAGTCGCTGGGCGGCGCGATCGAAACCGCCCGTGCCCTACCGCAACCCGCGGCCGGGGAACTGCTGCACTCGGCGCACTCCGCCTTCGTCAGCGGCATCCACCTGGCGGCTACCTCCACGGCGGCCATCCTGGTCCTGACCGCTGTCGTCGCCTACCGCTCGGCGACGCGGAAGTCGCCGGCGACGTGATCGAAAAGGCTGTGGCCCGGATGTTTCCGTGTTCAACGTGAAACATTCCGGGCCACAGTGGGTTTCGGAAGGCTACTCCCGGCCCCTGCCCGGCGGCAGTTCGCGCGGGCTGCGGTAGTCGAGTTCGGGGTTGCGGCGTGCCGCCAGCGCATCGTGCTGCGCACCCGAGGGCAGGGGATAGCCGGGGTCCACCACCTGGCCCTGGGGGAGGGCCGGGTAGGAGGGGTACTGGGCGTAGGGCTGATCCACCACGCTCGCGGCCACCCGCTGGGCATGCACCTGCTGCGGGGTGCCCTGCGGGAGGTAGCCGTATTGCGGCTGGGCATGGGCCTGCTGGTGCTGCTGCTGCGCCGAATCCTGGGAATCCACCGTCACCTTGCGCGTGCGGCGCAGCGTGAAGGTGATCTCCTCCGCCTCCTCGAACGCCTGACGCACGGTGCGCAGCGGGTGGGTGGCGGTGTCGATGGCATTGGCCACGAAGGACGGCACCAGCGGACGGATCCAGCGGGCGGCGGTGTCGGTGAACGGCACCGTCCCGATGATCGGAAGTTCCAGCCCCCCGCTCTTGTTCGCGGGCTGCGCGACCGGCACGGCGGGAACGAGTGCCCCACCCTGCGGTGCGGGGGCCAGGGCCCCTGGGGTGAGCTGGGCGGGCAGGTTCGGCGACTGTGTCACGATCCCCTCCTGGGACACGGTGCTGTCCTTTCGATCCCCGGCCGGGCCGGCGGGGAGTTCATGTCTGGTGGCGTTGTCGAATTCGGCGATCGCGCGCTGGGCGGGTTCGGTGATGCCGATCTCGAAATTGCCGATGGCGGCGATGATGCGGGTGCGCTGCCGTTCCCGGTCGATGGCGGTGTCGGCATGTGCGGCCAGCCGCGCGGCGGTGAGTTGTTGTTCGGCGCGCAGGCTCTCGGTCTCCACGCGCACCTCGGCCTGTTTGACGGCGATGGCGGTGGCGGCGGCCTGGTCGATGCGGTCGGTGGCGGTACGGACCGCGACGGTGCGGTCGAACGCCGTCTCACCCCGCCACCACCGCAGCAGCAGCGGTAGCAGGGCCAGCACGATCATGAGCACGGACATGGCGAGCCGCAAGACGAACGGCCCGAAATGTCCGGTGGTGTAGTCGTTCATGGCCACCCAGCGCGCCCCGAGCCCGCGGTCGCCGTCGGTGTAGGCGGCCTTGCGGGCCGTCGCGAGGGCCCTGTCCTTCTCGGTGACCTTGGCGTCGAGCCCGTCGACCTTGCCCTGCGCCGCGCTGAGCTGGTTGCGGGCGTCGTCGAGCATCTGGTTGGCGGTGCGCTCCTCGGGACCGCGCCCGGGCACGCGGGTGATCATGTTCTGCGGGCAGTCCGCCCCCGGGTTGAATTCGCAGCGCGCGATGATCAGCGCATTGGTGACGTCGTTCTGCGCCTTGGTGATCTGCTGGTCCAGTGCGGTGCGATCGGTCCTGGCCTGCTCCAGCTCGGTGCGCGCGGTGACCACGGCGGGCGCGGATTCCACTGTGTGCTGGGCGGATTCGTCGAGCAGCCGGTTCACGGTGCCGGAGAACAGGATGGTGCAGGCCAATTCGGCGATCACCACCCCGGCGAGCACCGCCACCGCGATGCGGCCGCCGAATTCGGCTACCGCCCGGTGATTCTCCCGGCGATCGGGTGTGGCGGCGGTGGCCAGCGCCCGTGCGATGGTCCCCATCAGGATCGTCGCGATGAGCGCGACCGCCACGATGGCGATGACCGGCCAGCTCGCCGCTCCCGTCGCGGCGGCCGTGACGGCGCCCGCGGTGCCCGCGAACAGCGCCACCACGGCGCCGGTAACGGTGTAGCCGCCGCGCTCGGGCCCGTTGGTGAGCTGCGGTTGTGCGCCACCCAGCCAGACCAGCAAGGCGCCGAGCCCGGCGGACCCGGGGACATGGTGAACGGTCATGGGAGTTCACATCCTCTGAGTCCCGGGTGATTCGGCTTCTCGAAACCGTCGCTGATTCGTTGTCTCAGCGTGACAGGCGTACGCCTGTTCCATCGACCGCGGCGGCTGGGATGTGGCCAGGCTCACAATGCCACGTTTCGGGCGTGTGACGTGGTGTTGATCACGCGCGGACCGGCTCGGATGGCAAAACGCGGTTAGGAGGCGGGTTTACGATTTGCTGGAAGTGTGCTGAATCCCACATTCAGGAAAAATTCCGTACGGTCCGCAGGTTACCTGCCCATGTCTCCCGGACGGCTGCCGCGACGACGGAACTTGTCCGGAAAGTTAGCTCGCCAACGCCCGGTTTGCCGGATCCCATTGTGGGGAAATCTGATTCATTGCAGGTGAGAGGCAGTCTGGAGCTGCGCTGGACCGCCCGGCCGGAGTCCTCGCGTGCGTGCGATGCAGTGGTGAACTCAACTGAAACGCACGTGCACCCCTGCCTTACACTGGAGAACGCGCGTGTGTTGGAGGACCGATGAAGAAGCCCAGCTAGAACCTGGAATTAGTGCAACCTAAGTTGGTTGGGCTCAAGTCCTGACTTATCGTTTGCTCTTACGCCGAACTACACAATTCGGCATATCTCCCCATACGGTCAGAGGCCCGATCGGTGCTCAGCCTAGCGGGCGAGACCTGCGCGGTGTGTAGCGAAGACGTAAGGGTTCCGTTACCACCGAGCACCCGACTAGGTAATCGAAGCGGGTGGACAACTGCAAAGTTGACTGCACGGAGTGACCATCAGCGCCGCTGGTCTCCGAACGTCCGGACGCAGTCCAGACCGGAGGCGTTCGACGAAGGCCGCATTCTTCGAAGGCCTGTTTTTTGTGAAGGCAGAGGCATGACGCAACTTCCCGGCCACAGGTCCCCTGGACCCATCGGGCTCTATGACCCGGCGAATGAACACGACGCCTGTGGTGTCGCATTCGCCGTCGACATGCACGGCCGCCGCAGCCGCGACATCGTCGACAAGGCTATTACGGCATTGCTGAACCTGGAGCACCGTGGTGCCGCCGGTGCCGAACCCAACTCGGGTGACGGCGCGGGCATCCTGATCCAGCTCCCGGACAAGTTCTTCCGTGCTGTCGTCGACTTCGAGCTCCCCGCCGAAGGTTCGTACGCCACCGGTATCGCTTTCCTGCCGCAGGCCCGCCGCGAGGCCGCCCGCGCCGGGTACGGCGTCGAGAAGATCGTGCGCGAGGAGGGCCTCGAGGTCCTCGGCTGGCGCGAGGTCCCGATCGACGGCTCGTCGCTGGGCGCGCTGTCGCGTGACGCCATGCCGACCTTCCGGCAGATCTTCATCGCCTCGCCCAAGGGCGGCGCCGAGCAGCTGTCCGGCATGGATCTGGAGCGTCGCGCCTACGTCATCCGCAAGCGCATCGAGCACGAGCTCGGCCGGTCGGGTGCCGGCGAGGGCGCGACCGGCAAGGAGTCGGTCTACTTCCCGAGCCTGTCCGGCGAGACCTTCGTCTACAAGGGCATGTTCACCACCCCGCAGCTGCGGGCGTTCTATCTGGACCTGCAGGACGACCGGGTCGAGTCGGCGCTGGGCATCGTGCACTCGCGCTTCTCCACCAACACCTTCCCGTCGTGGCCGCTGGCGCACCCGTTCCGGCGCGTCGCCCACAACGGTGAGATCAATACCGTCTCCGGCAACGAGAACTGGATGCGGGCGCGTGAGGCGCTGCTGAACTCCAACGTGTTCGGCACCGACCACGCCGGCAACAACCGCCTGGAGAAGATCTTCCCGGTCTGCACCCCCGGCGCCTCGGACACCGCGCGCTTCGACGAGGTGCTCGAACTGCTGCACCTGGGCGGCCGCAGCCTGCCGCACGCCGTGCTCATGATGATTCCGGAGGCGTGGGAGCGCCACGAGTCCATGACCCCGGAGCAGCGCGCCTTCTACCGCTACCACTCCTTCCTCATGGAGCCCTGGGACGGCCCGGCCTCGGTGTGTTTCACCGACGGCACGGTCGTCGGCGCGGTGCTGGACCGCAACGGTCTGCGCCCCGGCCGCATCTGGGTCACCGAGGACGGCCTGGTCGTGCTGGCCTCCGAGGTCGGCGTGCTCGATATCGACCCGGCCAAGGTCGTCTACAAGAAGCGCCTGCAGCCCGGCCACATGTTCCTGGTCGACACCTCGCAGGGCCGCATCATCAGTGACGACGAGGTCAAGTCGTCGCTGGCCGCCGAGTTCCCGTACCAGCAGTGGCTGGACGAGGGCCCGACCAAGCTGAGCGATCTGCCCGACCGCCCGCACGTGCACATGTCGCACGACCGCGTGCTGATCCGTCAGCAGATCTTCGGCTACACCACCGAGGAACTGAACCTGCTGGTCTCGCCGATGGCGCAGACCGGTGGCGAGGCGCTCGGCTCGATGGGCACCGACACCCCGATCGCGGTGCTGTCGGCGCGGCCGCGCCTGCTGTTCGACTACTTCTCGCAGCTGTTCGCGCAGGTCACCAACCCGCCGCTGGACGCCATCCGCGAAGAGGTCGTGACCTCGCTGCGCAGCATGATCGGCCCGGAGGCCGACCTGCTGAACCCGGGACCGGAGTCCTGCGGCCAGATCACCCTGACCCAGCCGATCTTGGACAACGACGAGCTGTCCAAGCTGGTCCACATCAACGACGACGGTTCGCGCCCGCACCTGCGGTCCGTGGTGGTCCACGGCCTGTACCCGGTCAAGAAGGGTGGCAAGGGGCTGCGCAAGGCCCTCGAGGCCGTGCAGCGTCAGGTCTCGGCGGCCATCGACGGCGGCGCGCGCATCATCGTGCTGTCCGACCGCGAGTCCAACGAGAAGCTGGCCCCGATCCCGTCGCTGCTGCTGACCGCCGCGGTGCACCACCACCTGGTCCGGGAACGCACCCGCACCAAGGTCGGCCTGGTCATCGAGGCCGGTGACGCCCGCGAGGTGCACCACATGGCCATGCTGGTCGGTTTCGGCGCGGCGGCCATCAACCCGTACATGGCCTTCGAGTCCATCGAGGACATGCTCGAGCGCGGCGCGCTGCAGATGCCGGGCAGCACCGGCGATCTCGCGGCCGACTACAAGAAGGCCGTCTACAACTACAACAAGGCGGCCGGCAAGGGCGTGCTGAAGGTGATGTCCAAGATGGGCATCTCCACCATCGCCTCCTACCGTGGCGCGCAGCTGTTCCAGGTCGTCGGCCTGGCGCAGGAGCTGGTGAACGAGTACTTCACCGGTCTGAAGTCGCCGCTGGACGGCATCGGCCTGGACGACATCGCGGACGAGGTCGCACAGCGGCACCGGGTCGCGTTCCTGGAGAACCGCAACGAGCGCGCGCACCGCGAGCTCGAGGTCGGCGGCGAGTACCAGTGGCGTCGTGAGGGCGAGTACCACCTGTTCAACCCGGACACGGTGTTCAAGCTGCAGCACGCCACCCGCTCGGGCCAGTACAAGGTCTTCAAGGAGTACACGAAGCTGGTCGACGACCAGTCGGAGCGTCTCGCCTCGCTGCGTGGTCTGTTCAAGTTCAAGTCCGAGCACCGGCACCCGATCTCGATCGACGAGGTCGAGCCGGCGTCGGAGATCGTGAAGCGCTTCTCGACCGGTGCGATGAGCTACGGCTCCATCTCGGCCGAAGCGCACGAGACCCTGGCCATCGCCATGAACCGCCTCGGCGGCCGCTCCAACTCCGGTGAGGGCGGCGAGCACCCGGCGCGCTTCGAGCCGGAGGAGGGCGGCGATTGGCGCCGGTCCGCGATCAAGCAGGTGGCCTCGGGCCGCTTCGGTGTGACCGCGCACTACCTGACCAACTGCACCGACATCCAGATCAAGATGGCGCAGGGCGCGAAGCCCGGTGAGGGCGGCCAGCTGCCGGCCCACAAGGTGTACCCGTGGGTCGCCGAGGTCCGGCACTCGACGCCGGGCGTCGGCCTGATCTCGCCGCCGCCGCACCACGACATCTACTCGATCGAGGATCTGGCGCAGCTGATCCACGACCTGAAGAACGCGAACCCGCAGGCGCGGATTCACGTGAAGCTGGTCGCGGAGCCGGGCGTCGGCACCGTCGCCGCGGGTGTCTCCAAGGCGCACGCGGACGTGGTGCTCATCTCCGGCCACGACGGTGGCACCGGCGCCTCGCCGCTGACCTCCCTGAAGCACGCGGGCGGCCCCTGGGAGCTCGGCCTGGCCGAAACCCAGCAGACGCTGCTGCTCAACGGTCTGCGCGACCGCATCGTGGTGCAGGTGGACGGTCAGATGAAGACCGGCCGCGACGTCATGATCGCCGCGCTGCTGGGCGCCGAGGAGTACGGTTTCGCGACCGCTCCGCTGGTGGTCTCGGGCTGCATCATGATGCGCGTCTGCCACCTCGACACCTGCCCGGTCGGCGTCGCCACCCAGAACCCGGTTCTCCGTGAGCGTTTCACCGGCAAGCCGGAGTTCGTCGAGAACTTCATGCTCTACATCGCCGAAGAGGTGCGGGAGCTGCTGGCGTCGCTGGGTCTGCGGACCCTGGACGAGGCCATCGGCCGGGTCGACCTGCTCGACACCACCGCCGCCAAGGCGCACTGGAAGGCCGCCAAGCTGGACCTGTCGCCGATCCTGGACGATGTCGAGACGGCGTTCATGTTCCAGGACCGCCGCCGCACCAAGGACCAGGACCACGGTCTGGACAAGGCGCTGGACAACGAGCTCATCGCGCAGTCCGCGGACGCGCTGGAGCGCGGCAAGCCGGTCAAGTTCGAATCCAAGATCACGAACGTGAACCGGACCGTCGGCACCATGCTCGGCCACGAGGTCACCAAGCTCTACGGCGGAGTCGGCCTGCCGGACAACACCATCGACATCACGTTCACCGGTTCCGCCGGTAACTCGTTCGGTGCGTTCGTCCCGGCCGGTATCACCCTGCGGGTGGTCGGCGACGCCAACGACTATGTCGGCAAGGGTCTTTCGGGTGGCCGCATCACGGTGCGCCCGTCCGATGACGTGCCGGAGGCGTTCGTCGCGGAGCAGAACATCATCGCGGGCAACGTGATCCTGTTCGGCGCCACCAGCGGCCAGGCGTTCCTGCGCGGTGTGGCCGGCGAGCGCTTCGCCGTCCGCAACTCGGGCGCCACCGCGGTCGTCGAGGGTGTGGGCGACCACGCCTGCGAGTACATGACCGGTGGCCGCGTGGTCATCCTCGGCGAGACCGGCCGCAACTTCGGCGCCGGCATGTCGGGCGGTATCGCCTACGTCTACAACCCGAACGGCACCTTCGAGGCCAACCTCAACACCGAGCTGGTCGACCTCGAGCAGCTGTCGGCCGAGGACGCGCAGATGCTGCACGACATCGTGGTCCAGCACCGCGACGAGACCGGATCCGCTGTCGCCGACAAGATCCTGGGCGACTGGTCGCAGCAGGTCACGAAGTTCGCGAAGGTCATGCCGCGCGACTACAAGAAGGTCCTGCTCGCCATCTCCGAGGCCGAGAAGGCCGGCCGGAATGTCGACGAGGCGATCATGGAGGCGGCGCGTGGGTAACTTCGCACTCACGTCGACGAGGCGCTGTATCCATTCGAGGCGGCCCGTGGCTGACCTCACTCTGGCGGTGCAACGCAGCACCACTGTCGTTGTTCCGTGCGCGCTGCGCATTAGTCAGGAGTTCGTAAATGGGTGACGCACAAGGCTTCCTGAAGCACACTTCCCGGGAACTGCCCAAGCGCCGTCCGGTTCCGCTGCGACTGCTGGACTGGAAAGAGGTCTACGAGGAGAAGTTCTCCCACGAGACTCTGCAGAAGCAGGCCAGTCGCTGCATGGACTGCGGTATCCCGTTCTGCCACAACGGCTGTCCGCTCGGGAACCTGATTCCCGAGTGGAACGACCTGGTGTACAAGGGCGCGTGGAAGGAGTCGTTCGATCGGCTGCACGCGACCAACAACTTCCCGGAGTTCACCGGCCGCCTGTGCCCGGCTCCGTGCGAGGCGTCCTGCGTCCTGGGCATCAACCAGGATCCGGTGACCATCAAGCAGGTCGAGGTCGAGATCATCGAGAACGGTTTCGACGAGGGCTGGGTGACCCCGGTCTACCCGACCCGCCTGACCGGCAAGCGCATCGCGGTCGTCGGTTCCGGCCCCGCGGGCCTGGCCGCCGCCCAGCAGCTGACCCGGGCCGGCCACACCGTGACCGTGTTCGAGCGCGACGACCGCATCGGCGGCCTGCTGCGCTACGGCATCCCGGAATTCAAGATGGAGAAGCGCTTCATCGACCGCCGCATCGCACAGATGGAGGCCGAGGGCACCATCTTCAAGACCGGCGTGAACGTGGGCGTGGACATCACGGCCCAGCAGTTGCGTGAGCAGTTCGACGCGGTCGTGCTCGCCGGTGGCGCCACCATCGCGCGTGACCTGCCGATCCCGGGCCGCGACCTGGACGGCATCCACCAGGCCATGGAGTTCCTGCCGCTGGCCAACCGGGTGCAGCTGGGCGACCCGATCACCGACGAGGACGGCCTGCCGCGCATCAACGCGCGCGGCAAGAAGGTCGTCATCATCGGTGGCGGTGACACCGGCGCGGACTGCCTGGGCACCTCGCACCGGCAGGGTGCGGAGACGATCCACCAGTTCGAGATCATGCCGCGTCCGCCGGAGCAGCGGGCCGACTCGACCCCGTGGCCGACCTACCCGCTGATGTACCGCGTCTCCTCGGCGCACGAGGAGGGCGGCGAGCGCGTGTTCTCCGTCAACACCGAGCGTTTCATCGGCGCCGACGGCAAGGTCACCGGGCTGCAGGCGCACGAGGTGTCGATGGTCAACGGCCGCTTCGAGAAGGTCGAGGGCACCGACTTCACCCTCGAGGCCGACCTGGTGCTGCTGGCCATGGGCTTCGTCGGACCGCAGAAGAACGGTCTGCTCGAGGGCCTGGGCGTGGGCTACGACCAGCGCGGAAATGTCATGCGCGACAAGGATTGGGCCACCACCGTGCCCGGTGTCTTCGTCGCCGGTGACATGGGCCGCGGTCAGTCGCTGATCGTGTGGGCCATCGCCGAGGGTCGCGCGTGCGCGTCCGCGGTGGACAAGTACCTGGAGGGTGAGACGGCGCTGCCGTCCCCGATCACCCCGACCATGGTCGCCCAGCGGTGATCCAGCGCTGAGCTGAAACCCTGAAGAGCGCTCCCGGACTTCGGTCCGGGAGCGCTTTTTGTTATGCAGGGAAACGATCTGAAATGTGTACTAGTCAGTAACTGGGAGCAGTTTTGTCAAACCCTGGACAGGGGACCAGTTACACCTGTTTACTTACTCCCCGTGTGGAGTCCACCCTCCGAGTCGTCCGCAGCGCTCGGTAAGTATGGATCGGTCCCGGAGGATCTCGGGACACTTGGAGGAAAATATGTTCCGTAATCGCCGTGCGGCCGCGATCGCGACCTCTGCCGCTATGGTTTTCGCGGGCCTGAGCATGACCACGCTGGAGACGGGCGCCGCGTCAGCGGATACGACCTGTGCCCTGAGCTCGCATGCCACCAAGAATGACATCAGCACCCTCGGCATCACCATGACCTACGACAAGGGCGCCAACCTCGACTCCATCGGCGTCGGCACCACGGTGACCTACAAGATCGTCATCGGCACCACGGGCATCGGAAACCCGTACGTCAACACCATCACCGATTACCCGCCGGCCGGATTCGGTGCGCCGACCAGCGCCACCATCACGGCCTACCACGCCGCGCTCGGCCAGCGCACCGAGAGCGTGACCCCGGAGCCGAACGCCGGCGGCTGGAAGGTGACCAACACGGGCTGGTTCGTGAACTCGGGTAACCCGGTGACCTACACCATCACCTACCCGGTGCCCACCAACCTCTCTCCCGGTCAGCAGGTCACCAGCGGTGGCATCGGGGTCGCGGGCACGGTCGGCGTCAGCAACGAGCTGCCCAACCTGACGTCCTGCTTCACCGCCCGCGCCAACACCGTCGGCGAGAGCGCGCTGGGTAGCCTCAACAACAATGGCCTCGGCTCGGCCGACGGCCAGCTCAGCTCGACCGGTTCGCTCAGCACCATCCTGTCGGACGCGATCCGCAAGTACATCGGCAGCTGATTCCCGTTCCGGGCCGATTCGATCGATAGGAAAACCGTACCGATGTTCACCGGTAAGCTCTCGGCGCTCGCCGCGACCTCGGCAATTGCACTCTCCCTGGCATTGTCGTCCGCGCCCGGGACCATCGGTACGGCCACGGCGGATGATTCCACCGGATCGCATCTGGTTTCGATCGATCGGCCCGGCCAGCGGCAAGAGGAGATCTCGGTCTATTCGGCCGCGATGGACCGGGTGATCACGCTTCAGGTGATTACCCCGTTCGACAACAGTGTGCCGCGGCCCACGCTGTATCTGCTGAATGGCGCGGGCGGTGGTGAGGATGCCGCGACCTGGTATCGCCAAACCGATGTCGTGCAATTCTTCGCGGATAAGAACGTGAATGTTGTTTCCCCGATCGGTGGCAAATTCTCCTATTACACCGACTGGCAGAAAGACGACCCCAGTCTGGGCCGCCAGAAATGGGAGACATTTCTGACCGCGGAACTGCCGCCGATCCTGGATTCGGCGCTGCACGCCTCCGGCGCGAACGCGGTGGCGGGCGTGTCGATGTCGGCGACCTCCGCGTTGAATCTGGCCATCGCGGCCCCAGATCGGTACCGGGCGGTCGCCTCCTACAGTGGCTGCGCCTCCACCGCCGACGAGAACAGCCGCCGGTACATCCAGCTGGTCCTCGACCGTGGTGACGCCGATTCCCGCAATATGTGGGGCGAGCCCGGCGACCCGGACTGGCAGCGGCACGACGCCGTGCTCAATGCCGCCGCCTTGCGCGGGAAGGCGCTGTTCATCTCGAGTTCGACCGGTCTGCCCGGGCCGATGGACACCCTCGATTCACCCTCGATCGGCGGGCGTCCGGCGACGCTGGCCAACCAGATCATCCTGGGTGGCGTGATCGAGGCCGCGACCAATGGGTGCACGCATCAGCTCGCAGATCGCCTCGGCCAGTTGGGGATCCCCGCGCAGGTCGAATTCAGTCCTGCCGGAACGCATTCCTGGCGCTACTGGCAGGACGCGCTGCATCGGTCGTGGCCGATGCTCGAGGCGGCATTGCAGGACTGAGGTCCGAAATGTGGCTTCCGGCACAACTTTCCGGCCGGAAATCGGACGTCTTCGGCGTCTCGCCTGGCATGGTCGAATAGGCCCCTTTATGCTTGTCGGCGGTGTGTCGCCGATCTCGTCATTCGGTCTGTTCCAGTCACTCATACGGGGCGGTTACTTGGGTTAACCCTCAGTGCACCGGACTGTCATCCGGCGACCGCACCATGATCCGGAATCGGGACGCGCAACCTGTCCCGGCACAAACGGGAACTGGAGCAGTATGCGGTTGAAGAATGTTGTCGCGGCTGCGGGGGCAGCGGCGAGCGTGCTCATGTCGGGAATCGTCCTGGGCAGCGGTCCCGCCGCGGCCGCCCCCGGCGCGGGCTGCCCGAGTCTCTACACGGTCGCCGTGCCCGGCACCTGGGAGACCGGCCACGACAAGGACCCCAAGCCCGGCATGCTGGCCGGGGTGACCAACGGATTGCCCGGTGAGGTCGACTATGTGACCTACGCGGCCACCGCCTTCCCCTGGGAGGGTGACGTCTACGCCGCCTCCAAGAAGGAAGCCGTCGACAATGCCCGCGGTCTGGTGCAGGACATGGGCGCGCGCTGCCCGGGCACCAGGATCGCCATCACCGGCTACAGCCAGGGCGCCGACGCGGCCGGCGATCTCGCCGCCGAGATCGGCAGTGGCCACGGCGTGGTGCCGCCGGATCGCATCGCGGCGGTCGCGCTGATCTCCGATCCGCGCCGCTCGCCCACCGACGCCCAGATCGGCCCGATCGCCCCCGGCGCGGGTGCGGGCGGGCCGCGGGTCGGCGGCTTCGGCTGGGTCAGCGACAAGGTGCGCACCGTGTGCGCCATCGGCGACCTGTACTGCTCCACCGAGGAGACCGACTTCCTCACCCGCTTCGCGGGTTTCCTGGCGCAGTCGTCCAACCCGAACAACTTCAACCTGTGGCAGACCCAGCTCGAACTCGGGTCCATCCTCAACGACCTGATGGCGCAGGGCGGTCTGCCGACGCTGCAGGCCCAGCTGGCCGACGGTCCGGACAGCGAGTACGCCCACCAGCTCGAGCAGTTCTACCGCAGCGGCAAGCACACCAGCTACGGCAGCTACGGCGTCGGCGGCGGCCAGACCGCGCTGACCTGGATGCACAACTGGATCGCGACCAACGCGTAGCGGACGGCCCGGCGGTGAGCCGGGCCCGCGAAAACCGAAAAGGCCGCTCCCACACTGGGAGCGGCCTTTTCGGTGTCCGAGCCGATGAGGTCGTCGCCGGGTTACATGCCGAAGGAGCCGGTGGGCGGCAGCCAGGCGGGGGCCGGAGCGGGGTTGTTGTTCCAGCCGTTGTCGCCGTTGTTGTTCCAGCCGCCGTTGTTGTTCCAGCCGCCGTTGTTGTTCCAGCCGTTGTTGTTCCAGCCGTTGCCGCCATTGTTCCAGCCGCCGTCGTTGTCGTGGTCGTGGCGGTGGTCGTCACGGTCGTGATCCCAGGGTCCGTGGTCGTCGATCTGCTGGGCGACGACCGGGGTGCCGGCGTCGTCGGGGGTCGCGGCATTCGCGGGGAGGGCGACGACGACGAGCGGGATGGCGGCCAGGGCACCGGCCGCGGCGAGGCGCAGGGCGAGACGGCGGCGGGGCTTGATGGTGGACATCGTGGTGCCTTTCTGTCGGGATCGTGGGCCGCGGGGGAGCGGCTCTCGAATTCCCATCGAAGGCGTCGGCCCTTGGAAGGGTGTGGGATCGGGCTGGGAGTCCGCTGAGCGTCTAGGGGCGCGGACTCTGCATGCGCGGCAACAGGTCCCAGACGTGGCCGTTCTCGTTGACGGTGGCCGCGGTGCGGCCGCCGCGGCGCGAGTACAGGATCCGGGTGATCGAGCAGTAGTCGATGGGGAAGGTGAGCGGGCGGGCCAGGCCCAGCACCTCCTGCAGCAGCACGTTGATCACACCGCCGTGCGCGAAGACGACCACGGTGTCGGTGTGCTCGGCGGCCGCCACGATGCTCGCGATGCTGTCGTGCACGCGGCCGATGAAGGCGTCGCCGTCGATCTGCTCGGGCAGGTGCCCGGCCTTGATGCGCGCGTAGGTTTCCCGGAATTCCTGCTGGGCGTCCTCGATCGGGACGTATATCGGCAGGTCGCGGTCGTACTCGGCGAGCCCGTCGAGGATGTCGATGTCGAGTCCGAGCTTCTCCGCGGTGGGCCGGGCGGTTTCGCGGGCTCGCAGTTGCGGGCTGCTGACCACGCGGGCGATGCGGTGGTGGGCGAGTGCGGCCGGGACCCGGCCCGCCTGTTCGAGGCCGATCGCGGTGAGATCCGGGTCGGCGTGGCCGGATTCGGCCAGGACTCGTTGCGGTTGGGCGTGGCGGACGAGGATCAACTGCACGCCCACCACTCTGCCGCACCTCGCCCGCGGTGCGCCGCGGGGGCTAGCGGTTCTTGCGCCGGCTCATCAGGTAGACGATGCCGAGCACCAGCACCACGATGCCGATGCAGCAGACCGCGAGGAAGCCCCAGAAGCTGGTGCCGCGCCGGCCGCTGGTGCGGCGGGCGGCGGTGTTCTCGAGGGCGGCGTTCCAGGTGTCCGGGTGGGTCCACACGTGGTGGTCCAGCAGGGTCGCCTGGGTCATGAGATCTAGGTAGTGCATGGATACCCCAATCCGTGTGGCCGGTGGGCCCGCCCCGGGCCGAATCCCAGATTAACCGGGGATCCGGTCCGGGGAATCAGGGTTCTCCCTGGTCCTTATCGGGATTCGGCCTGTGCGGTGCGGGGTTTCACGAGTGGGAACGGCAGCGTTTCGCGGATGCTGCGGCCGATCAGCAGCATGACCACCCGGTCCACGCCGACGCCGAGACCGCCGGTGGGCGGCATGGCGTGTTCGAGGGCCTGCAGGAAGTCCTCGTCGAGTTCCATCGCCTCCGGGTCGCCGCCGGCGGCCAGCATGGACTGTTCGGTGAGGCGGCGGCGCTGTTCCACCGGATCGGTCAATTCGCTGTAGGCGGTGCCCAGTTCGACGCCCCAGGCCACCAGGTCCCAGCGCTCGGTGACGCCCGGAATATGCCGGTGGGCGCGGGTGAGCGGGGAGACGGAGGTGGGGAAATCGATGTAGAAGGTGGGTTCCTCGGTGGCCGATTCCACCAGGTGCTCGTACATCTCGAGCACGAGTTGCCCCGCGTCCCAGCCCAATTGGAAGGGCACGCCCGCCTTCTCGCAGAGCAGCCGCAGCCGCTCCTCGTCGGTCTCCGGGGTGATGGTCTCGCCGATCGCCTCGGAGACGGCCCCGTGCACGGTCTTGACCGGCCAGTCGCCGGAGATGTCCACCTCGGTGACGGCGCCGTCGGGTCCGGGGCGCAGCGCCACCATCTTGCCGTTGGCGGCCACCGCGGCCTCCTGGATGAGCTGGCGGCAGGCGTGCATCATGCGTTCGTAATCGCTGTGCGCCTCATAGGCTTCCAGGATGGTGAACTCGGGGTTGTGGCTGTAGTCCACGCCCTCGTTGCGGAAGACGCGGCCGAGTTCGAACACCTTCTCCATGCCGCCCACGCACAGTCGCTTGAGGTAGAGCTCGGGGGCGATGCGCAGGTACAGGCCGAGGTCGTAGGCGTTGATGTGGGTGGTGAACGGGGTGGCGTTGGCGCCGCCGTGCACCTGCTGCAGGACGGGGGTCTCGACTTCGAGGAATCCCCAGCCGTGCAGGGTGTCTCGCAGGGACCGCACCACCGCGCTGCGCTTCGCCAGCACCTCGCGGATATCGGTGTTGATGGCCATGTCGACATAGCGTTGCCGCACGCGGGCTTCCGGGTCGGACAGACCCTTCCACTTGTCCGGCAGCGGGTGCAGGCATTTGCCGATCATCCGCCAGTCCTGGGCGAGCAGCGAGAGTTCGCCGCGGCGGCTGCGGCCGATCTGCCCGCTCACCTCGACCAGATCGCCCAGGTCGAAGAATTCGGTGAACGACTCGCTGCGGTCGGCGCCCACCCGGCCGCGGTCGATGAGCAGCTGGATGTCGCCGGACCAGTCGCGCAGCACGGCGAAGATGACGCCGCCGTAGTCGCGAATCCGCAACAGCCGCCCGCAGAGTCGCACCGTGGTGCCCTGCGGGCAGCCGCGGGCGGCGGACACGGTGTGGGTGGGCGGGTAGGCGACCGGGTAGGCCTCGACGCCGGATTCCTGGAGCTTCTCCAGCTTGTCCATGCGCACCCGCACCTGTTCGGGGCGGCGCGGGCCCTGCTCCTCGAGCTCCTCCGGCGGCAGGTCGGGCGGGCTGCCGTCGGCGTGCAGCCCGGTCATGGCGGGCGGCACCGAGGGCCGCAGACCGGTGTGCGCGGAGGCGTCGTGTTCGCGGCCGATGCGGGGCAGGAAGCCTTCGGCGAGCGCGCTGGCCGTGGCGACGCGCAGCAGGTGCCGGCGTTCCTCGAACATCGAGAACCGCGGCACCCATTCCGGCTGGTACTTCACATTGGAGCGGTAGAGCGCCTCCAGCTGGTACCAGCGGGAGAAGAACATGAGCACGCCGCGCCACAGGCGCAGCACCGGGCCGGCGCCGATGCGGCCGCCCTCCTCGAAGACCGCGCGGAAGACCGCGAAGTTCAACGAGATTCGGGTGATGCCGTACTGCTCGGAGTTGAGGGCGAGCCGCGAGATCATGAGTTCCATCAGCCCGTTGGGCCCGGTGCGGTCGCGGCGCATGAGGTCGAGGGAGACGCCGGTGCGGCCCCACGGCACGAACGACAGCATGCCGAGCACCTGGCCGTTGGGGGCGACGGACTCGACCAGCAGGCAGTCGCCGTCCAGCGGATCCCCGAGCCGGTCGAGGGCCATGGAGAAGCCGCGTTCGGTCTCGGTGTCGCGCCAGGCGTCGGCGCGCCGCATGACGTCGGCCATCTCCTCGGGCGGGACCTCCCGGTGCCGCCGCACCCGCACCGTGATGCCCTGCTTGGCAAGACGATTGGCGGCCTGGCGGACGGGCTTCATATCGGGTCCGGCGAGGGAGAAGCTGCGGGTTTCGAGGATGGCCTCGTCGCCCAGGCGCAGCGCGGACAGTCCGGCCCGCCGGTAGGCGGTCGCGCCGATCTCGCTGGCGCCCATCACCGCCGGGGCCCACCCGTACTGGTCGGCCAGCCGCAGCCAGGCGTCGATGGCGTGGCCCCAGGACTCCTTCTGCCCGATGGGGTCGCCCGAGGCCAGGCACACGCCGAGTTCGACGCGGTAGGTGACGGCGGCCTTGCCGCTGGGTGCGAAGACGACCGCCTTGTCGCGGCGGGTGGCGAAGTAGCCGAGCGAGTCCTCGACATCGGAGCGCTCGATGAGCCCGCGAATGGCGGATTCGTCCAGCCCGGTCAGCGCGTTGGAGGAGCGCTGCGACCGGAACAGGGTGATGACGGCGGCCAGCAGCGCGATCGCGCCGAACAGGCCGAGCAGCAGGTTGACCAGGTGCGGCGGGTGCCCGTCGAAGTCCTCGTTGGAGACCAGGATCGCGCCGGTGACCCGGGACACCGCCCACAGCGCGCGTTCGGTGTGGTCGGGCAGGCTGCCGGGGAACAGTTCGACCAGTCCCCAGCCGACCAGGCAGCCCAGCGCGAGCCCGCCGGCCAGCACGCCGAGCGCGCGCCAGACCGCGCCGCGCTGCACGTGCGTGTAGAACTCGGACCACGCGGCGATGAGCACGCCGATGACCACGACGTGGATGATCAACGCCACCAGGGCATTGATGTCGCCTTCGGCGGCGAAGTCGAGGGCGTTGGCGAGCGCGAAGGCCGCCATGTACCCGACCAGCAGCCACCAGGCGATCCGCTTGCGGCTGGCGGTGGCGCCCGCCAGCAGGCCCACCACCAGCGCCCACACCAGTGAGGTATCGGGGGCGTCGAAGTAGTAGGTGTCGACGAAGTGGCGTAGGTGCGAGGTCAGGAACCGCAGCCCGGGCGAGATGCTCCAGGCGAAGCAGAGGACCGAGAAGACGCCGAGCGCGGTGCCCGCGACGTGCGGCACCTCGCGCAGCCGGCCGTGCCCGCGGTGTGGCACCTCTGGCGATCGCGGCTCCGGTCTCTGCTCGGAGTCGTGGGGCGGCCGATCCTGCGTCGAAGTCACCGCACCAGTGTGAATGTTGCCGATGCCCATGTGCACTCAGAACCTGGTTCGTGTCTCATGGCCGCCGCGTGGCGGCTGGTGGTGGGGGCGGCGTTTGGTGTGGAGACGGCCGCGGGTGAGGATGTACCCCATGTCGGATCCAGTCGATGTCCCGATCGAAGACGATGTCATTCGACTCGGCCAGTTCCTGAAGCTGGCGAACCTCATCGATTCCGGTTCGGAAGCCAAGATGGTTATCGCCCAGGGTCTGGTTCGTGTCAACGACGAGGTGGAACTGCGACGGGGTCGCCAGCTACATGCGGGCGATGTGGTGGCACTGGCCGGGCACAAGGCCCGGGTCACCAGCGGCTGAGCGACTTTCGCGGGCAAGGTACTCCCGGATCCATAGGGGTTCGGTCTGTGCCCCGCGCGGCCGGGCTCGCCGCGTTCCCTGCGGGTTGCCGGCGGCGTGACTCCCGCGGGGGCTCGGGGGCTGGGCCCCCGGCTCCCCATTCTCGGGGGTACGGAGGCCGTTACCCCTGAGAGCTTCCCGAGAGTTGGGTCAGTCCTCGCTGCGAACGACAACGCCGTCATGGTCGCTGTAGAGCATGTCGCCGGGAACGAAGGTGACGCCGCCGAATTCGACGGTGACGTCTTTCTCGGCATTCGCGCCGGTCTGGGTGCTCTTGCGCGGGTTGGTGCCCAGCGCCTTGATGCCGATGGGCAGGGTGCGCAGAATGGCCGAGTCCCGGACCGCGCCGTTGACGACGACCCCGGCCCAGCCGTTGTCGACGCCGCGGCCCGCGATGATGTCGCCGACCAGTGCGGTGTGCACGCTCGCGCCGCCGTCCACGACGAGCACGCGGCCCTCGCCGGGTTCGCCGAGGGTCTGCTTGACGAGCAGGTTGTCCTGGAAGGTCCGGATGGTCACGATGCGGCCGGCGAAGACCTCGTGGCCGCCGAACTGGATGAACTGGGTGTCGCAGCTGCGGATCTCGGGGCCGATCTCGTCGGCGAGGTCGGCGGTGGCAGTGGCGTTCGCTGATTCGGTCACGGGAACTATCTTGTCAGGGCGAAAATGCGCAAGTCACGAGCGGTGCGATTGCGGTAGGCGGTGTACGCCTGCGTGGTCTCCTCGAAGCGTTCGAAGACCGCCTGCTGGCGGTCCTCGTCGGTGACCAGGGTGGCGGTGACCGGAATGTGCTGCCCGGCGATGGCGACCTCGGCGGCCGGACTGGCGAGCAGGTTGGCGGTCCACGCCGGGTGGTGGGACTGGCCGAAGTTGGATCCGATCACGTAGAGCGTGTCGCCCTCGTGCACGTAGAGCAGGGGAGTGGTGCGCGGCTGCCCGGATTTGCGGCCGACGGTGGTGAGCAGGATGACGGGCGCGCCGATCGGGCCGAGCACGGTGTACTTGCCGCCGGTGCGTTCGAGCACCTTGCGATCCAGCGGCGTCAGTTTGCGGATGACCAGCGAGCCGACCTTGGTGGCGGCGAACGGACTGGCCAGGCGGGACAGCAGATTGGTGCGGGAACCCCAGATCCGCTCGGGAAACTGCTCACTCATACCGCGACTCTAGTGGCCCGTGACCGGCGGTGTTGTGCTGTCGCGATGCGCTCTGCGGCTGCAGAACGATCTATCCACAAGAGTTAATCAACCGTGCAGTCGGATTCTCGGGCGCATACTGGCGGCACCCGATGAGTCCAGGTCGGGAGAGGCATGAACGTAGAACAGGCGATCGACTCGGGCGCTGTCGACGAGACCCGCTCCCTGCTGGCGTCCGTGCTCGCCGGATTCCATGCCGCCTGGGAGGCGGCCGCGGCGCCGCCCCGCCTGGCCGAATTCCTGCCACGCACACCGCACCTGCGCCGGCTGGTACTGATCGAACTGATCAAGGTCGACCTGGAATACCGCTGGATCCGCTACGACTTCCCCAAGCGCCTGGCCGACTACCGGGCCGAGTTCGACGAATTGCGTTCCGGTCCACTGCCGCCCGATCTGGCCTATGAGGAGTTCCACGCGCTGCGGCGCTCCGGGCTGCACGGGAACGGTCGCTCCGGGCTCCACGGGAATGGTGATGCTGCGGCGGTGGATGGCGGCTGCCATCCGACCGAGGTCGTCGCCACCGAATGGGCCGAGCACGACTACCGCAGCACCCTGATCGCCCGGCCGCAGGCACAGCACGCCCTGGAGGGCATCGAGGTCGGCGATCGGCTGGACGATTTCGATCTGCTGGTGGAACTGGGCAGCGGCGCGTTCGCCCGGGTCTTCCTGGCCCGGCAGCGGTCCATGCAGCGGTTGGTGGCGGTGAAGGTCTCGCAGAACCACGGCACCGAATCCGAGACCCTGGCGCGGTTGGATCACGAGCACATCGTGCGCGTCTTCGACCAGCGGCTGCTCGGCGACCGGGAGCTGAAACTGCTGTATATGCAATATCTTCCGGGCGGCACGCTGTCGAAGGTGCTGGCACTGGTGCGTTCTCGCGAGCCGGCGGATCGGGACGGCGGGCTGCTGTTGGAGGCGGTGAACGCGGCCATGCGGGACCGGGGCGGCCTGGTGCCCGGCGAATCACCGACGCGCGCAGCCATGCCGGAGCGCAGCTGGCCGGAAACCGTTGCCTGGCTGGGCAGCCGGTTGGCGCGCGCACTCGATCACGCGGCCCGGAACGGGGTGCTGCACCGCGATATCAAGCCCGCCAATGTGCTGCTCACCGCCGATGGCAGCCCGAAACTGGCGGATTTCAATATCAGTTTCAGCGCGCATGTGGCGGGGACCAGCCCGCTGGCCTACTTCGGCGGCTCGCTGGCGTACATGTCGCCCGAGCAGCTGGCGGCCTGTCACCCGCAGCTGCCCGAGACCGCCGCGGATCTGGACGGCCGCAGCGACATCTACGCGCTGGGGGTGGTGCTGTGGGAGCTGCTCACCGGCCGCCGCCCCTTCGACGACGAAACCCGCGCGGGCGATTCGGAATCCTCGCTCGAGCGCATGCTCCGGCTGCGCCGCCACGAGATCGAGCCCGCTCGCCTCGACGACCTGCCGCCGGACTGCCCGGCCACGCTGCGGCGGGTGCTGCTCAAATGCCTGGCCCCCGATCGCGAGGACCGCTGGGCCACGGGCGCGGCGCTGGCCCAGCAGCTGGACCTGTGCCTGGATCAGCGGGCCCGGGATCTGGTGGATCCGCCGGCGAGCAGCTGGCGGTCCCGGGTCGGCCCGTGGTCGCTGGTCGCGCTGATCACGGCGGCGAGCATGTTCGGTGACGGGCTCGGCATCGCCTACGCCAACCTGCACAATCATCCGCTGTTCGCGCTCTGGTTCTCGGCGGGGGAGCAGGCGCGGCTGCGGTTGGTGGGCAATCTGCTGTTCCTGGTCACCACGCCGGCCGCCATCGCGCTCACCAATTACATGTGCCGCCGGGCGTTCATCGTGTGGCGCGGACTGCGGCGGGGCCGGACCTACGATCCGGAGACGCTGGCCCGGGCGCGGCGCGACACCCTGATCGACGGCGACCGGGTGGCGCTGCTGGCCTTCGGCTGGTGGGTGGTGTCGGCCGCGATCACGGCCATCGCGCTGGTCGTGTACACCGGCCTGCCGCCGGGGCGCATTGTGAATCTGGTTGCGACGATGCTGGTTTCGGGTGCGATCGCGGTCGCGTACCCGTTCTTCGTGGTGACGTTCTTCGTAGTGCGCTGCTTTTATCCGCGGCTGCTCACCCACGGTGAGACGGCGCGCGATCACGATGCCCTGCGCGCCCTGAGCCGTCGCTGCACCCGGTATCTCGCGGTGGCGGTGGCGATTCCGTTGATCGGAGTGATCGCGAGTCTGACGTTCCTGACCGCCGAAGAGGTTTCGCTGGAGCTGATCTCCATCTACGCGCTGTGCGCGGTGGGTGTCCTCGGGTTCCTGGGCGACTACTGGCTGTTCCGCCGGACCGAGGCCGATCTGCGGGCCTTCGCGGGGGTCGGCGGCTCTGGCGACCCCGGGTGACTAGGCGGACGTGCGGCTGGTGTGGAACGCGGAGACCTGGGTGACCAGATTGTGGGTGGAGCTCTTCACGGCGAGCTTCACGAACGGCTCGATGGTCTTGCCGAGGATCTTGCCCGCGATGCCGCCGGGGACCCGGTAGTCGACGATGGCGTCGATGGTGCAGGATTCCTCGCCCTTGTCGTGGAAGAGGAAGGTGGATTCGATCTCGAAGCCCTTGATGGACTTCACCGCGATGGCGGAGCCGGGTTCGTGCCGGACGATCTTGATGGTGGAGTGCAGGGCGATCGGGCCCAGCTGGATGGTGCCGTCGAAGGTGGCGTCCACGCCTTCGACCTGGTCGGTCAGCGGGGTGAAGGCACTGATCTCATTGATGAAGTTCGGCAGGTGCCGGTAATCGTTGACGTAGGCGAAGGCCGATTCGGCCGAGGCGGCGCAGTCCGCGACGATCTTGACTTCGGTCATGGGCGCAACTGTAACGTGTGCTAGTTTTCGTCGCAGGTCTTGTGATGCATGCCATCTATGAACCGGCACACCCGAATTCGAGAACCGCGGACCACCTCACGCGGTGACGGCCAGCGTACCGGCCAGCCCGAACACTAGCGCCATCACCAGCACTTCGGCAATCGCGCGCCGCAGCGAGTCGTCCGCGGTCATGCGGTGATCGGCGGCCTTCGGCACCCAGCTGCGCCGCCACCACCAGCCCAGCCCGAGCAGCACCGCCAGCAGCACCGTCTTCGCCAGCAGGATCCGCCCATACCCGCTGGTGAACAGCGGGCTCACTCCGCCGGCCCGCACCAGCCCGTTGATCACTCCGGTCACCATCACCGTCACCACCAGCGGCATCGCCCACGCCGAGTACCGCGGCAGCAGCACCGCCCACTCGCCCCGGGTGCGCACGGTCAGCGCCAGCGCCAGCAGCAGGCCGAACCAGGCGCCGGCCGCGAGCGCGTGCAGCGCCGCCAGCACCGAACCGAGCGGCTGCTGCGACATGTGCCCGGTGATCGGCCGCAATGCCAGCGTGACCGCGGTGAAAACCAGCACCAGATCGCCGGTGGCCCGGTCGGGCCGCCGGAATCCGAAGGCGCTGTAGATCGCCACCGTGCCGCTGCCGATCAGCAGCGCGATACCGATCTGCCCGCCGCTCACGTGCGCGAGGTAGTCGCCGAACTGCGCGGCGCTCAGCTGCCGCGCCGTAATGCCCTGCACCTCCGCGGCTTCCAGCGCGAGCATGGCGAATTCCATTGCCGCCCAGAGCGCGGCGAGCACGGTGAGCGGCCGCCACTGCGGAGTCAGCCGGTCCGAGAGCCGCGGCAGCGCGGCCAGGCCCAGCACCGTCGCCCCCGCGCAGTCGGCGAGAACCCGGACCGGGGCCTCGGCCTGTACGGGTTCGGCGGCGGCCAGCGCCCAGGCCACGGCCGCACCGGCCAGGGCGATCGGGATGACCAGCGCGAGCAGCCATCTCGGTGAGCTGCCACCGCCGGTCGTCCCGCGCTCCCGGCGACGATCGGTGCGGTCGGTCCGATTCACCTGCGCTGCTTGCCCCGTCCGCCGAACAGGGCGAAGGCCAGGCCGCCGCCGAACAGCACCACCGCGCCCACGATGAAGATCCACAGCGGCACCCCGCCGCCGTCGGAGCCGCCGGACTTGGCGGCACTGTCGGCCCTGGGGCCCGGGGTTCCATTGCCGGGCTTGGTCAGTGTGAACGTCCGCTTGCCGCTGACCGGATGCCCGTCCGCGGAGGTGACCCGGTACGCGATCGTGTACTCGCCGGTCGGCCCGAGCTCACCGACCTCGATACTTACGGTCGGTCCCTCCACCTTCGGCTGCCCCTTCGACCACAGGTTGTGATCCGGCCCGGTGACCGTCATGGATGGGTAGGCCGCCTGCAGGTTCTCGTTGAACGTGATGCTCACCGATGCCGGTGAGGTGTCGATCTGCGCGCCGTTGTCCGGACTGGAGGAGACGGGGGTGGAGTGCGCGTCGGCGACACCGCCGCCCAGCAGTGCGAATCCGGTGACCAGCAGACCGGTGATCAGCCCGGCCAGCAGCTTGCGGTTCACGACCGCCGTCCCCGGATGACGTTGCCGACACCGAGGGCCGCGCCCAGCGCGCCCAGCGCCAGGCCGGCGCCGCCGAGCCAGCGGGCGGTGTCGTCGCTGCTGCTCTTGTCGCTCGCGGCGGCATCCGTGGCTGCCGGGGCGTCGTCATCGCCGCCGGTGCTCTTGGCCAGGGTGAGGCTGGGGGCCGGGTGATCGGGCTCGCTGCCGTCGGCGTTCATGGGCTGGTTCCAGTCGACGACCTTGCCGTCGCTGTAGGTCTGGGACGTGTTGAAGCTGACCTTCTCCTGCTTGGGCAGCGGGCCCACGGAGAGCGCGAAACGCTGGAACTGGCCCGGGGCGACGCCCGGGTTGCCCGGATCGGCGGTCCAGGTGACCGCCACGGCCTCGCCCTGGGCGTTCTTGTCGACCTTGGCGGTCCAGCCCGCGATGGGCTCGGTGCGTGCGCTCTTCAGATTCGGCAGCGTCACGGTGAGTTTGGTGGTGGAGGCGGTGTCGGACTCGGTCGGCACCCGGAAGGTGGCGACGGCGTAGCCGCCCTGGCTGGCGCCGGGGGCGTCCACGACCACGTGCGCGGCGGCGATGCCCGCGCCGGACAGCAGCAGGCCGGCGGCGGCCACCGACGTGACGAGGGTGCGCGAAAGGGAGGTGTGCATGACTGTATTGCCTTCTCTGACAATGGTTACGGGTAGATAGGAGCGGGGGTTACGCCGTAACCGGTGGCGCGCGCGGTCCGCTCGCGCCCAGGGCGAGAAGGGTTTTCGGGGTCGGGACCGATCGCGGGCGGCGCGCCTGCGCGGCCCGTGCCGGATGTCCGCCGGGCCGGGTGAGGATCACTCGGACGGCGCTCGAGATCAGCCCGTAGAGCCGCTCGGCGGCCAGGATCAGGATCGCGCAGCCGGCCGCCGCCACCGCGTGTGCCAGCAGCATCGGCCCGTGCGCGGTGAATTCCATTGCCCCCGCGGCATGCCCGTGCTGCACGAGGCCGCTGAGGGCGAGGTGGCAGACGGGCTGGCCGGCCACCATGAGGATCGGCAGCGCGGCGGGAGGCCGCAGCGCGGCGGCGAGCGCGCCGATGACGGCCGCCGCCAGCATCAGCAGCATGAGCCCGGAGGAGCCGGGGTAGCCGCCGCCCGCGAACCCGTGCGCGCCGACCGCCAGGGCCGCCATGGCGACGCCTGCCAGTCCACCGCGCATCGGGCTCATGGGTGTCTCAGTTCACGCCGAGGCGGGCGAGCACGTCGGCCTCGATGCCGGAGAGCTCGTTGGAGATGGAGGCGTGCACGGCGCGGCGCCGCGGCACCGGCATCTGGGCGGCGGTGCGCACGGCCGCGGTCAGGCTGTCGAGCCGATCGCGGCTGGCGGTCACGAACTTCTTGGTCTCGGTGTCGGAGTTCTTGGACTCGATCTCCGACAGCGTGGACTCCACGCCCGCGATGCGCGCCTGCAGCTTCGCGCCCGGGCCGGAGAACTCGCTGAGCTGGTCGAGCCCGATGCCCAGCTGCTGGGCGCGGCGGGTGTCGAGCTGCCCGCGCACGAAGGTCGCGCCGCGGTAGGCGAGCGGGGCCAGCACCGGCACCAGCACCCGGGCCACGCCCAGGTACTTGCGGATCGAGGCCGCGCTGAACGGATCCCGTTCGGCCCGGGCGGCGATCTTCTGCGCGGCCTTCTCCTCGGCCTGCAGCTTGGCGATCTCCGCCTTGGCGACCTGCTTCTGCGTGCGTGCTTCCGCCCGATTCTTCTTGCGCTCGTTGCGCGCGCCGAGCTTGGCCTCCATGCCGGCCTTGTGTTTGAGGGCTTTCGCCTCGGCCCGGCGGCTGACTCGCTTCTTGCGCTTGCCGAACAACCCCATTGATGGCCTCCGTCATGCTGGTTCGCCATGGCAGCACAGGGCCGGGGGAAATGCCTGTCCGCCCATGAAACACAGTTTGCGAATCACCCTAACGGGTGGGTTCGCCGCGCAGCGAGCGCCTTGGGGTTTCGGTGCCAGTTCGTAGGGATGTCGGGGGTTGAGGCCATACTGACTGGCGTGTATTCGGGCATCGGTGACCATGGTGAGCGTGCGGCATTCCTGGATGCGCGTGCGCTGATCGGCTGTCGGCACCGGCTGCATCTGGACGCGAGTAATCCGGGCGTGTTGACCGGAGTCGCCGAGGACGCGGGCGTGCAGCAGCGACGAGAAGCCGCCGCGGCGCACCGATCTCACGTACGGGACACGCTGGTCGCCGCGGCGCCCGGTAGCTGGACGGTCATCGATCCGAAGCAGCCCGCGCCGCAGCGGGCCGCGGCCACCATGGCCGCCATGGCGGCGGGGGCGGACCGGATCTGGGGCGCGCTGCTGCCGCAGGAGCCCGACACCGGCCGCCGCGGCGGCTGCGAAATCCTGTGGCGCGACAGCGATCGCGGCGGATACATCCCGGTCATCGTGGTGAACCACAAGGTGACCGATCCGCGGCAGCCGGACCCGGCCGACTACCATCCGACGACCAGCGATCTGTACCAATGGAATCCGCAGCCGGACCGGCACGTCCGCACCCGGCCGCAGCCGCGGGACCTGCAGCGCCTCGCGCACCTCTACCGCATGCTGCAGCGGCACGGGCTGGCCAGCCCGGCCCTGGTCGGCGGCGCCATCGGCTATCACTTCGACCGGGTCCTGGTCCACGACCTGGGCCCGGTCCTGGCCGATTACGACATCCGCTACGCCGACCGCATCGCGGTGGTGCGCGGCGAACTCCCCACCGTCCCTTCGAAAGTCCCCGAGTGCCGCCAGTGCCCCTGGTGGAGCCGCTCGCCCGAGGCGGGCGGGCGCAGCTGTGAGCAGTGGCTGTCCGAGCACCGCGATGTGAGCCTGGTGGCACCGGGCTCGCGAGCGGAGGTGCTGCGCCGCCACGGCGTCGAGACCATCGACGATCTGGCGTCCTGGAGCGGCGACGATCCCGACGACTGGCAGTACGAGCCGTTCACCGAGGCCGTGGTCACCGCCCGCGCCTGGGCCACCGGCGCGCCCCTGGTCCGCCGGGTCGACCGGGTGCGGGTCACCCGCGCCGACATCGAGGTGGATGTGGACCTGGAGAGCTTCCAGGAGCACGGCGCCTACCTGTGGGGCACCCTGCTGGACGGCGTGTACCGCCCGTTCGTCACCTGGGACCCGCTGCCCACCGAGGACGAGGGCCGCTCCTTCGCCGAGTTCTGGACCTGGCTCATGGAGGTGCGCGCCCAGGCCGCCGCGGATGGCAAATCCTTTGCCGCCTACTGCTATTCGCGTACCGCCGAGGACAAGTGGCTCTACGAGTCGGCCCGCCGCTTCGCCGGCCGCCCGGGCATCCCCACCGAGCGCGAGGTGCAGCGGTTCGTGGACGGCCCGCAGTGGGTGGACATGTTCCAGGCCGTGTCGGAGCAGTTCATCTGCCCGAACGGCAAGGGGCTCAAGAAGATCGCGCCGGTCGCGGGCTTCCACTGGCGCGATGCCGAGGCCGGGGGAGAGGCGTCGATGGCCTGGTACCGCCTGGCCGTCGCGTACGAGGGCGGCGAGCCGGATCTGTCCCAGCGCACCCGCATCCTGGAATACAACGAGGACGACGTGCAGGCCACCAAGGTGCTGCGGGACTGGATGACCGACCGGGCCGACGCCGAGGTTCCGGCCATCGCCGACTTCGCTCGACGTAATATCGCATCGTGACCGAACACGTCGAACACCTGGAGTTTCAGGCCGAGACCCATCAGCTGCTGGAGCTGATGATCCACTCGGTGTATTCGAACAAGGACACCTTTCTGCGGGAGCTGGTCTCCAATGCCTCCGACGCACTGGACAAGCTGCGCCTGGAGACCTTCCGCGACAAGGACCTGCACGCCGACACCTCCGACCTGCACATCGAGCTCGGGGTCGATCGCGACAACCGCGTGCTGACCGTCCGCGACAACGGCATCGGCATGTCCCGCGCCGAGGTCGTGGACCTGATCGGCACTCTCGCCAAGTCCGGCACCGCGCAGCTGCGCAAGCAGCTGCTGGAGGCCAAGGCCGGTGACCAGCAGGCCGAGGAGCTGATCGGCCAGTTCGGCATCGGCTTCTACTCGACCTTCATGGTGGCCGACAAGGTCACCCTGACCACCCGCAAGGCGGGCGAGAACACCGGCACCCGCTGGGAATCCGCGGCGGGCAGCTCCACCTACTCGATCGAGGAACTGGACGACGCCCCGCAGGGCACCACGGTGTCGCTGCACCTGAAGCCGGCCGACGAGGACGATCATCTCTTCGACTACACGCAGGAGTGGAAGCTCCGCGAGATCGTCAAGAAGTACTCGGATTTCATCGCCTGGCCCATCCGCATGGATGTCGAGCGCACCGTGCTCGACGGCGAGGGCGAGGACAAGACCGAGAAGACCCTGGTCGAGACCCAGACCCTGAACTCCCAGAAGGCGCTGTGGACCCGCCCGCGCAGCGAGGTCTCCGACGAGGAGTACACGGAGTTCTACAAGCACGTCGCGCACGCCTGGGACGATCCGCTCGAGATCATCCCCATGAAGGCCGAGGGCACCTTCGAATACCAAGCGCTGCTGTTCATTCCCTCGCACGCGCCGTTCGATCTGTTCACCCGCGAGCACAAGCGCGGTGTGCAGCTCTATGTGCGCCGGGTGTTCATCATGGACAACTGCGAAGAGCTGATGCCGGAGTATCTGCGCTTCGTCAAGGGCGTGGTGGACGCGCAGGATCTGTCGCTCAATGTGTCCCGCGAGATCCTGCAGCAGGACCGGCAGATCCAGATGATCCGCAAGCGCCTGGTGAAGAAGGTGCTGTCCACCGTCAAGGATCTGAAGAACGCCGAGGATCAGTCCAAGTACCAGGACTTCTGGCGCGAGTTCGGCCGGGTGCTCAAGGAGGGCCTGCTCTCCGACCACGACAATCGCGAAACCATCCTGGGCGTCTCGTCTTTCGCGTCCACGCATTCGGACAGCGAGCTGACGTCGCTGGCGCAGTACGTCGAGCGCATGCCGGAGACCCAGTCGGCCATCTACTACATGACCGGCGAGACCCGCCAGCAGATCGAGAACTCCCCGCACATGGAGGCCTTCCGGGCCAAGGGCCTCGAGGTGCTGGTGCTGACCGATCCGGTCGACGAGATGTGGGTCGGCTCGGTCACCGAGTTCGAGGGCAAGCCCATCGTCTCCATCGCCAAGGGCGAGGTCGATCTGGAGACCGAGGACGAGAAGAAGGCCTCCGAGCAGTTGCGCGAGCAGCAGGAGAAGGACTTCGCCGACATTCTCGGCTGGCTGCAGCAGACGCTGGCCGCGGACGTGAAGGAGGTGCGCCTGACCAACCGGCTCACCACCTCCCCGGCCTGCATCGTGGGTGATGTGTTCGATTTCACCCCGATGCTGGAGCGCATGTACCGCGCCTCCGGGCAGGAGCTGCCGCACAGCAAGCGCATCCTCGAGCTGAATCCGGCGCATCCGCTGGTCACGGGTCTGCGCGAGGCGTACGCGGCGGCGTCCGGCGCGGACGAGAAGCCGGTGGAACTCACCGAGACCGCCGAATTGCTCTACGGCACCGCGGTTCTCGCCGAGGGCGGCGAGCTGAAGGATCCGGCGCACTTCGCCCGCATCCTCGCCGACCGCCTGACCCGCACGCTCTGAGGG
The DNA here is from genome assembly GCF_040680715.1 of Nocardia sp. NPDC051981. Lineage (NCBI taxonomy): Bacteria > Bacillati > Actinomycetota > Actinomycetes > Mycobacteriales > Nocardiaceae > Nocardia > Nocardia sp. NPDC051981. Next base: position 113,229 of record NZ_JBFAXK010000003.1, on the reverse strand, counting down.
TCGTTCACGGATCGGGCTCCTGCGGTGTTTCCGCAGGAGCCCGACCCATAGCAAGCGGGAATTGGTCATGCCCGGTTTGTGGCAAGTGTGACGATTCACATCTCCCGGTGATTTCGGGAACTAGCCGTGAACGCGTACGTTGTACGTCTTGGTCGTAAGTTTTCGTGTTCGTGTTCAACATGCTCGCGCGGAACAGTGTGCGGGCGTCGCTTCACCTTGCCAGGCAAGTTGCAAGCCGCCTTCTGATCGACCCCGGGTACCGCGGCCGCGGTACCCACGCACTAAAAGAAACACCTCGTCAGGAGAAGGTAATGGTTCAGGGCACCGTCAAGTGGTTCAACGCGGAGAAGGGCTACGGCTTCATCGCCCGCGAAGACGGCCCCGACGTTTTCGTCCACTACTCGGAGATCGAGGGCAACGGCTACCGCCAGCTCGAGGAGGGCCAGGCGGTCTCCTTCGAGATCACCGAGGGCAAGAAGGGCCCCCAGGCTGCGGCCGTCCGCCCGCACTAGGGAGGCTGCGGGCTCTACCCCGCAACTCACTGAGTCGTGAATTGGCAAGGCCCGCACCGGAATCCGGTGCGGGCCTTGTTGCTGTCCGAGGCCCGGCGTCAGCGCGGCGCCATACGCAGCGCGCCATCCATGCGGATGGTCTCGCCGTTGAGGTAGTCGTGCTCGGTGATGTACTGCGCGAGCTGCGCGTACTCGTCCGGGCGGCCGAGGCGGGACGGGAACGGCACGCCCGACTCGAGGCCCTTGCGGTACTCCTCGGTGACACCGGCCAGCATCGGGGTGTCGATGATGCCGGGGGCGATGGTGTTGACGCGGATGCCGAACTGCGCCAGGTCACGCGCGGCCGGGACGGTCATGCCGGCGACGCCGCCCTTGGAGGCGGAGTAGGCGATCTGGCCGATCTGGCCCTCGAAGGCCGCGACCGAGGCGGTGTTGATGATCACACCGCGCGAGCCGTACTCGTCGACCGGGTCGGTCTTGGCGATGGCGTCGGCGGCCAGGCGCATCACGTTGAAGGAGCCGAGCAGGTTCACGGTGATCACCGTGCGGAACAGCTCCAGGTCGTGCGGGCCGTTCTTGGACAGGATGCGTCCCGCCCAGCCCACACCGGCGCAGTTGACGACAATGCGCAGCGGCACACCGGATTCCACGACCGTGGCGACCGCGGCGGCCACCTCGTCACCGCTGGTGACGTCGGTCGGGATGAGGGTGACACCGGCGGGGACGCTGTCGCCCGCGCGCTCGATGGACTGAGCCAGATCCAGGCCGAACACGGTCGCGCCCGCGTCGGCGAAGCGCTTGGCGGTGGCGGCGCCCAGCCCGGACGCACCTCCGGTGACAATGGCGGCGGAGCCCGAAATCTCCACGGTGATTGGTCCTCTCGACTGTGGACGGCCCTCTCACTGGCCCTCCGTCAATAGGCACCATAGCCGGGCTGTGCGCACGCTTACGCAAGAGGCTCGCAAGATTTGCGAACACGGCTGTTCGTATAAGTGGTAGTTTCGCAGACATGAACGTCAGCACGGCCGGTCTTCGCCGTGGATTCCGCCGTCCGGCCTCGCAAGTGGCCGGCAAACGCATCCTGATCACCGGCGCCGCCCGTGGCATCGGGGCCGCCCTGGCCCGCCAGCTGCACGTGCACGGGGCGCACGTGGCCCTGCTCGGCATCGAGGAGTCACTGCTGGCCCAGGTCGCGGCCGAATGCGGGGACGCGCCCTGGCGCTACTGCGACGTCGGTGACCCGGCGCAGGTGCAGCGGGTCGTCAACTCCCTCACCGCCGAACTGGGCGGCCTGGACGCGGTGGTGTGCAATGCCGGGATCGCCCGGCAACTGTCCCTGCTCGATGGCGACCCCAGCGTGCTCGAGGAGACCCTCACGGTCAACGTGCTCGGCGCCTACTACACGCTGCGCGCCGCCGGACCCCACCTCGCGCACCCCGGCGGCTACGTCCTGCTCATCTCCTCGCTCGCCGCGGCCATCCACCTGCCCCTGGCCGGCGCCTACAGCGCCTCCAAGGCCGCGGTCGAGGCGCTCGGCGACACCCTGCGCATCGAATTGCGCCACACCGGCGCCCGGGTCGGCATGGCCTACTTCGCCGAACTAGACACCGAGATGACCAGCCGCGGTTTCGGCACCGAGGCCGCGCGCAGTATTCTGGGCCGCTCCACCGTCTCCGGCATCGCCCCCCTGGGCCCGGCCATCGACGCCTGTGAACGCGCCCTGGCCCGCCGCTCCCGCCGCATCGTCTCGCCGTACTGGGTGAGCATGGTGCTGTGGTGTCGTCCGCTCGCCCAGCGCCTGGTGGACTATTCACTACGCGGGGGCGTGGCCGGCGGACTCGAGATCGCCCGCACCGAACCGGCGGATTTCACCACCGATCAACCGGCTCGCCCCAGCAGAATGAGAAAGCTCGCCTGAATCGCTCGAGGCCAACGGAGTCCTGCACATGCCCGAATCGGCAACCCGCCAACTGCCCCGCGGCCGCCACGGCCTGCCCCGCGAAACCGTGGTGGCCGCCCAGCGCGACCGCATCCTGCTCGCCCTGGCCGAGGCGATGGCCGAGAACGGTTATGTCGGAACGCCGGTCGCCGCGGTGATCAAGCGGGCCGGCGTCTCCCGCGAGACCTTCTACGAGCAATTCCGTTCCAAGGAAGACTGTTTCGAGGCCGCCTACGAGCGCGCCGCGGAACTCATGCTGACCGGCATCCTGACCGCCACCGGCGCGGAATTCGACGGCGAGACCCGCACCGAACGCATCGAACGCGTGCTCGGCGCGTACCTGGATGCGCTCGCGGGCCAACCCGCTTACGCCCGTGTGTTTCTCGTCGAGGTCTACGCCGTCGGCCCCGAGGCCATCGCCCGCCGTACCCAGCTGCAGGAGACCTTCGTGGCCATGGTCGCCGATGTGCTCGGCGCGGACACCGAGGAGCAGCGCTTCGCCTGTCAGACCCTGGTCGCGGCCCTGAGCGCGATGGTCACCGCCCGGGTGGCGGTGGGCGACCTGGGCGGGCTGCGGGAGTTGCGGGAACCGCTACTGGACCTCGTGCGGCGCAGCGGGGACCTGTTCGGCAATACCGTGCTCGGTGACTGAGCTCGCCGGGATGGTCGCGGCCCGGCGGTGCAGCAGCCACAGCGCGCCGCCGGCGAGCGCCGGCAGGGCCAGCGACAGCACCGCGATGGCCGGGGTGCCCAGGCCGTGGGCGAAGGCCTCCAGCAGGGTCAGCGCACCGAAGTAGAGGAACAGCAGGCCCGAGCAGCCGGCGATGAACCGCTCCGGAATGTGCTTGCCGACGGTCACGCCGATCAGGATGGCGAGCGCGCCCGCGGCCACCATGCCCGCGACCGACCCGATCCACACCGCGACCCAGCCGTTCTTGGTGGCCAGGGCCATGGTGGCGAACATGGTGCGGTCACCGAGCTCGGCCAGCAGGAAGGCCGACAGCACCACCAGGAACGCCGAGCGCGACCTCGGCTGCGGCGCGATCTCTCCCTCGTCCTCGCCGGAGTTCGACGGCAGCGTCTCGCGCAGGGTCCACAGGCCGACCGCGATGAGAGTTGCTGCGGCACACAGGGAAATGACTCCGGTCGGCAGCGCCGCGCCCAGGAAGTGGCCGACACCGACGGCGATCAGATTCACCAGCACGCTCGCGACGGTGATGCCCGACAGCACCACCCACCAGTGGTAGCGCAGCGCGAAGGTCAGGGCCATGAGTTGCGATTTATCGCCCAGTTCGGCGAGGAACAGCACGCCGAAACTCAGCAATATCGTGGCGATCATGAAGGTCAGCTCCCAGGTCTCCGGCCTGTCGGCTGAAATGCGGGGACGCTTCAGCCGACACCGCACCGGTCAATCGGTTTGGTTTCTCGTCGGCCGAAGGTCTCGCCCACCGGAGAAAATCCGGTCCACGCGCCGGATCCGGGAGGATCAGTATGTCGACGGCGTGATTGGGGGCTACTCCCCTTCGCTCGGCCGCCATGCTACTCCGGCAAACCAGGCGCGGGCAAATGGCCGTTACCCAAATCGCAATGCGCACAATAAGTTTGGCGATGCTGCCGAAAGGTTTCGGTTACCCTTACGCGGCCAGCAGCATGGCCAGAACCGCGGTGTCGGGATCGCTGATCGGATCCACCCCCACCCGCGAAACCATCGAGGTCACCGTGCCGTCGCTATCGGTCTCCACCCAGGCCGCCCGATGTTCGAGTCCCAGATCCGGCAGCCCCGGCAGCAGCAGGCACCCCGAGGCCGCGCCCGCGCACTCGGGCAGCGAGGGCCGCGTCTCGCGCGGTGGGTGCAACATGATCAGCGCCGGTGGCACATGATCGGCAAACATGCCCGGCTGCAACCCTTCCGTCCCCAGCACCGTGCCCTCGGCGATCACCAGCCCGACCATCGCGGGATCCGGGTCCTCGGGGAGTTCCTCGCGCGCCCCGAACACCGTCGAGGTGGGCAACAAGCCCGGCAGACCGGCCACCCGCACCGCGAGCACCAGCAATTGCGCCCATTCCTTGGTGGAGTCCGGCCAGCGTCCGGAGATCACGAAACCCTGCAGCGAACCATGCGCATGGAACGGCATGACGCCGACCTGACCATTCATGATGTGCCTCCCGAACCTCCCGGGGGCGACTGTGCCCGGTGCTGCTGTTGGGAACACCAGGTTGTACCCGAACAGAACTGGCACACAAGTACCAGAGAGTGCTAGCACCCGGACCCGGCAAATGCGAAAGGCCCGCGAACCGATGCGGTTCGCGGGCCTCAGGCGTACGAGCGGGCCGGAGCCCGACGGGTATCAGCCGAAGATCAGACCCTTGCCCTGGTTGACCGCCTTGGAGTAGCGGTCCTGAATCTCGGCCCAGTTCACGACGTTCCAGAACGCCTTCACGTAGTCGGCCTTGACGTTCTTGTACTGCAGGTAGAAGGCGTGCTCCCACATGTCCAGGCCGAGCAGCGGGATGATGCCGAGCGGCACGTTGCCCTGCTGGTCGGTCAGCTGGAAGGTGAGCAGCTTGTTGCCCAGGGTGTCGTAGCCCAGCCAGGCCCAGCCGGAGCCCTGCAGGCCGTTGGCGGCCGCCGAGAACTGCGCGACGAACTTGTCGAAGGAACCGAACTCCTCGTCGATGGCCGAGGCGAGGTCACCGACCGGCTTGTCGCCGCCTTCCTTGGACAGGCTCTTCCACCAGAGGGTGTGGTTGACGTGGCCGCCGAGGTGGAACGCGAGGTTCTTCTCGTTCAGGAAGATGGCGGCGTGGTCGTCCTTGGCACGCGCCTCCTCCAGCTTCTCGAGGGCCGCGTTGACACCCGCGACATAGGCCGCGTGGTGCTTGGTGTGGTGGATCTCGTTGATCTGCCCGGAGATGAAGGGCTCCAGGGCGCTGTAGTCGTAATCGAGGTCTGGCAGCGTGTAAACAGCCACGATGTCCCTTTCCGTGTCGGGGCCGTGTGCCCTCGGCAGGTGCCGAGGCGCACCCAACCATCATTCGTACACCCGCTCGTCTCCAACCGGGTTGCGCGCCCCCACATTCCACCCGATGTATATCTTTCCCAACCTTTGGAATTCGCCTGAACGCAACATCGTCGCCGGTCGCGCCGGGTCCCGTAGCATCGAGTCATGTCGTGGTACGACGAATTCGTCGGGCGGGTGCGACTACCGGAACCGATCATGGTGACAGCCGGGCAAGCGTTGCCCGGCCGCTCCGAGCCGCTGGTGGTACCGGACAAGCACTATGTCAGCGGACATTCCCTCAAACCTCCTTTTCCGGCGGGCACGCAGCTCGCGGTGCTGGCCATGGGTTGCTTCTGGGGTGCGGAGCAGGGCTTTTGGGAGCTGGACGGCGTGTACAGCACCGCCGTCGGCTACGCGGGCGGATTCACCCCGAACCCTACTTACGAGGAGGCGTGTTCCGGCCGGACCGGGCACACCGAAGCGGTGCTGGTGGTCTTCGACCCGCAGGTCGTCGACTACGCCGCGATCCTGAAGCAGTTCTGGGAGAACCACGATCCGACGCAGGGCATGCGGCAGGGCAACGACCGTGGCACCCAATACCGTTCGGCGATCTACACCCTCGGCGACGAGCAGCGCGCGGTGGCCGAGGCGAGCCGGGCCGGCTATCAGGAACGGTTGACGGCGGCCGGATTCGGCGAGATCACCACCGAGATCGCCCCGCTGCCGGACCTTTCCGCCTTCTTCTACGCCGAGGGCTATCACCAGCAGTACCTGGCCAAGAACCCCGGCGGCTACTGCCCGGACCACGGCACCGGCGTGAGCTGCGCGATCGGGCTTGGCGCGTAAGCAGTTCGGCGGACCATCGCGGAGGCACGCTCGCAGGCCACATCGAAAGGGGTTCCGGGACTTGGTCCCCGAACCCCTCGAGCGTGTCCGCCGCTCGCTACAGCGGCGGGACGACATCCGGCCGCATGGTGCGCGGGTCGCCCGCATCGTGCGCCTGCCACCAGCGGACGCCGCCGGCGATGAAGTCCGGCAAGGGGATCGGGTTGCCCTGCCTGTCGGTGACGTCCACGCCCTCGAACCACACGCGCACGTCGAGTTCGCGCGGGTCGACGCCCTCCTCCTGGGAGAACTCCATCATGTGGGCGGCGGGCGTGTCGCTCAGCGTGGTGTCGAAGCTCAGCAGTTTGCGCCACTGGCTCCAGGAGCTGTCGGCGAGGTCGAGGAAGTCCCAGCCGTGCAGCGCGCCGCCGCCGAAGCTCTGGACGGCATCGTGCAGGCCGTCGAGAGTGAGCGGGAGCACAATGGGCTCGTTGTCGTCCCAGCGCTGCCGGCGTAGCGAGGCGGCGACCCGGCTGACCCCGGTGAGGGTCAGATAGATATCGCAGTCCGCCGGCGGGGGACCGTCCTCGGGCAGGGTCAGTACGTCGAGTTCCAGCCGTAGTGTGGCGCGCGCCGTGTCGACGTCGATGCCGAGGCATGTCGCCTCCGACAGCGCGCGGTTGAGCCCATTGATGTCCAGGCCGTCGAGTAGCCCCCTGCTCATAGTCATAGCGCCAGGCTACCGATCCTGCCCGGCCGGACCCCGGATTTCCGTTATTCGGTAGTGTTGTCGTTTTTTTCGAGTGCGAAAGGAACCGCGCGTTCACCTGCGGCGTCAGACTGGACGGGGCCTTATGGGACAGCGGCCCGAGGTCGGTCGCTCCGGAACGGGGAGGGGACTTCCGGATCGGCCGACCAGGACGAATCGGTCGTCTATCAACCTGTGGATCAGGTTGTGGATTATGTGGATAACTCCCCGAACCAACCCTGCGCGGCTACGGAACTCCACAGCCCTCGCGCCCACGTGGCAGGATCGGAACCGTGACGAACCCCCACGTGCCCACGGTGCCGATCGACGCGGTTCCCGCGGAATTCGACGCCGCGGACGGCTGGGGTTCGCCCGCGCCCGCGCCGGCCCAGCTCCTCGACGTCCGCGAGGTCGACGAATGGCAGCTCGGCCGCGCGCCCGGCGCCATCCACATCCCCATGACCGACGTGCCCGCCCGGCTCGACGAACTCGACATCGACGCCGAGATCTACGTGATCTGCCGGCAGGGCGGCCGGTCCGTACCGGTGGTGGAGTACCTGAACCAGATCGGCTACGAGGCCGTCATGGTTTCGGGTGGCATGGTGGCCTGGCAGCAGATCGGCAGGCCGCTCACCGGTGACGGTCCCGAGGCGAAGATCTACTAGGCGCGGAGAGGTGGAGCCATGAACGGGGGACAGGTGGGCCGATCGCGATCCGCCGTCGTGCAGCCGTGCGCCCGCTGTGGCGCGCGCTGGGCGGTACAGGGCAAGCCGCTGCACTGGTGCCCGCGCTGCCACGGTGTCCTGCTCTCGCCCGCACCGGTGGACGCGCCCGCCGACCGGCGCAACTACCGCTGGGTGGCCCGCCCGCCCGGCCGCAGAACCCATGGCGCGCAGCCGGTCCGGCGTCCGGGTCCGCTGCAGACGCCGCGCTACCACCGGATTCCGCAGTGGGGCCTGCAGGATCGGCCCCCGGTGGCGGCCGCCGCGCCGCATCGCCCGCTGGCCGCGCTGAGTGACCGCATCACCGTGCTGCTGCCGGCCACCGCCGGTGTGTTCGTGTTCTCCACCCTGGCCGAACTGGGCAGGTACGGCGTGTTGCTGCGCAACCGCACCCGCCTCATCCCGCCCTGGCTGCTGTGGATTTCCGATGCGGCCGTGACGGTTTCCGCGGTGGTGGCCCTGGTGCTGGCGCTGGTATCGGCGGTGGCGCTGGTCGGCTGGCTCACCGAAACCCGCCGCGCCGCGTACGCGAGTGTGGGCGAGTCGGATCCGCGGTCGCTGCGCGCCCTGGTGCTGGGCTGCGTGGTGCCGATCGTGAATCTGGTGTGGCCGGGCATCTTCCTGACCGAGGCGGCCCGGCTGCGGTCGGCGGGCGGTGCGGATCCGCGGCTGCTGCGGGCGGTCCGGATCTGGTGGGCGGCTTGGCTTCTCGATGCGGTGCTGGTGCTGGTGGCGATCCTGTACCGGTTCGCGTCCTCGCTGCAGGTGCAGGCCGACGGCGTGCTGGCGAGCATGTGGACCGATCTGGTCGCGGCCGGTGTCGCGGTGGCTTCGCTCGGGCTGGTGCACGCCTTCGCGGGCCTGGATCTGCGCGGCCGGCCGAAGACGCTGCGGCGCTGGGTGATCGCCACCGGGCCCGCGCGGCCGGTGATCGAACCCGTGCGATGCGCGCCCGCCGCCGTGGTCGGGAATGATGCAGTGGTCGGGGACGACGCAGCTTCCGGGGATGACGCAGAGGGGTCCCCGGCCGCGGAGCAACAGGAGGTAGTGGCGAAGTGAGCCGGGCCAGTCGTGCGCCGTTCGTGGTCGCGCACCGGGGGGCGTCGGCGGCGCGACCCGAACACACCCTCGCCGCCTACGATCTCGCCCTGCAGGAGGGCGCCGACGGCGTCGAATGCGATATCCGCCTGACCCGCGACGGGCACCTGGTCTGCGTGCACGACCGCACCGTGGATCGCACCTCGAACGGATCGGGCGCGGTCAGCGAGATGACTCTGGAAGAGCTGAAGGCGCTGAACTTCGGTACCGCGGAGGAACCGGAGGGCGTGCTCACGCTGTCCGAGCTGATCGAGCTGGTGCTGGACTGGAAGAGCCGTCCCACCAAGCTTTTCATCGAGACCAAGCACCCGGTCCGCTACGGGGCGCTGGTGGAGACCACGCTGCTGACCGAGCTCGCCCGCTACGGCATCGGCGCACCCGCCTCGGCGGATCACTCACGCGCGGTGGTCATGTCGTTCGCCGCCACCGCGGTCTGGCGGATCCGCCGCGCCGCCCCGCTGCTCCCGACCGTCCTACTGGGCGAATCCTCCCTGTACCTCTCCGGCGGCGCCGCCCACACCGTCGGCGCGACCGCCATCGGCCCATCCGTACGCACCCTGCGCGAGCACCCGGACCTGGTCGACAAGGCCGCCGCCGCCGGCCGCGCCACCTACGTCTGGACCTGCGACGATCCCGAGGACGTCCAGCTCTGCGCCGACCTGGGCGTGGACTGGGTCGCCACCAACTACCCCGCCCGGACGAAAGCCGTCCTGGCCAACGCCTGAATCCGCCCGACCCCCGCGCCGGAGCACGCCACCAACAAGTCACGCCCCCGCACCCGCAACCGGTTCAAAGGGATTTCCCGATGGTTCGCGGCCGTCTCGATTCTGGACTGCGCTCCGCCTCCCCGCGCTTGGAGCGGGGGAGCGAAGCGGAGGAGCGGGGGAGGGAAGAATCGAGACTTCAGGGCCGCGAACCCTGCCCGGAGCGAAGCGGAGGGCCAAAGACCCAGTAGGTTTGCCAGTCATGGGTAAGAGCAAGCGCAACAGTCCCAAGCCGGACTCCAATCGGGCGCAGAAGCTGGCCGCCCGCCGCGCCGAACAGGAGGCGGCGGCGCAGGCCGTGACGCGGCCCTTCGAGGGCTTGGCCGCCGAATGCGATCTGGTGGCGCTACGGGAGTTCGTGCCGTCGGCGACCGCGATCTTGAAGCTGTCGCCGAATGTCGCCGCGGCGCGGGCCGTCACCCTCGCCACCGTGCTGCCGGGCGCGGTCGCCGCGCTGGTGCGGGCCGGTGACGAGCCGATCGGTTTCGTCGGCACGCAGGTGCAGTTCCAGTCCGCCGATCCGGCCGCGGATCTGGCCGCCGCCGTGCTGTGGACCCAGTCTGCCACCCCCGGCGAGTCGCTGAGCGCCGCGACCGTGGATGGCACGCCGCGGCTCACCGAGGTGCTGGATCCGGGTGCGGCCCTGGATCTGACCGTGCACCAGGACTTCAACTGGTGGGTGCCGGCGGGTGTCACCCCGGATCCGCAGGTGGCCGCCACCATCGAGCAGGCCAATCAGGCCATCATGCCGTCGGCCCGCCTGGAGTTGGGTGCGGACGCCGTCGGTGCGGCCTGGTGGGTGGACGCCGGCGAGAAGGCGCACATCCGCTGGGTGCGGCCGGAGGACGAGGACCAGCTGATGCTGGCGCTGGCGCGGCTGCACGCGGCCGGCGATCTGCACCTGGGTGAGGGTTCACGCTTCGCGGGCTCGTTCCGCACCCACGGTCTGCTGGTGCCGGTCTTCGACCTGGATCGGGAGCGGCACGCGAGTGAGTGGGAGGGCCCGGCCCGCGAGTTCGGTGCGAAGCTGGCGACCGCGCTGCAGTCGGACGCCCCGCTGACCTCCGAGGAGCGCCGCTCCCGTGACGGCCTGCGGTCGCGCCAGGTCACGCTGCGCTGACACCGCCGGGCTGAGCACCCGCGGTACCGGCACGGTCCGGGCCGTTCTCCGGTGAACTGGATTCACTCGGTGAGCGGCCCGGATTTTTTGCGGGGATTTTTCTGAAAAGTGCCTGTTTCGCTACGAGTGCTCGGTTAAGTTCTCTTCACCCCGGAAGTTCAGGGGGATCCGGTGATCATTACACCGGATATCAGATGAGGAGAAAAACCATGGATGCCATTCTGGCCGTGGTCAAGTCGCTGTTCGGTACATTGTCCGCCAACGCCACCGGCACCGTCACGGTGCCGCAGAAGTAAGAAAAGGCGGGTACGTATCGCACGAGCACCGAGCACATGCAACAGGCCCGGTCCAGCGCAAGGGACCGGGCCTGCTGTGTGAATCCACCGGGCCGGGAACCGAATTACCTTCGGCTCATGAAGTAATTACAGCGAGCCGCCCGCGGCGTGCGGCGCGCCGGACGCGTCCTTCGGACCGCTCATTTCCCGCTGCACGAAATTCTCCAGGTCGAAAAGATTCGCGCTGGCCCGCTCGGCGACAGTGAGCAGGGTATTCATGGTCGCGACTTCTTCCACCTGTTCCTTGAGGAACCACTGCATGAACTGCTCGCCCTGGTAGTCGCCCTCTTCCCGGGCGGTCCTGGCGAGCTGGATGATCTGCTCGGTGACGGCCTGCTCCTGTGCGAGCGCCAGCGCGATGGGCTCTTTGGCATTCGCGAATTGCGTAGTAGCGGCCTCGGTTCCGGGCATCTCGACGGCGATGTCGTGATCGATCAGGTACTGCGCGATCATCATCGCGTGGTTACGCTCTTCGACGGCCTGCTTGTAGAAATACTTGGCCAGGACCGGCAGATCGGCATTGTCGAACCACATCGCCACCGCCATGTACTGGTGTTCGGCATTGAATTCGTTGCGGATCTGATCCTGGAGCAGGGCCTGGAACTTGCTGCGCTTGGTCTGGGTTCGGGTGGACATGCGGATGACATTAATGCCTGGTCAAACCGCGTGTCATCCAAGTACAGCCTTATTGAGTACAGCCTTATTGAGGCAAGTGTTGCCTAATTCGGCCTAGCTGCCGACGGTGCTGATCAAGTCCTGCGGTATCTGCTGATCCTTGGCCAGAGCCTCGAAGAAAGCACTTGCCTTCGTCTTGTCCCAGAGCAGTACATTGCCACTGCCGGCGACGTCCTCGAATCCACCGACCGGGACCGTCGTGGTGATGGGATCGCTGTTCAGCGCATTGCCCAGGCTCGCCAGATCCCAGATGTGCGCGCCCTTGTCGACCTTCAGCGCCGAGGTCAGATCCCGCACCAGCGGCCAGGACCGGAACGGATTGGCCAGCGTGCCCGGGCTCGCCGCCTTCTTCAGCAGGGCGCTGAGGAATTTCCGCTGGTTGAGCATGCGATCCAGGTCCGCGCGCGGGGTGGCGCGGGACCGCACGAAGCCCAGCGCCTCGGGTCCGTTGAGCGTCTGGCAGCCCGCGGGCAGGTCGATACCGGCCAGCGGATCCTTCATGGGCGTGTCCAGGCACATCTGGATGCCGCCGACCGCGTCCACGATATTGGCGAAGCCACCGAAGCCGATCTGCACATAGTGGTCGATGTGCACGCCGGTCGCGCCCTCCACCGTCTTGACCAGCAGCGATGCGCCGCCGGCGGCGAAGGAGGCATTGAGCTTGTCCTTGCCGACGCCCGGGATGCTCACATACGAGTCGCGCGGCAGGCTCACCAGCGTCGGCCGCCCCGATTTCGGCATGTGCACCAGGATGACGGTGTCGGTGCGCTCGCCCTCGACATCGGAGGAGTCGCCGGTGGACAGCTGCTGCTCCTGATCCTTGGACAGTCCCGAGCGGCTGTCGGATCCCACCAGAAGCCAATTCGTCCCGGGCGTGTCGCCGATCCGGCCCGAATAGTTCGCGAGGGCGTCGATCCGGGTCAGGTGGGTGTCGACATAGATGGCCGCCGCGATCGGCAGCAGCAGGAGCACCAGCAGCAGCGACAGCATCCAGCGGAACCAGTGCCGCTTTCCGCGGGGCCGGGAGCCGCGCGGCGGGCGGGCGTCGCCACCGCGGCGCCGGCCGGGCGGTGGTGGCGGGGGAGTGCGCGGCGGCTCCTCCCGGAAGGGGACCGGCTGCTGGGTCGGCGCGTGACCCATGGCGGCGCGCTTCCGCGGCGGCGGCACCCGATTGCCCGGCGGCGGCATCCGATGGTCCCCGGGCCCGCGATTGTGGTGCGGCGGAACGCGATTCCCCGGCGGCCGCTGCCGCGGGGCCGGGTTTCCCGGCGGGACCTGCGAATAGGCCAGGTCCGGACCGGATTCATGACGTCGGATCACCTGAGTTGGTTCTATCCGCGGCCTGCCGTCGTTAACGGGCCGGCCATCCGCCGGCGGCCGGTGAGACGAAGGTCTCTGTGATTGCCCGGGATTCGCCGCGGGTCGAGGCGGGTACGCCGGGGGCTCGCCCGGGCGTCCCGGCGGCGGCTCCCGGCGTATCCGTGCACAGTGCTGGGGGTCGTCGCCGTTCATCACTGAAAACAGTACCGACCGCGGCGCCCGCGTGGCTCGTTCCGACCGGATTACGGCAGCCAGGAGACGTGTCCGTGCAGGAAGGTGTACCCGATGTAGGCGATCGAGTCGATGAGCGCGTGCGCCAGCAGCAGCGGCCAGAGCCGGTTGGTGCGCTGCCAGTAGCGTCCGAAGATCAAACCCATCACCAGGTTTCCGAGCCCGCCGCCCAGGCCCTGGTACAGGTGGTAGCTGCCGCGCAATATCGCCGACGCCAGCAGTGACCGATTCTCCGTCCACCCCAGCGCCCGCAATCGCGAGATCAGGTAGGCGACGACCAGCACCTCCTCGGCCGCCGAGTTCGCCCATGCGGACAGCACCAGCACCGGCAGCCGCCACCAGTGCGCGAGCGAACTCGGCACGATGGTGACGCTCACACCCAGTGCGTGTGCCGCGAGATACAGCCCCAGCCCGGGGATTCCGATCACGGCCGTGAGCGCGAGTCCCGGGAGCACGTCCGCCCGCCAGCGCAGCCGCCGCGCCAGTCCGATCGCCCGCGGCGCGATCCCGCTGCGCCACAACAGATAGAGCCCCAGCGCCGCCCAGCCGAGCAGACGGGCCACGCTCAGCAGCTGGAAGAGCAGGTCGATGGTCGACCGGGTGGCCCGTGGCGCATTCAGCGCGACGGTCTGCCCGCCCACCCCGCCGGGCGCGAGGGCGCTCTCGAGCAGGGACAGTGCCGCATTGGCCCCGCTCAGTCCGAAGGTGACGATCAGCACCACCGCGATCTCGAGTTTGATCGCCCGCCGGCCCGATTCGGACGATTCGGGCGCGGGCCACACGGGTGCGGGATCAGCCGAAACCATGCCCGCCAATCTAGGCGGGCGCCCGGCGAACTCGTCAGATGCGGTGCAGGCCGCCGTGGAAGGGGTTGCCCGCCAAGGCGTGTACCGCGCGGCTGAGAGATTCGATGTCGTGCGCGGGGGCCTCGAAAGGGATGCGGATGTCGTGATCGGCCTCGATGGCCTCGATGCGCAGGGTGACGCCGTAGCGGTCGATGGCCAGCGGATGGATGAGGGCGCCGCGGCGCAGGGCGTGCGGCAGCCGGCGGGCCAGGCGATCCACCACATCGGGGTGATCGGCCTGAAGGTGTTGCAGCCAACCGGCTTCCAGCGCGCAGAACGGATCGGGTCGGGCGTCGCGCAGCTGCTCGCGGTCGACCGAGTCGGCGCCGGCGGTGTCGGCCACCACGGCGGAGTCGATGACCAGCCGCAATAGAACGGCGGTGTGTCCGACGTCGAGCAGGTCCGGATGCGGATGGTCGCCGGCGACCGCGCCGGCCAGCGCGCGCTGGGCGTGCGCGGGCACGGCGTGCGCCCAGCCGCGCAGCCAGACCAGGGCGCGGACGCGTTCGCGCAGCGGCAGCGGGGCCTGGTCGGTGAGTTCGAGCACCGCGGGGGATCCGTTCGCGCCGCAGCCGAGGACAAGAGCGGCGGCGGTGGAGTTCATCGGGACCGCCAACACCATGTCCCCGCACTGCCGCAGCAGGTGTACGGAGGTGGGCACCGGGTCGAGGCCGGGCAGGGCCAGGACCGCGTTCTCGGCGTGCGCGCAGGCGGTGTGCACGCGTTCGGCGGTAGTAGGTGCGACGACCTGGGCCGCGGGTGGCATACACACCTCCGGGTGGAATTAGGTAAACCTAAGCTAAGTGACGTGGGTCGCGTGCGCAAGGCCTTCCCGGGTGGCCGCGCCGGCGGTGTCGTGCCGATCGCTACCGTGAAGACGTGCCGCACGATTCGTCCCCCGCGCCCGAACCGGTCGCCCTCACCCTGTCCGTCCCGCCCCGCCCGGCCCGCGGACTGACCGAGGAGCTGGTCCGCCCAGTCTCCGCCGATCCGGGCGTCGAGGTGCTGGACCTGGCGCTCGACGACGAGGCGGTGTCGGAGTTCCTGGTGCGAATCGTGCACGGCGACAGTGGTTTCGTGGCCCGTACCGACTCGGGCGAGCGAGCGCTGGCGGGTGTGGCGGCGACCGTGGCCGCGCTCTGCGGCGAGGACATTCGCGGCGCGCTCGCCGCACCGGACATCGCGTTCCTCACCGGGCTGAAACCGCCCGCGGTCGAGGCGTTCCGTGAGGTGCTGCTGGCCATCGAAACCGGCGAGGTCGCGGCTGTGACCACTGCCCTCGCCGTAGTGGGCGCCTGAACCCACCGCGCCGCGCCCGGGGGTGCGAAGTTACCCAGGAGGTGACCAAAGCCGGGGGTGACCGGGCGCACGCAAGTAATGTCGTAACCGTGCCGTGTATCGCCTACTTCGGGCCGTCGGGAACCTTCACGGAGATGGCCCTCGCCAAACTGGAGTCCACCGGAGTCTTCGATGGACCGGTCGAGCGTGTCCCGGCCCCGAGCCAGGGCGCGGCCGTCGAGCTGGTGCGGGCCGGTCAGGCCGCGGGCGCGGTGGTGCCGATCGAGAGCTCGGTCGAGGGCTCCATCGCACCGACGCTGGACGCGCTGGCCGTGGGCCCGCGGCTGCAGATCATCGCGGAAACCGACCTGGACGTGGCCTTCACCATCGTGGGCCGCCCCGGCATCGAGCTCGACGAGGTGCGCCGGATCGCGGCCTATCCGGTCGCGGCCGCGCAGGTCCGCATGTGGCTGGCCGTCACCATGCCGCTGGCACAGCTGTACACCTCCGCCTCCAATGCCGCGGCCGCCGAGGACGTCGTCGCCGGGCACGCCGATGCCGCCGTCTCCACCGCGTTGGCCGGCGCCCGCCTGGGGCTCACCACCCTGGCCGACGGCGTCGCCGATGTCGATCAGGCCGTCACCCGCTTCGTGCTGGTCACCGCCCCGCGGCCGGCGCCGCCGCGCACCGGGACCGACCGCACCTCCATCGTGCTGGAGCTGGCCAACGAGCCGGGCTCGCTCATGCGCGCGTTCGCCGAATTCGCCACCCGCGGTATCGATCTCACCCGCATCGAATCCCGGCCCACCCGTACCGGCATGGGCACCTACCGTTTCTACCTGGACTGCGTCGGGCACATCGACGATGCCGCGGTCGCCGAGGCGCTGAAGGCACTGCACCGCACGGCCGCCCGGATCCGATTCCTCGGCTCCTGGCCCGCCACCGCGGCCACCGGCACCCCGCCGCCGCCGGATGCACCCGGCGCGGCCTGGCTGGCCGATCTGAAGAAGGGGGTGGCCGACCTGTGACCGGCAAACTCATCCTGGTCCGGCACGGCGAGACCGAGGGCAATGTCGGCAAGATCCTCGACACCCGGCTGCCGGGCCTGCCGCTCACCGAACGCGGTGTGGCGCAGGCGAAGAGCTACGGTGCGAACCTGGCCGTCCCGCCGCAGCGCCTGTTCTCCTCGGCCGCGCTGCGCGCCCGGCAGACCGGCGGCTACATCGAGGCCGCCACCGGCGTCGCGCTGGATGTGCTGGAGGATCTGCAGGAGGTGCAGCTCGGCGACCTCGAGGGGTTGAACACCCCGGCCGCGCACGAGGAATTCCAGAAGGTTTATCACGCTTGGCATTTCGGTGATCTGAGCGTCCGGGTGCCGGGTGGCGAATCGGGGGAGGACGTGCTCGCCCGCTATGTCCCGGCGCTGCAGCGACTGCGCGACGACTATCTGAGCCGCCCGGACGCCCACGATGTCATCGTGGTCAGCCACGGCGCGGCCATGCGGCTGGTCTCGCGCGAATTGACCGGCGTGCCCAGGCCTTTCGCCGCCAACAACCACCTGGACAATACCGAGACCATCGAGCTGCAGCCGTTCGAGAACGGCACCTGGGAGTGCACCCGCTGGGGCCGCTATCACGCACCGTTCGGCGACGCCATCGCGGCCGGCGGCGACGACCCCATGGGTTAGCCCGGGAATTCCGTTCGCAGCGGCAGGGATTCGATGAGATCCCGCAGCGCCGTGCGCAGCCGGGCCGGGGTGCCGCCCGCCAGCGACGTCCACTTGGTCCCGTCCGCGGCGGCGCCGGTGTTGGCGAGAAAACGGCCGTGCCGGGTGTTGTACACCGCGAGGTGGGTGCTCATCACGTCGCGCGTGCCGTCGCCATAGCGCACGCCGACGATCTCCGCGTGCGAATTCACCTGCACCAGAGCCGAAGCGAGGATCGGTGCGTCGCGGGCCGGGGTGCCCACCGCGGCCAGTCGCGCGGCTGTGGTGGCGGCATCGCCCGCGTCGTCGAACACGGGAGCCAGATCCGCGGTGGGCGCGTTCATTCCGGACAGTTCCAGCGCATCGGCCGGGCCGAGCGCGGCCATCACGGTGCCCGGCAGATCGTGACCGGCCGCGTCGATGACACAGGAGCCGGGGCCGCGCAGCGCCACCACCTCCAGGTCGTCGCCCTTGGCCACACAGCACCGGTTGACCTGCCCCGCCACATACCAGCGCACGGCCAGCACCCAGTGCGGCCGGTAGAGCGCGCGCAGCCGTTCGGCCAGCTCCGGATGCACCTCGCCGCCGTCGAGCAGTTCACGTTCGGTCAGGGCGGCGGCCGCCGCGGCCATGGCGGTGTCATGGTCGGCGGCATTGTCGTAGCGGCCCATGGCATCCAGCACCACGGGCAGCTCGTCGATCCCCAATGTCTGCAGGAGATACTGCATTTCGTCGAGCGACAGCGTGACCGACCGCAGCGTCGACGGCCCGCGCCCCGCCCCGAGGACGGTCACCGGTCGGCCAGTGGGTCGCCGCCGATGACCGCGGGCGCGATGGCCCGGCCGTCGGCGAACACCTGCACCGAGCGGCCGTAGTCGTGGCCGCGGTGGGACTCTTCCTCCTCGCTGCCCCGGGTGCCGAGCAGCGGGCTGGTTGCGGCCGACCGAACCGGTGCGGTCGCGGCCGGGGTGGTGGTCACGGTCACCGGTTCGGCGATCGGTGCCGCGGGAGCCGGTGCGCCACCGGTGTTTCCGAGACCCGCGCCCCAGCCCTCGGGCAACTTCAGTGTGCCCGAGCCATTTCCGATGTTCACCGACGCGCCGCTGCCGGTGACGGACACCGCCTGCGTGGCCGGCGCCGCGCCGCCCGCGCCGGTGGTCGAGACACCCGCGCCCGCCGTGACCGGCAGGCCGGAGGTACCGAAGCCGGGCGTTTGCGTCACCGCATTCGCGACCGCCGTAATCGCTGTACCAGCAACGTTTCCCGCGCTGGTCACACTGCTGGTGACCACCGTCCCCGCCACCTGCGCGACCTGCGACAGGGCACTGGTGACGGCCGGATTCTGCGCCGAGACGGCGACCGCGCCGAGCGCCGCCTGCAGCGGATCGCTGCCAAGGGTGAGCGCGTCGCCACCCGCATCGACCGAGCCCGCGCCCACGGCGATGGGCGGCGGCATCAGGAACTGGCCGGGCGTGGCCACCATCGAACTCGTCGCGGCCTCATAGGTTTCCATCACCAGCGCGGCCCTGATGTCCAGCGCCAGTTTGGCCGCCTCGGCTGCCTCGGCGGTGCCGTTCAGCGCACCGCCGCTGGAATAGGCTGCCGCCCGTGCGGTTTCGACGGCCGCGATCTCCGGCAGGCTCGGCATCGCGAGGGAGGCCACCGTGTAGGCGGTGGCATTGGCGGCGGCCTTCCCCGCCATCACGCCGGCCATGACGGCCTGCTGTTCGGCCCACACGGTGAAACCGCCCAGCCGGGCCAGCACAGTGAGCCCGTTCAGTCCTTCGAGACCGCCCCCGATCTCGGCCATCACCCGCGTCACCGTGGCGGTGGCGTCCACCCAGGAGGCGGTGAGCGCGCCCCAGGCGCTGCTCGCGGCCGCGATCGGAATGGCGTGCGCCCCGGTTTCGAGGCAGAGGGAATTGAATTCGGCCATCCGGGGCAGCCAGAACACCCCCGTGATTCCCAGCGTCATGTGTGCGTCTCCCCTTCACACCTGAATCGCGGCGATACCGGCCGCGCGCACGGCGTCCTGGGCCAGGTACTGGGCCAGCTGGCCGCGCAGCGTCGCGGCGGCGTGATGCAGTTCGAGAATGCCCTGGGCGATCGAGTGGTCGTGGGTCAGCGCGGCGTTGTTGAAATGCGCCGCGGCCAGGAAGGACACCTCCTCGGTGCCGGAGGGCAGCACACGGGTGGCCGGAGCTGTCGCGCTCGCGGCCGCGGCGAGGCGTTCGGCGAGCAGATCGATTTCCAGAGCGGCCGCGAGGATCACCTCGGGCTGCACCAGGACGTGGCCGACCATGATCGGGCTCCCTTCTCCGTTCCACCCCGGTTGTGAGGATTGGACGCGGAGGTTCGCCGATCGGTTCCCGATGCCGCTGGTCAGCCCCAGCCCAGCTGATGCAGGCGCTCGTCGTCGATCCCGAAATAGTGTGCTATCTCGTGGATCACGGTGATCGCCACCTCCTCGACCACCTCTTCTTCGCTGTGACACATCCCGAGGATGGCCTCGCGATAGATGGTGATGGTGTCCGGCAGCGCGCCCCCGTAGTGGCTGTAGTCCCGGTCGGTGAGGGCGATGCCGTGGTAGAGACCGAGCAGGTGGGGGTCCTCGTCGCTGCGCGGCTCGATGAGCACCACCACATTGTCGATCGCCTGTGACAACTCTCGCGGAATCAGATCGAGGGCGTCGCCGACCAATTCCTCGAAGCGGTCGTCGGACATGGAGACGGGCATGCCTACAGCTTCCGCCGCATCACCGTGGCTGGGGGATGACCGGCGGGGCCGCGCCGGGCAGCGGCGGCGGGGTGTAGCGGCCGTTGTTGGGCGGCGGCACAGGCGCCTGGCCGTCGATCTGGATGTCGCCCTTGGCCGATCCGGTGATGGTGGCGAAGCCCTCCTGGTCGGCGCCCTTGCCGACCATGCAGTTGAGGCTGCGGGAACCGGCCAGCCAGCTGCGGGCGTCGAGCGCGTCCCAGAACAGGGTGAGGGTCTTGTTGCGCAGTGCGTCGGGGGCGCCGAGGTAGTCGCCGGCGTCCTTGGCGCACTCGTCCTCCATGAACTTGTCCTGATCGTCCTTCGAGGGCGGGCCGCCGTTGAAGTGGGTGGCCAGGTCCACGGTGGAGACGATCTCGAAGGCGTGCGGCTGGGTGCAGTCGACCGGATCGGTGGGCAGGTTGGACTTGATGCCGATGCAGGTGCCGAGGTCGTAGACCTTGGACTGGTTGATGTCGCGCACGCTGCCGGTAATGGGCTTGGTGGCAAGGCCCTGGCTGCCGGAGACCTGCAGGCCGCAGCGCAGCGTGCGCTCGCCCGCCTTCCAGCCCGCCTCACCCGGATTGATCAGGCCGACAACGAATTTGCCGCGCGGGTCCAGGCGGCCGCCGAGGTATTCCTGGGCGGCGCTGACACAGTGCTCGTCGCGCAGCTCGGAGAAGCGCAGCGAGTCCGGGAAGCGGGAGCCGGGCCCGAACTCCTTGCCCGGGTACTTGCTCAGGTCGATGTCCGCGGTGACCTCGAACAGGTGCTTGCTGGCGCAGTCGACCTTGGTGAGGTCGCCGGCATTGGCCTTGGACCAGGTCAGGCAGTCGCCCTCCCGGGCGGTACCGAAGGCCGCGCCCGCGACCGCGCCGGTGGGCTGGGCGGCCCCCGGCGCGTGCGCCTTCACGCGATTGGAGTCGAAGCCGTTGGAGACGAACATGGTGATGAGCACGGCCAGCGTGACGCCCATCGCCATGGCCAGCAACCCCCACCGCACCGTCGACGCCGAGAGCGGACCGTTCTGGTCCAGCTTGGATTCCATGGCGCGGAACGGCGTCAGCAAACGATCCAGCGCCGTCGGTTTCCGACGGTTCGGCGGCCCGGGGCGCTGCGAGGACGGAGGCGCGGGCCACTGCGAAGGCATCTTTTGCTCAGGCATCGCGCGCAATCTTATTTGCCTCCGCTGCGCTCCGGCGGGTTCGCGGCCCTGCAAGCTCGATTCTTCCCTCCTCCGCTCCTCCGCTTCGCTCCCCCGCTCCGTCAGTGCAGAATCGAGCCGGGCCGCGAACCTGCTGGTGGGCGGTGCTTCGGCCGTCAGTGTGGGGGCCTCACGAAAGGATGAGCTCGGCCGCCTTCTCGCCGATCATGACCGCCGGGGCGTGGGTGTGGCCGCGGGTGATCATCGGCATGACCGAGGTGTCGGCCACACGCAGGCCCTCGATGCCGCGCACCCGCAGTTCCGGATCCACCACGCTGGATTCGTCGCGGCTCATGGCACAGGTGCCGACCGGGTGGTACAGCGTGTGCGAGTGGTCCTCGAGGCAGCGCCGCAGCACCTCCTCCATCGGGGTGTCGGAGGGCACGGCCGGCTGCATGAGCTCGCCGATGTGCTCCTTCAGCGCCGGCTGGTTCGCCAGTTCGGTACACATGCGCAGACCGGCGAGCAGGGCGGCGCGGTCGGCGGGCTCGGTGCAGTAGCGCGGGTTGATGCGCGGCGCGGTGAACGGGTCGGGAGAGGTGAGGGTGACGCTGCCGATGGATTCCGGCTTGAGCAGCACGGCGGCGAAGGTGAGCGCGTGCCCGTCCGGATCACCCAGTCCCTCGGCGATATACGGCGCGGGCGCGAAGATGAGTTCCAGGTCGGGCAGGTCGAGCTCCTCGCGGCTGCGCACGAAACCGTAGGCCTCACCGATGTTCGAGGTCAGCTGCCCGCGCCGCAGCACCAGGTAGTTGGCGAGCTCGAGCAGGTTCTTGTCCGCGCCGTAGAGGCTGCCCCCGCCGGTGCGGTAGATGATGGGCGCGGCCAGATGGTCGCGCAGGCCGCGCCCGACCTCGGGCAGGTGCTGCACGACGGGGATTTCCAGCTCCTGCAACCGGTCGCCGTCGCCGATGCCGGAGAGCATGAGCAGCTGCGGGCTGTTGATGGCGCCGCCGGACAGGACGACCTCGCGCTTGGCGGTGATCTGCTTGGTCTCGCTGCCGATCCGGAATTCCACCCCGGTGGCGCGCTTGCCTTCGAACAGCACCCGGGTGACGTGCGCGTCGGTGACGACGGTGATGTTGCGTCCCTGCTGGCGCGCCGGCCGCAGGTAGGCGTCGGCGGTGCTCCAGCGCGCGCCGCGCTTCTGGGTCACCATGGTCTGCGAGAAGCCTTGTGGCCGATCCTGATTCGCGCGTTCCACCGGGTATCCGGCTTCGGCGGCGGCCTGCAGGTAGGTGTGGGTGAGCGGGCGCGGGCTGCGCTGGCGGGAGATGTGCAGCGGTCCCTTGCGGCCTTCACCGGGCTCGCTGGCCTCCTCGACGGCTTCCATGCGCTGGAAGATGGGGAGCACCTGCTCGAAGGACCAGCTCGGTCCGGCGTAGCGGGCCCATTCGTCGTAGTCGGCGGCGAAGCCGCGCACCCACATCATGGCGTTCATGGAGGAGGAGCCGCCGAGCATCTTGCCGCGGGGCCAGTAGACGCGCCGGTTGCTGAGCTCGGGCTGGGGTTCGGTGCGGTAGTTCCAGTCGTTGGGGCCCTGGAACAGCTGGTTGAACGCCGCGGGAATGTGGGCGAATTTGTCGCTGTCCTCGCCGCCGGCCTCCAGGACCACGACGCTGACGCCGGGTCGCTCGCTCAGTTTCGCGGCCACTGCGGCCCCCGCGGATCCGGCTCCGACGACCACGAAATCGGCGGTGTGCGGGGTGTATTGGGGCATGCTCACTCCTCGGAAAGACCACGGCGGAGCCGCTGCCGGACTCCCTGCCGTCCCATGCCGCTAACCCTAGGGTGCAAATCCCCCGGTGGTGGGCCGGATGGGTCGGATCAACCCGAGGTTCGCGGCCCGGCTCGATTCTGGACTGCGCTCCGCCTCCCCGCGTTGGAGCGGGGGAGCGAAGCGGAGAAGGGAAGAATCGAGCTTCCGGCTCCATGGGCCTGCGCCTTGGCCGCGAACCCGCCGGAGCGAAGCGGAGGCGATCAAACTAGGCTCAATGGCCATGATCGACCTTCGATTCCTGCGGGAAAACCCGGATGTGGTCCGTGCGTCGCAGCGCGCTCGCGGTGAGGACCCCTCCCTGGTGGATGTCCTGCTCGAGGCGGATGCCGCCCGTCGCGCCGCGGTCGCGACGGCCGACAATCTGCGCGCCGAGCAGAAGGCCCTGGGCAAGAAGGTCGGAAAGGCTTCCCCGGACGAGCGTCCGGCGCTGCTGCAGCTGGGTCAGGAACTGTCGGCGAAGGTGAAGGAGGCCGAGGCGGCCGAGACCGCCGCGGACGCCGACCTCGACGCCGCCCAGCGCGCGCTGTCGAATGTGGTGCAGGAGGGCGCGCCCGCCGGCGGTGAGGACGACTACATCGTGCTCGACACCATCGGCACGCCGCGCGAGTTCGATTTCGAGCCCAAGGATCACCTGGACCTGGGTGAGTCGCTGGGTCTGATCGACATGGAGCGCGGCGCGAAGGTGTCGGGCTCGCGCTTCTACTTCCTCACCGGCAACGGGGCGCTGCTGCAGCTGGGCCTGCTGCAGCTGGCCGCGCAGAAGGCGGTGGCCAACGGGTTCACCATGATGATCCCGCCGGTGCTGGTGCGCCCGGAGATCATGCAGGGCACCGGGTTCCTGGGCCAGCACTCCGCCGAGGTCTACCACCTGGAGGACGACGACCTGTACCTGGTCGGCACCTCGGAGGTGCCGCTGGCGGGCTATCACTCGGGCGAGATCCTGGATCTGAGCGCGGGCGCCAAGCGCTATGCCGGCTGGTCGTCGTGTTTCCGCCGGGAGGCGGGCAGCTATGGCAAGGACACGCGCGGCATCATCCGCGTGCACCAGTTCGACAAGGTGGAGATGTTCGTCTACACCACGCCGGACCAGGCCGACGCCGAGCACCGGCGGCTGCTGGCCTGGGAGCAGGAGATGCTCGCCGCCATCGAGGTGCCCTACCGGGTCATCGATGTGGCCGCCGGCGACCTGGGCAGCTCGGCCGCCCGCAAATTCGATTGCGAGGCTTGGGTTCCCACGCAGCAGACCTACCGCGAGCTCACCTCGACCTCGAATTGCACGACGTTCCAGGCGCGTCGCCTGAATGTCCGGTACCGGGACGAGAACGGCAAGCCGCAGATCGCCGCCACCCTGAACGGCACTCTGGCCACGACTCGGTGGATCGTCGCTCTGCTGGAGAACCATCAGCAAGCCGATGGTTCGGTGCGGGTGCCCGCTGCGCTGGTGCCTTTCGTGGGCACCGACGTGCTGGTACCTCGCTGAATATTCGCTACTCGGCGTGGCTTATTCCGTCGGTTGTGTCTACTGGTGGCAGGGCTTGTGTCTAGGCTAGGCAGCGTGCGAGGAATCGGGTCCCGCGGCGATACCCGGACCCGGGTACGGGCGGCGTCGGCGCTGGCGACGGCAATGGTCATGGCTCGGACCACCGGGGCGTTCTACGTCATGGGCGGGGTCCTGGGCCTGGTTCTGACTGCGGTCGCTCCGGGTGACGAGGGCAATCGGCCGCTGGTGGGTGCGGCGGCGTTCGTGGCGCTGCTGCTGGGTATCAGTCTGCTGATCTGGGGTCCGCGGCTGCCGCATTCGGTGCATCACGCGTATGTGGCGACCGCGACCGTGCTGGTGACCGTTGCGGTGCACTGGTTTCCGAATACGGTCGGCGCGATCAGTCTGGCGGCGTTCTATGTGTTCGTCGCGTGTGATGCCGCCATCTTCTTCTCCTGGCGCTGGCTGGGCGGGCACATAGCGTTCGCCATCGTCTGCTGTCTGTGGGTGGTGCCGTCGCGCGGGTTGCCGTGGTGGTCGGGCATCATTCCGGCGGGTATCACGTTCGGAATCGGCATCGTGGTCGGCATTTTGACGCGTATGGCGTCGGACGCCGATATCGATGTGCTGACCGGGCTGCTGAACCGGCGTGGTTTCGATCGGGCGCTGAGCAATGCCATCGCGCACGCCACCCGCACCGGCCAGGGCCTGGCCCTGGTGCTGGTGGACCTGGACCGCTTCCAGAAGATCAACGATCACCTCGGGCACCGGGCCGGTGACGCCGTGCTGCGGCGGGTGGCCGACGCCTGGTCGAAACTGCTTGCGCCGGAGCAGCGGCTGGCCCGCTACGGCGGTGACGCGTTCGCGCTGCTGCTGCCCGGGACCACCGAGCAGGCCGCGATTCTGCTGACCGAGGAGCTGCGCGCGGCCGTCACCACCGGCTGCTCCGCGGGTGTGACGTCCTGGCAGCCGGGCGAATCCGGGTCGCTGCTGGTGTCGCGTGCGGATGTGGGCCTGTACCGGGCCAAGCAGGCGGGCCGCAATCGCACCGTGCTGGAGTCCTCGCGGCAGCTGCCGCTGGCGGTGGAGCTGCGGGAGGCCATCGATCGCGGCACGCTGGATGTGCAGTACCAGCCGATCGTGAGTCTCACCGATGGCGCGACCCGCGCGGTCGGCGTGGAAGCCCTGCTGCGCTGGTCTTCCCACGCGCAGCCCGAGGTGACCACCGATGGGCTGATCCGGGTCGCCGAGGAATACGACCTCATCTCCGATCTGGACGAGCTGGTGTTGCGGCGGGCCTGCGCCGATGCCGCCCGGTTGCAGGAGACCTTCGCCCAGCTGGATCTGACCCTGAACGTCAATGTGAGCGGGCTGGAGCTGGCCGAAACCGAGTACGCCGACCGGGTTTCCGGCATCCTCGCGGAAACCGGTTGGCCCGCCGAGCAACTCGTGCTCGAGGTGACCGAGAGCGAGCTGGCCGCCGAATCCGAGACGGCCATCGCGAACCTGCACAAGCTGCGCGAGTTCGGCGTCCGCATCGCCATCGACGATTTCGGCACCGGCTACTCCTCGCTCAGCCGGCTGGCCACGCTGCCGTCGGACATCCTCAAGGTGGACCAGTCCTTCGTGGCGTCCATCCAGTCGGATTCCCCCGCGCCGCCGCTGCTGGGCGTGATCGCGGCGCTGAGCAAGTCGCTGGACCTGCAAGTCATCGCCGAGGGCGTGGAGACCGAATACCAGGCCGCTGTACTGACCGAGCTCGGTTTCGCGCTGGCCCAGGGCTACCACTACAGCGATTCGCACCCGGTGGCCGAGCTCATCAACGACCTCAACGACCGGCACGGTCTGGTCGGCGCGGCGGTGTCGGAGGGCGAGCCGTCGACCAATGGCTGGGTACCGCTGGACAATCCGCTTGACGGTGGGGCGCCCGGCGCGCAGGGTTGATCCCATGCGGCTGCTCATCTACGCCTGTTGATTCGTACTCCGTAGCGCGCTGCCCCGGGCTCGCGCCGAGCGCGTGGGCTCTCCGCACGCACCGACCCACTCGATACGGGTATCAACCCACTCGATACGCGCACTGACGCTGCGGGCGATGCTGTTCGCCGTCACGGCGGACCTGATCCCGCTCTACGCGATCTACGCGCTGTTGTTCGCCGACCACGGCCTGAACGCGGGGCAGATCTCGTCGCTGTTCGCCCTCTGGTCCGCGACCTCGTTCCTGCTGGAGATTCCCTCCGGCGCCTGGGCCGACACGGTCTCGCGGCGCGGCCTGCTCGTGCTGTCGGGTGCGCTGCTGGCGGCGGGCTTCGCGGTGTGGACGCTGTACCCCTCCTATCTGGGATTCGCCGTCGGCTTCGTGCTGTGGGGTACTTCGGGCGCGCTCCGCTCGGGCACTTTCGAGGCGCTGATCTACGACGATCTGCACGCTCGCGCCGCGACGGCCGAATACCCGCGGCTGGTGGGCTATGTCCGCGCCGCGACCGAATCGGCTGCGCTGGCGGGCATTCTGGTCGCGGCCCCGCTGTACGCGTGGGGCGGCTACGCGCTGGTCGCCTGGTCCAGTGTGGTGATCGCCGCCGTGCACACCGCCGCCGCGGCCCTGCTGCCGACCGCGCCGAAGTCGGTGTCCGCGGCGGAGGTGGAGGAGCTCGAAGACACGGACGGTGGTGTCGAGGCCCCGGATAACGATGCCGAGGACACGGATGGCGGTGTGGCCGCGCAGGAGCCGCACGTGCGAACTGATGACCCCGACCCCCCGTCCGAAACCCGTACAGCCGAATCGGAATCCACCGGCTACCTGGCCATGCTGCGCTCGGGTATGCGAGAGGCCATGCGGGTCAGGGTGATTCGGGGCGGCGTCATCCTGGTGGCGCTGCTGAACGGCATCACCGCGTTCGACGAGTACTTCGCCCTGCTGGCCGATCACGCCGGCGCCGGCCCGGCCCTGGCCGCGGTCCTGGTGGGTGTCACGGTGGCCGGAGCCCTGGCCGGCGCGTCGCTGGCGGGCCGCACGGAGGGCATGTCGGCGCGAGTCATGGTCGTGGCGCTGGCCGTGGCCGGTCTCCTGTTCATCGCCGGTGCGCTGCTGGCGGGCGCGGCCGCCGATCACCCGCAGGCGATGTATGTGCTGACGGCCGTGGGCTTTTCGGCGGTGGGCATCGCCTACGGCATCGACTACAACGCCGACGTCATCGCCTCGGCCCGCCTGCAGGACGCCATCTCGGGCCCGGCACGTGCGACCGTGACCTCGGTGTCCGGCTTCGCCACCGAGATGATCGCCCTGCTGGTCTTCGTGTTCGCGGCGGTGGCCACGACCTGGCTGTCCTTGCCGGTCATGGTCGCTCTGCTGGGGGTGCCGCTGCTGCTGGCCGCGGCCCTGGTCCGCACCTGGCTGCCCCGGACGGCACCGGACTCGGATCTGGTGCCGGGGCCTGCTGCACGATATTCGGAGCAGCCCTGATCCGGGGCGGCGGAGGTCATCGGACGCCCGGGGTAGCGCCCGAGCGTGGTAGCGGGCCGTCCTGTGCCGGAACGGGATCCGAGTTCAGTGCGGCGGCTGTGACCAAGCGACGCGCGACATGATCCGGTCGGTCGGTTCTGTGCCAGGGAAGGCGGGGACAATCGGGCGGTGGAAATGCGGCGGTGGGCGGGGTTGGGATTCGGGGGGTCCATCGGCGCGGCCGTGGCCGTTCAGGCGCGGATCAATGGTGAGCTGGGGCAGCGGCTGGGCGATGGGATTGCGGCGGCCACCATCAGTTTCGGGAGTGGATTGCTGATCCTGGCCGTCGTGTTCGCGGGCAGCGGGCGCTTGCGGGCGGGGGCCGGGCGGGTGCGGGCCGCGCTCGGTACCGGAGAGTTGCGATGGTGGCAGCTGCTGGGTGGTCTGTCGGGGGCGTATTTCGTTGCGTGTCAGGGGCTCACGGTGGCGACCATCGGGGTGACGGCGTTCACGGTGGCCGCGGTGGCCGGGCAGTTGGTGAGCAGCCT
The DNA here is from genome assembly GCF_040680715.1 of Nocardia sp. NPDC051981. NCBI lineage: Bacteria > Bacillati > Actinomycetota > Actinomycetes > Mycobacteriales > Nocardiaceae > Nocardia > Nocardia sp. NPDC051981. Next base: position 84,905 of record NZ_JBFAXK010000003.1, on the reverse strand, counting down.
GGTGGTGGATCGGCTGGGTTTAGGCCCGGGCGGACCGACGCCGGTGACGGCCGGGCGGATCGGTGCGGCGGTGCTCGGGCTGGTCGCCGTGCTGCTCGCGGTGCTCGGCCGGAGCGGCACCGGCGCGGTCGCCGGGCATTCGACGGCCTCGATGCTGCTGGTGGCGTTACCGCTGGTCGCCGGGTTGCTGGTGGCTTGGCAGCAGGCGGTGAACGGCCGGGTGGGTGCGGTCGGCGGACCGTTGTCGGCGACGCTCGGCAACTTCGCGACTGGCACGGCGGCGCTGATGGTCATCGAGGCGGGCGAGCTGGTCCGGCGCGGTGGTCTCGGGCCGCTGCCGAGTGAACCGTGGCTGTATCTCGGTGGCCTGATCGGCATTTCGTTCGTGGCGCTGGCGGTGCTGGTGGTCCGCTGGATCGGGGTGCTACTGCTGGGCCTGACCTCGGTGGCGGGCCAGCTGCTGGCGTCGCTGGTGCTGGATGTGGTGGCGCCGACCGGGATCGGGCTCTCGGTGTCGGCGATCATCGGCTGCGTGCTGACCTTCGTGGCGGTCGCCGTGGCCGCCCGATCGCGCGGGTGAAATCTGTTCCCCGGATTCGTAATTCGCTGTCCACATGAGTGTGCGATGGTGCGATCATGGCTATCGACTACGTGGTGTGGGTCGCGCGTCTGGTGCTGGCCGTGGTGTTCGGCCTGTCGGCGTGGGGAAAGCTCGCCGATGGGCCCGGCACCCGGAAGGCGGTGGGGGAGTTCGGGGTCCCGCTTGCCTGGATACCCGCGGTGGCCTGGGCGCTCCCGGCGGTGGAGGCCGTGGTGGCGGTGGCGCTGCTGCCGCCGTGGACCGCGGCCGGTGCGGCGTTGGTGGCGATACTGCTGCTGGGAATGTTCACCGGTGTCGCGCGGGAATTCGAGGTGCTGAGGACCGCGGGCGCCCGGGCCGGAGACCGCGCTGCGGTATCGCGTGCGCGGGACGCCCGCAGGCGCCCGCGACGATGAGCAGGGCCGGTGGCGGCCGATGCACCGGGCAACGGCCGCCACCGGGTCAGACCAGCTTCTTCGAGCGCAGCTCGTGGCCCTTGGAGGTCTTGCAGCGGCCCGATTCCAGATCCCACTGCCAGCCGTGCAGGTTGCAGGTGAGCGTATTGCCCTCGACCACACCGAATTTCGACAGGTCGGCCTTGAGGTGGGGGCAGCGGCGCTGCACTTCCCAGCCGTCGAGTTCGGTGGAGGCGGAGTCGTCGTGTGCCTCGGCGAACCAGCCGTCGGCGTAGGCGATGCGCTCGTCGGTGAGGCACTTGAAGAAGGTGTAGAGGAATTCGTTGTAGCCGCCGATGCGCCAGGTGGTGAAGCGCGTCGACAGGAAGATGGTGTTCACCCAGTCCGGCTCGTCGTCGCGGAGCACGGTGCGCACCAGCTGCGGGTCGATGCGGAATCCGTAGCGGTACTTGCCTTCTCCCTCGATGGGCTCGCGCACCACCCGCTTGGGGAAGTCGAGCACCACGGTCTCCTCGCCCATGACCAGGCCGACCGGGTAGCCGATGCCGTCGCAGATGAGGTCGCTCTGCGCCATGATCGGCTCGAACTTGGCCTTGAGCGCGGGCAGCAGCGGCTCGCCCTCGGCCGGGGCCCAGGTGGCCTTCTCGGCGGCCAGCACCGGCGCCATGCGCTGGGCCATGGCCTCGATGTAGGCGGCCTTGTCGCCGTAGATGGTGTCCGGGTCGACCGGGTGGGTGAGCGAATTCAGTTCCTTGCCACGCAGATCCGCGGTCGAGCCGGGGATCATGAGCAGCCCGCCCTCGTTGCCGTGGATCTTCATCTGATCCAGGAAGACGATCTGGTCGGGGAAGATATTGCCCTCGTCGCCGCGGTCGTCGTTGAGGTAGCGCAGCTCGTCGTCGAGGAAGACCGGCGGGCCGGCCGACGGGACGACCCAGGTGGCCCCGACCTGTTCGATGTAGGAGCGGCAGCGGTCCATGCCGCGCTGGCGCTTCTGCTTGCCGAAGTTGGCCTTGGTCTTAGCCGGAATGTCGTACACCATCGGGTACCAGATGGCGCCGGAGTACTGCAGCAGGTGGATGTCCACGTGGCCGAACGCGTCGTGCAGCACGTCCATGTCGACGGGCCGGGCGTCGTTCATGTTGAAGCACACGGTTTCCCCGTCGGCGACGACCAGGGCGGAGTCGCCGATCGGGCCGTCGGCGGGCGCGCGCAACGCGATGATCATGATGTCCAGGTCGCCGCCCGGACCGGTGACGGTGGTCTTGACCGAGTCCTCGGTCTCCACGAACTTGGTGAAGCCGAGCTTCTCGAGCTCCCGCTTGAGGTCCGGCACCGGGTAGTCGGGCAGCAGGACGGTGGTGTCCTTGCTGACCTTGTCGGCCAGGAGCTTGGCGTCCCAGTGGTCACGGTGCAGGTGCGAGACATAGAGGAAATCGCAGTTGCCGAGCTCGTCCCAGTCCAGCTGGGTGTTGTCGGGGAACGGGAACCACGATCCGAAATAGGCCGGATTGACCCACGGATCGCACAGGATCGTTCCGGCAGCGGTTCTAATGTGGAATCCGGCGTGTCCGACGCTGGTGATCTGCACGAGCTTCATTCCTCCCTGACCGTTACCAGCCACCCAGAGTACTGGCTAGCCGGAGACGTCGCCGATGCAGTAACCCTCGGAGCCCGACTTCAAGGTGTATATCTGCTTTGTCTGGTCTCCGGCGGCCGTGGTGACCGGGACCGACACCGTGATGTACCCGCCGCGCGGCCACTCCGACTTGATGGACTGGTCCACGAAGGTCCTGACCGCCCCCGGCTTCGACGGGTTCGCCGCCAGCGGCGCGGTGGCCGGTTTCCCGCTGCCGTCCGGATCCCAGGTCCGGCCCGCGGCGCAGACCAGTGGATACGCGTCCTCCCGGTCGGTGGGATGCAACGGCCGGCCCATGGAGCGAGACAGGAAGCGCCGCACCGTGTGTCGCGCGTCGGCGGCATTGAAGCTGAGTTCGCCCCCGGTCGGGTAGACGTGCGGGCAGGCATAGCCGGTCGCGATGTCGCGGTCCTGCGCGGTCACCGTGACCTCGGCGTTCTGCCAGGTCACGGACTGGCCGCTGGAGACACCCGGTCCGGCGAGCGCATCGATGATCGCCTGCGGCTCGGCGTACATGCTCTGAATATTGGGCGGCGCCATGGTCCAGCAGAGGCCGGCCAGTTCGTCCAGCCCCCTTCCCTGCAGGTCGGCCGCCCAGCGCGCGACGGCCGGCGCCGCATCCGGTTTCCCGGGTGCCGCCCCGACGCCGCCGCTCACCGCCGCGATCGGGCTGGGGCTACTGCTGGTTGCACTGGACATATCGAGGTCGGCCCCGAAATCCGTGCCCTCGATTCCGGCTTTCGAATCGCAGCCGCCGGCAAGGCAGGCCGCGCCGACTATCAGCGTCCCGAGCAACCCCTGGTGGATTTGTGCACGCAACGCTGTCCGGCCGTTTTCCACTCGTGCGAACCTCTTTCAGTGTCGAGAAGTCACATCAACTGAATTGCTGTTACCGGTATCACTGGATGCCGCGCGGGCAGCGACTAGGCTAGCGGAACTGTGGAACCCGTCTATTACCCCGTCATCGGCCTGGCCCGCACGATCTTCGCGCTGCAGGGCCTGAAGTTCACCGTCAAGGGCGACGAAAACATTCCGGCGACCGGTGGCGCGGTGATCGCGATCAACCACACCGGGTACATGGACTTCACCTACGCCGGTCTGCCAGCACGCACCACCGGGCGCTATGTCCGCTTCATGGCCAAGAAGGAAGTCTTCGACAATTCCATCTCCGGCCCGATCATGCGCGCCCTCAAGCACATCCCGGTGGACCGTGCCGCGGGTGCGGAGTCGTACCACGAGGCCGTCAACCGCCTGCGCGCCGGCGAACTGGTCGGCGTCTACCCCGAGGCCACTATCAGCCGCAGCTTCGAACTCAAGGAGTTCAAGTCCGGCGCGGCCCGCATGGCCATCGAGGCCGGCGTCCCCATCATCCCCATCGTCATCTGGGGCGCCCAGCGCGTATGGACCAAGGGCTTCCCGAAGCGCCTGGGCCGCACCAACACCCCCATCTCCATCGCGGTCGGCAAGCCCATCTCCCCCTTCGAACCGGCCTCGGCACTGACCGAGCAGCTGCACAAGACCATGTCGGAAATGCTCCTGGACCTGCAGAAAGACTACGTCCACGAGCCCGGCGCGTACTGGGTGCCCGCGCGCCTGGGCGGCAGCGCCCCCACCCTCGAGGAGGCCAACGCCATGGACGCCGCCGAGGCCGCCGAAAAAGCAGCCCGCCGCGCCCAGACCGAATAGCCATTTCTACGGCCTGTCCCGGGGCGGAGCACTCCCGGGACGGGCCGTAGAACGTTCAGCGATCGCCTCATGTCCGCCGTGCCGTTTTCTTGATGCGTGCGCGCGCGTCGAATTTCTCGAAATAGCTCGTGTCGTCTGTCTTCCCGCGACGCAGGTGTGCGATCTCGAAGCGCTCGCCGTTCGACAGGGTGATTCCATGACTGGTGGCGCGGTCGATCCGGCACTCGACTGCTGCCCGCCCGGATACTCGAAAGCACACTGCCGCAGCTTGTTTGGCCCAATCCGGCAGTTCGTTCACGAGCGGGGGTCCTCCTCCTCGCGTTGCGCGCGTACTTCGAGCAGATGCCGCCGCAGCGCGCACTCCGCCCTCCGGCAGGCGTCATTGTCGTGGGCTTGCAGGAGTGCATCGATGTCGCGATCCGAGAACGCCACGTGTGCGGACGGTTTCGCGTGCCAGGCCGGATGGCGGCGAATCGATTCCTCGGGATCCCGCCTCGGGAAGTTTCCAGGTGCCACATACGGATTCGTCATCTCATCACCCGGCCCGATGCCTGCCGTGCATTCGATGCCGATTCTCTAGCGGCACCCGACGCAGCTCGAAGCCACCGGCCACGAGTACCGGATCACCCACCTCCGCCGGGGCAGGGAAGCGGTCGCCGCCGACACTCCAGCGCACACCTGCGACAAGGAGGGCGCAGGAAGCCACAACAAGAAGAAAATTCCATGTGTCCAAAGGCATTTCGGCATCCCTCAAGTCAGCTCGTTCTGATCTTCGTTTGAATTCAGGGCGTCCAGTTTGTGGGTGTGATTGCCCGGACGCGCATTCAGCTCACCGTGAATCCAGTTGCCGAACAACGGAATTTGGAGAATTCACCAGGGTTGCCCCAAACGGCCAGCGTAGAATTCAGAGACACTGATCACCCAATTCACTGCGTGTATCACCTGATTCAGGGCTGCTTGAAACGTCATCCAGGATGCAAGTGTTTCGCATTCACATAGGAGGGAAGATGTCTCAGAACGGGTCCACAATCCCACGACGGCAACTCGGGAGGCATCTGCGCGACCTACGGCAGCGGTCCGGTCTGACGATCGCCAACGTCGCCAAGGCGATCGAACGGGGCGACTCCACCGTGCAGCGACTGGAGACTGCTGATCCCGCAGTGCGGATTCGGCTCTGGGACATCGAAGCGATCTGTCGCGTGCTCGGTGCCGACGAGACGACCACCGAGGGACTGAAGGGACTCGCGCAACAGGCCAACACCAAACACTGGTGGCACGAGTACGGCGACCTGATTCCGGAGGACTTCGACGTATACATCGGGCTGGAGGCCGATGCGACGAAGCTGACCTCCTACGCCGAGCTGGTTCCCGGGTTGGCGCAGACCGCCAACTTCGCTCGATCGCTCTTCACAACGGTCAATCCCGGGGCAACTGCCGCCGAGATCGATCGCCGCGTCGAAATACGCCTGAACCGACAGGTGCTGTTCACCCGCAAAGCGCATCCGATCGCGGTGGATATGGTGCTGGACCAGTCGGTGCTGCACAGAGTTATCGGCAGCGCCAAAATCATGGCCACCCAGCTTCGGCACCTTGCCGACTTGAGCACCCGTGACAACTTCAGCATCAGGGTTCTGCCCTACTCGGCCGGGCTCCCCCTCGGCGACCTGACTGGCCCCTTCATCGTGCTGGACTTCGGCGCCGGAACGGACGGCCAACCCATCGAGCCGACCGTGGTCTATGTTGAGAGCTACACGGGAGCAATGTATTTCACCGATCAGCGTGTGGTGGATCGATACCGACGTGCCGCCGCCGAACATCGCAAACTAGCGTTGAACGAGCCGGCCAGCAGGGACCTGCTCCGCAAGACGGCAAGGGAGTTCATGGCGTGAACATCGACTGGTCCACAGCGCAATGGCGCAAGAGCACACACAGCGGCGGTAGCGGCGGCGAATGCGTCGAAGTCGCGTTCGCGGGCGGCCAGGTTGGAATCCGCGACTCCAAAGACCCCGCTGGTCCCGCTCTGGTGTTCGCTGGCGAGGACTGGGATGGGTTTCTCGCCAGCGGGATATGGAAGCACTGAAGCAACTTCACAGAGCGCCTGCGCCGGAATGGCTGGGCGGGGGCGCTCCTGCTGCGCGGGTCAGCTCGGATCGGAGCCGCGAACGGCCGAAAGCCAGGTAGCCGTGGCCGCCGCCACCAGGGTGGCGGCTACAAATGCCATCGATCCGCCACCCGCCACGTACACCCACAACAGACCCGCGAACGGTCCGACGACAGCGGACTGCGCGTCCAGCAATATCCTGCGCCCCGGCCCGGTCCGGCCGATCGCCTCGGGATCCGGCCGCGTCGGATTGTCGATCAGCCGCCCCACCGGCTCCGAATCCCGCAGTCGCCCGGAGGGATACACCCGCAGCTCGCCGACACGCACTGTTCGCCCGGCCAATTCGGCCGTGTCCGGTGTGAGCGTCACCAGCCCCGGGGCGAAATACACCGGCAGCCACAGGTCTCTCCCGCCGATCGTGAACTCCAGCCACGACCGGCTGACCAGCCGATGCTGCTGCCGCACCCGCCGCACCGCGACCTCGCGGCCGTCCACAGTGCTGGGCAGCCCGGCGGGCAGGTACCCGAGCGCAACCGCGAACCGAAACCCGCTGTAGCCCAGAATGATCACGGCCACCGTGCCCAGCATGGCCACCTGCTCCGGATCGGCGAACGGGACCCAGGCGAGGGTGATCGCCAGGGTCCCGATCGTCACGAGCGCCGGATAGGCCAGCGGATGGCCCGTCCGGAGATTCACTTGAGGAAGCCGACCTTCAGGTAATCGGCGGTCGCCAGGCCAAACGCGCCCCAGTTGGCCAGGTCGGTACGGGCGGCGTGGGTACCGGACGCCTGGTTGAACAGCATCGAATGCCCTTCGTCCCAGATCATCTTGTCGGCCTTGTTGGCCAGCTCGATGGCCTTGTCCGGGTTCAGCTCCGCCATCGCCTGATCGATGACCGCGTTCAGTTCCGGCGAGCCGAGGCGAGACTTGTTGCCCTGCCAATTGTTCGGGTCGTAGTAGTAGAACTGCTTCAACGCCCCGATCGGCAGCACGCTGGTGCTGCGGCTCCACTGCGCGAGATCGTAGTTGCCGGGGTCGATGACATTGGTGAACAGGCCGGTGCCGGGGACGGTCTGGATATCCAGTTTGACGCCGATCTTCTGCAGGTCGGCCTGGATGATCTTGGCGGTGTTCACCCAGGAGTCCTGCTGGTACATGACATCGCGGATGATCAGCTTCTTGCCGTCCTTCTCGCGTACGTCACCGTTGCGGATCCAGCCGAGGGCATCCAATTCCTTGGCGGCCTGGTCCAGATTGAAGGCTACGTCCTGCGAATTGTCCTGGTAACCCTTCTGACCGTCGATGTAGATATGGTTGTTCAGCGGCTTCGGGTTGTCGACGATTCCGTGCTGGCTGGTATCCACGATGGTCTGCCGGTCGATTGCCTTGGCGATGGCCAGCCGCAGCTTCAGGTCCTCGAACAGCGAGCCGGGCGCACCGTTGAACGCGATGAAGCTGTAGGTCGGCTCCGCGGCCCGCCGGATTTCGACGCCGGGTGCTTGACGTGCACCGGTGACGGCCTCGAGCCCGGAGACGTAGGCCTCATCGAGTTCGTTGTTCTGGATCGCGGGCACGATGGCGGAGTAATCGAGCACGCTGAAGGTGATGTTGTCCAGCTTCGGCGCGTCACCCCACCATTTGGGGTTGCGGCTCAACGTGATCCGGTTCTGGGTGCGGTCGATATTGGTGATCATGAACGGGCCGCTGCTGACCGGCAGCGAATTGCGCGCCCAATCGTTGAATGCCTGTGGGGTCTCGGTGTCCGCCTTGGGGAACAGCTGGCCGAACAGACTCTGCCACTCGCCGTAAGGCTTGGCGAAGGTGACGACGGCCTGCCGGTCATCGACGCCGCGCTCGACCTTGCCGACCTGGTCGTAGCCCGAGGTGGAGGCCACCTGGTACTCGTTGTTGGTGCCGTTCGACGCCTGCCACTGCGACTTCATGTCCTCCCAGGTGATGGGAGTTCCGTCGGTCCACACCGCCTTGGGGTTGATGGTGTAGGTGACGACCTCCGGGTTGGTGGAGGTCAGCGTGATGTCGGTGAAGAAGTTGTGGTTGACGGTGAGTTCGCCGGCCGCGTTGCTGTCGAACGCTACGGGCAGTGTCGGCGACACGACATCGGAGGTGTCCTGGGTATTTCCATCCACGTGCAACGCGTTGAACGAGGCCGGGAACGAGGTCAGCGACAGCCGGAGGTTGCCGCCGTCCTTCAGGTCCGAGACCGGATGCGGGTTGATGGCATTGGTCGTGCCAAGGGTCGCGGTTCCACCTTCATTACTGCTGGAACTACACCCCGTCACGACCAACCCGAGAGCGACCATCGGGATCGCGAGTCGAATCATGGTCGAACGTATCCGCATGGACCGCTCCTTCCGCCGCGGACGGCTGTCGAAACTTTCGGCCGGGCCTACTTCAGGAACCCGATGGCGGTGTAGTCGTAGGAGGCCAGCCCGGCGGAGCCGAAGTTGGCCAGCTCGGACCGTACCCCGTAGTTGCCCTCATCCTGCATCAACGGCAGCGAGTGGCCCTCCTCGAAGATCTTGCGGTCGACCTGATTCGCCATCTGGATGGCCTTGTCCTGGTCCAGTTCGGACAGGGTCTGGTCGATCAGCGTGTTCAATTCCGGCGATCCGATGCGCCCGTAGTTGAGCTGTAGATCATTGGGGTACAGCCCGAAAATCTGCGGGATGCTGTTGAATACGAAGGCATCACCGGCCAGCGAGAACTGACAGACGTCGAAATCGCCGGGTTGGATGACGTCGGTGAAGAAGCGTTGCGCCGGGCGCGCGTCGATGGTCAGTTCGACGCCTATCCGGCGCAGATCCTGCTGGATCAGCTTGGCGATCTGAACCCAGGTGTCATCGTTGTAGAAGACGTCCCGGATCGACAGTTTCTTGCCGTCCTTGACCCGAAAGTCGCCCTGCTTTACCCAGCCGAGCGCGTCGAGTTCCCGGCCGGCGGCGACCGGGTCGAAGCCGAGACTGTTGTCCTGGTAACCGTGCTGACCGCGCAGGAATACGTGATTGTTCAGCGGCTGGGGCTTGTCGACCAGCCCGTTCTGCATTGTCTCGGCGATGCGCTGCCGGTCGATCGCCTTCGAGATGGCGACGCGCAGTTGGGGATCGGCGACGACCGAGCCAGGTGCGCCGTTGAAGGCGAAGTACCGCCACCGGTTCAACGGGGTGTGGCGGATGGCCACACCCGGCACCGAACGCAGGTTCTGTAGATCGCCGACGGTGCTGAGCAGGGCTGCGTCGAGCTCGTTGTTCTGCACCGCCTGCGTCCACGCGTTGCGGTCCAGTACCCGGATGGTCACGGTGTCGAGCTTCGGGGTGTTTCCCCACCATTTGGGGTTGCGGGCCAGCGTGATCAGGCCGCCGGTGCGGTCGATGGACTGCAGCACGAACGGTCCGGCAGAGACCGGGAGCCCGTTCACCAGGGACTTGTTGAAAGAATTGGGATCGGCCGTCACCGATTTCGGGTACAGCATGGCATTGCCAGCGAACTGTCCACGCCAATCGGCGTAGGGCTTGTCGAAGGTGATGACGGCCTGCCGGTCGTCGGTGCCGCGCTCGACCTTCGCCACCCGGTCGAAACCATTGCTGATGGCGATCTGGAAGTCCTTGTTCCTGCCGTTCAGCGAATTCGCCTCGGACGCAATGTCTTCCCAGGTGATGGGGGTGCCATCGGACCACACCGCCTTGGGGTTGATGGTGTAGGTGACGACCTGTGGGTTGGTGGACGTGAGCTGCACATCGGTGAAGAAGTCGTGATCGACGGTGAGGTTGCCCGCGGCATCAGTGTCGAAAGACCGCGGCATCAGGAATTTGATGATGTCGGCGTAATCACCGTCATTGCCGTCGATCTGGAGGGTGTTCCAGTTGACGGGTACCTCGGGGGTGGGCAGCCGGAGGTTCCCACCATCCTTGATGTCGTCACGTGGATGGGGATTGATGTCGGACGCGGTGCCCAGCTCGCCGGTTCCGGTCGGGGCCGGTGTACTGCCGCTGCAGGCCGCCAGCGCCAGCCCGCTCGCGAGAATTATTGCGGCGCATGCTCGTCCACTCCGCATCCGACACCCCTCCTATCGGGTCGCCACCGGTACCGGCACCGCGTCGATCAGTGCGCGGGTGTATTCGTGCTCCGGACTGGCGAAAATTCGCTCCGCCGGTCCGTATTCGACGATCTGCCCGCGGTACATGACCGCAATGTCGTGGGCAAGGTTACGCACTACCGACAGGTCGTGTGAAACAAACAAATACGACAAACCACGCTCGGCTTGCAGGTCGCGCAGCAGGTTGAGCACACCTGCTTGAATGGAGACGTCCAGCGACGAGACCGGCTCGTCGAGCACCAGCAGTTCCGGATCCAGGGCCAGTGCCCGCGCGATATTGATGCGCTGCTTCTGGCCACCAGAGAAGTCCGCCGGGTACCGGTCGGCATGTTCAGGCCGGAGTCCCACCTGCTCGAGCAACTGCGGTACGCGCCGGTTGATCTCCTCGCGGGACCGTCCGTCGATGCGCAACGGTTCGGCCAGCGCATCCGAAATCGGCAGGCGCGGATCCAACGACGCCGACGGGTCCTGGAATACGATCTGCATCTTCCGACGGATGTTCCGGCGCTGCTGCTTCGTGAGAGCGGAGACGTCGCTGCCCAGGATTTCGATGCTGCCGCCCTCCGGCCGCAACAGGTCCATGATCTGGGTGAGCGTGGTCGACTTACCCGAGCCGGATTCGCCGACCAGCGCGAGGGTGCGGCCTGCCCGCACCTCGAAGCTGATGCCATCGACCGCCTTGACCTCGCCGACGCGGCGACGGAACACCACACCCTTGGTGAGCGGGAAGGTCTTGCGCAGGTCGGTCACTTTCAGCACCACCTGCGAGGAGTCGACTTTCGCGATCTCCTCCGGTACCTCGATCTCCTTGCGGTAGGCCGTGAACAGTTCCCGGCTGCCCACCTCCGCGGTCCGGATACAGGCCGCCTGATGCCCTGGCCCAGTGTCCTGCAGTGGCGGTTCGGCCGCGCGGCACTCGTCGATGGCGACGGGGCAGCGCGGCGCGAAGGAGCAGCCCTGTGGCAGGGCGTGCATGGCCGGTGGGTTGCCGACGATCGGGATCAGCGGGGTCCGCGCGGGCCCGTCCATGCGGGGGATGGAGCCCAAGAGCCCGACCGTATAGGGCATCCGGGGTGCGGTGAAAAGCTCCTGCGCAGGGGCTGTTTCGACGATCCGGCCCGCGTACATGACCGCCACCCGATCGGCCAGCGTGGCCGCGATGCCCATGTCGTGGGTGATGAAGATGACGCCTGCACCGGTGATGTCGCGCGCCTTGCGCAACAGGTTCAGGATCTGCTTCTGCACGGTCACGTCGAGTGCCGTGGTCGGTTCGTCACAGATGATGAGTTCGGGATCATTGGCGATGGCCATGGCGATGACAACGCGTTGGCGCATGCCGCCGGAGAATTCGTGCGGAAATGCCTTGGCGCGCTGGGCCGCATCCGGAATTCCCACCAGGTCGAGCAGTTCCACCGCCTTGGCGGCAGCTTCCTGCTTGCTCATCTTCCGGTGCACCAGTAGGGCTTCCGCGATCTGGTCACCGATGCGGTACACGGGTGTCAGTGCGGAGAGCGGGTCCTGGAAGACCATGGAAACCTTGCTGCCGCGCAGGGTGGACATCTGCTTGTCGTCCAGACCCAGCAGTTCCCGGCCGCGCAACCGGACCGATCCCTGCACGCGCGCCTGCTCCGGCAGCAGGCCGATGACGGCCATCGAGGACACCGATTTGCCGGAGCCCGATTCGCCGACGATCGCCAGCACCTCGCCGTCATTGACCGTGAAGTTCACCCCGCGCACGGCATCGACGCGGCCCTCCTCACCAGGAAAGGACACACGCAGATCGGAGACTTCCAGCAGCGGCGCGGTCGTTCTTGCCGAAGGTGCGGCCGTACCCGCCCGCTCGGCCGAATCCTGGCTCATTTGTCGGCCTTTCGTACCTGCTTCGCCCGCGCTTTCCTGGCGGTCGGGTCGAAGGCGTCGCGCAGCCCGTCGCCCATGAGGTTGGCGGACAGCACGATGATCACCAGAAACGCTCCGGAGAACATGAACGTCCACGGATAGGTGAGTGCGTTCTTGGAATAGTCGCCGATCAGCGAGCCCAGCGAGACGTCGGGCGGCTGGACGCCGAAACCCAGGAAGCTCAAACCGGTTTCGGCCATGACGGCGCCGCCCACGGCGAGCGTGGTGTCGATGATCAGGATCGACGCGATGTTCGGGACGATGTGCGTGGTGATGATCGTCCACGTGGATGCGCCCATATATCGTGCGGCGCGGACGAATTCGCGGTCCCGGAGGGTCAGCGACAGTCCGCGGACGATGCGTGCCGAGATCATCCAGCCGAAGGCCGCGATCAGCACCACCAGCAGTACCACCGAGCTGTTGCCCTTGGTCTTCGGGGCGAACAGCGCGATGAAGATGAAGCTGGGTACCACCAGCAGCAGATCGACCAGCCACATGATCACCCGGTCGGTCCAGCCGCCCAGCAGGCCCGCCACTGAACCGGCGATGGTCGCGATGATCGCCGAGATTATGGCCGCGCCGAACCCGATCACGAGGGACTTCTGCAGGCCGTGCAGGGTCTGTGCCAGCACGTCCTCACCCAGTGAGGTAGTGCCGAACCAGTGTTTTCCATTGGGCGGCTTGAGTTTCGCCGTGGTGTCGATGTCGGTGTAGCTGTACGGCAGGAAATGTGGAACGGCGAACGCGATCACGAACAGCAGGATCAGCACGATCGCCGCCGTCACCGCGATCTTGTTGCGCAGAAACCGCCGCCACACCAGCTTCCGACGGCCCGCGGCGGCGATCTGTGGCGCGCCCTGGACGATGGTCTCCACCTCGGTCATCAGACACGCACCCTGGGGTCGAGAATTGCGTACACGATGTCGGACAGCAAGCCGGACAACAGGATCACCAGTCCTGCGAAGAGCGTCACCGTCAGCACGACATTGATGTCCTGGGCGTGGATGGAGTCCACCAGCCACTCGCCCATACCGTGCCAGCCGAAGATCTTCTCGGTGAAGGTGGCGCCGGTGACGAGTCCGCCGAAGCTGTAGGCGAACAGTGTTGCCATGGGGATGAGCGCGGTGCGGAGACCGTGTTTGAACAACGCGCGCGTCCGGGTGAGGCCCTTGGCGCGGGCGGTGCGAATGAAATCGCTGCCGAGCACGTCGAGCATCGCATTGCGCTGGTAGCGGCTGTATCCCGCCATCGCGCCCAATGCCAGGCCGAGGGTCGGGATCAGCATGTGCTGGGCCCGGTCCACGATCTGGTTCCACAGCCCGTGCACGGCTGTCGCCGAGGTCTCACCGGTATAGAGGAAGATCTGCTTGCCGGTGGTCAGATTGATTTCGAGCGCACCGTATTTCAACAGCGTCGCGAGCAGGAACACCGGTGTCGACAGCAGCAGCATCGACACGATGGTGCTGAAGTAGTCACTGAACTTGTACTGCCGGATGGCATTAGCCGCACCGATCAGCACACCGAGCACCGTGCCGACCACCGAACCGATCACCAGCAGCCGGAGACTGACACCGATCCGACGGCCGAGCTCATCTTTGACCGGCTGCCCGGCCAGGGTCTTGCCGAAGTCGCCGTGGACCACCCCGCCCGCCCACGCCAGATACCGCGTCGGAATCGGATCGTTCAGATGCAATTCCGCCCGTTTCGCGTCGATCACCGACTGTGGCGGCCGCGGATTGCGTTGCTCCAGATAGTCCAGCGGGGTGAACGTGAGGGACGCCACCGTGAACACCAGGAACGACGCCAGTACCAGCAGCACGACATAGTTCAGCGCACGTCGCAGCAGAAAACCGGCCATCATTCCCTTTCGGGGTCGAGTTCTGACCCAGATCATAGGGAGTGAGAACCGTAAACGCGGGGTACGGACCGCGGACCCCACGGCAATCCGTGTGTTATTGCGTGCGTCCTGGTGGCTGTGGGGGTTGGCGGGGTGGTGTGGTGCGGAGCGGTGTCCGAAAGGTCTCTTTTGTACGGCGAGGTCCGGAATCCACGGGCGCACCGGTCGTGGCTCGAGGCAGGATGGAGTAGGTGACGCTCTTTCACCTGCCCAAACCCAAGATGGTCGCCTCCGATGTGGACGGCACGCTCATCGACCACCGTGAGCAGGTGAGCGCCCGCACCAAGGCGGCGATCAACGCCCTCATCGCGGACGGGGTGCCGTTCGTGCTCGCCACCGGAAGGCCGCCGCGCTGGATCGATCCGGTCGTCGATGGGCTCGGCTTCTCGCCGCTGTGCGTGTGCGGCAACGGTGCGGTCATCTACGACAGTGCCGCGGATCGGGTGCTGGACACCCGCACCCTGGATATCGAAACCCTCACCTGGGCCGCCGATCTGGCCGAGCGCCTGCTGCCGGGCTGCGGCCTGGCCGCGGAACGGGTCGGTTCGAGCGCGCACGACGCGGCCACACCGCAGTTCGTCAGTTCACCCGAATACGAGCACGCCTGGCTGAATCCGGACGACACCCAGGTCTCCCGCGCCGAAGTCATCTCCGCGCCCGCGATCAAGATGCTGATCCGCCTGCCCGGTGCGTCCAGTGCGGACATGCGCGCCGTACTGGACCCGCACCTGGCCGGCCGCGCCGACCTCACCTACTCCACGGACAACGGCCTGATCGAACTGTCGGCCCCCGGCGTGACGAAGGCCACCGGCCTTGCGACCATCGCACAGCGCCTGGGCGTCCAGCACAGCTCCCTCATCGCCTTCGGCGACATGCCCAACGACGTCCCCATGCTCCTCATGGCCGGTCACGGCGTCGCCATGGCCAATGCCCACCCCGAGGCCATCGCCGCCGCCGACGAGGTGGCCCCCTCCAATATCGAGGACGGCGTCGCCCGCACCCTCGAACGCTGGTGGTCCTGACCGTCTAGTTGGGCGCGGCCGCGGGGATGGGGGCGGCCTGGGCGGGGATGGACTTGCCTGGGATGGGGTCCTGGACGGCGCCGTAGTTCTTCAGGATGGTGGTGACGATTCCGGTGATCTTGTTGAAGATCAGGGCGCCGTTCTGGAAGTCGGTGCGGACGCCGTCCTGGACCGGATATTCATTGCTGGTGGGCAGGCCGAGAAGGCCTGTGCCCGCACCCAATTGCAGGAAGCGCTCCAGAATCTTGCCGACCACCGTGACGATCTGACCGGTCGGCGAGGCATACACGTAGCCATTGGTGAATTGGCCGTACTGGCCGCCGTCCGCCAAGGCGACCGGTTCCGCTTTCGGTTGTCCCAGTGGGCCGTTCGCGCCACCCTGATCGTTCCAGTAGCGGGCCACCGGGCTGCGGTCGAGCATGTCCAGGATCTTCTGGGTGAGATCGGCCAGGGCGGCCAGATCCGCCTGGCCGTCGGCGTCGGGGGCGGGCTGCGGATTGCCCGCGTTCTGGCCGGGACGGACCCGCGGCGGACTCGGATCCTCGGGCGCGTTCGTGCCGGCCGCCACGTCCTCGGCGATCTGCCGGATCTTGTCCATCAACGCGTAGGCGGCGTCACCCGGGCAGGTGGTGTTGCCGACATCGCGGTGCGCGAAGATGTTCGGCAGCTTGACCGCCTGTCCCAGAGCGTATTTCGTGTAGTCACTGCCCTCGGAGTACATGGTGCTCTGACCTTCGGGATCGATGCCCGCCACCTTGGCCCGCCAGCCGATGTACTTGCCGATCGCCTGGATGGACACGTCCGTCGGAGTCTCGTCCTCGTAGTCGCCCATCAGCGCGACGCCCGCGGTATTGATATTGAAGCCGCCCGCGTGCGCGCCCTCGACCGGCTTGTCCAGGCCGCCGTAGCGGCCCTCGAAGATCTGCCCGTACTTGTCGACCAGGGCGTTGTAGCCGATGTCGCACCAGCCCAGCGTCTTCGCGTGATACGAGTAGATGGCGCGCACGATGCCCGCGGACTCGGCCTTGGTGTAGTCGTTGCGACCCGCGGTGTGGTGCACGGTGATCGCGTTGACGCCGTCGTCGTAGGTGGGTTCCTCGCAGCGCAGCGATTCGTCCGCGCCCCACTGCGCGCGGGCGATCACCTTGGGCCCGCCGCCGGGCAGCGGCGCCGCCACCGTCTGCAGATTCTCGTCGATGCTGCCGCGTCCCGGATCGATCAGCACCGCGGCCAGCTTCTCCAGATTGATCTGCGCCGGATCGGCCGAACCGTCGTCCAGCGGTTTGGGTTCGGCGGGCGCGGCGGTCGGCTTGCGGGTCACCAGCATCTGCACGGTCTTGGTATTGCCGACGTAGATCGGCTCGGTGCCGGTGCGCTTACCGGGCGCCGGATGGTCCCTGCCGTTCTCGGTTTCGGCGTCGTACCAGGGTCCCCAGGTGCCATCGGGACGCTGGGCGCGGAGCTTGGTGGTGGTGCCCGCCAGGTCCGGCGCGGTGAGCGCGACCATGCTGAACGGGGTGTCCCGGGTCAGCTCCTTGACCTGTGCGCCGACCTTGTCGACCAGATCAGCGGGCACCGCGCCCGCGTTGAGCGCGGGGGTGCGCAGGTCACCGGTGAGGCCGGGCACGGGATGCGGGCCGGGTGCGGCCGGATTGTCGGCGGTCGGGATCGGCGGCCCGGGGACCTCGGGCCCGGGTTCGGCGATGAAGCCGGGCGCGCCCGCGGCCGGGCCGGTCGGCCGGGCGGAACCGGGGGTGACGATGGTGGCGTTGGGGAGCGAGCCCGGGAGGGTGGGACGGGTGACGTGCGGCCCGTTGTCGGATGCGGGCCCGACGGGCTGCTGCGGCGAGTCGTTCAGCCGGGGTAGTGGGATCTCGCTGGGTAGTTGGACGCCCGGAATGAGATTCGGCGGGATCGGAATCGATTTGGGCAGCGGCAGCATTCGCAGATCGGACAGCCGCAGGTCGGGCAGGTCCAGCCCGGTGAGCTCGCGCAGCGGCAGCACGATATCGGGCGCCGAGTCCAGGGCGACTTCTGCCATTTGTGCGGGTATAGCTGCCCAATTGCTTTCATCGGCGTTCCGGACATCTCGCGAATCGCTCAGCGCCAGAATGCCAACGGGAGCGGACAGCGCGAGGACGGTGATGACCGGGAGCGCATACGCGGGTTTCGGTTTGTGATACGGCACAAGCATCTCCCATTCAGGTAAATCCGTCTAACCGCGCCCGGAGCACAAGCTTGCTACTTGGCGCATCAACGATCACACTAGTCCCTACTGTCACATTCCCTGAACGTATGGTTGAGGCTTAGTTTCGGGGTAACTCGAATGTAGCTTCGCCTCTCGACAGAACGGGTATGACATGCCGAACGGGTACCTAGCCAAGCGCCGTAGACGGCGCGGTCTGCTCACCCTCTCCCTCGCCGTCGCGGCCACCACCGGCGGCACCGCGGTACTGGTCTGGGCCTGGCCCGACAATGCCCTCCTCTTCACCGCCGGCGCCGGTCACGGGCGCGGCCTGAGCCAGAACGGCGCCTTCGACAAGGCCGTCGCGGGTTGGAACGCCGACCGCATCCTGGCCACCTATTACGCCGGAGCCGATCTCGCCGACGTCGGCCGGACCACGGTCCGCGTCCGCCTCATGGAGCAGGACGACAAGACCCTCGACCTCGCCTCCGACTCCGTCTTCTACGTCGCCGGCCGCCGTGTCATCCCCGGCCAGGCCGCGCATCTGACGCCCACCGCCATCGGCGCCGACGTCACCATCACCCAGGGCTGCGACGGAAACACCCTCTGGGAGGGCAGCACCGACGACCCGTGGGCCTACCCCGTCACCGACGGCACCGACCGCCCCGCCAACGAACAACTCGAGATCTGCGGCGGCAACGCCTACCGCGGCGTCCTCGGCGTCGCCCTCGACAAAGGCTCCCCCCGCACCGTCAACGAGGTCGACCTCGACGACTACCTCAAGGGCGTCGTCCCCGCCGAAATGGTCCCCGGCTGGGCCGACCAGGGCGGCGCCGAGGCCCTCCGCGCCCAGGCCATCGCCGCCCGCTCCTACGCCCTCGCCGAAGACCGCTACTCCTACGCCCAGACCTGCGACACCACCGACTGCCAGATGTACCTCGGCACCGACAAGGAAGACTCCCGCACCACCAGCGCCGTCGAGGTCACCTCCGGCCGAGTCCTGGTGCGCGACAACCACATCCTGCGCGCCGAATACTCCGCCGCCCCCGACGGCGGCCTCCCCACCCCCGCCGCCGCCATGGAGGTCGGCCCCGCCCTCACCGACTTCCCCGCCGCCGCAACCCCCGCCGACCCCAACCTCCCCTTCCCCGATCCCCAGTCCCCCGAAACCCAGCCCACCCCAACGGAATCCGACACGTCCGCCCCCACCACCACGGACCCCGTCACCCCGGGCGCCGCGACCCCGGACACAACGGTCCCGACTTACCCCGACCCCACCAACACCGTCCCCGGCACCCGAACTCCCGTCACCCCGGGCAATGTCCCCCCGGCGATCCCGCTGCGCCCCACCCCCGACGACCGCTCACGGATCACCATCCCCCTGCCGTCCCCCGGCAGCGCCGACCCCAACTCCACGCCCTCCAACCCCCGCACCGCCCCGGGTCCGGCGAGCTCGGGCCCGGTCAACCTGGTGATCCGGACGGCGACTCCGACCCCCCGGACCGCCTCCACCCCCAACCCGCCGACCTTCCCGGCCCCTGTCCCGGCCAGTACTCCGGCGCAACCGATCCCTCCTGCATTGGCGCACTAGCGGTTTCGGCCAGTAGCTCAGTCCAAGGAGAGGTCGCCGAGGGATTCGGCGAACTTGCGGAGTAGGGGGATGAGGGTTTCGCGGTCGGCCGGGGAGAGGTCGGCTAGGAGGCGTTGTTCGTTTTCCATGTGTAAGGGGAGGATTCGGTCGATCAGGGCTCGGCCGGAGTCGGTCAGGTGGACCTGGATGGCTCGGCGGTCCTTGGGGTCGGGGATGCGTTCAACCCAGCCCTTGGCAGTCAGGCGGTCGATGCGGTTGGTGAGGGCGCCGGAGGTGATCATGGCGGCCTTGTTGAGGGCGCCGGCGCTGAGGCCGGATTCGTTGCCGGAGCGGCGGAGGGTGGCGAGGACGTCGAATTCCCAGCGTTCCAGGCCGTGGGTGCGGAAGAAGTCGGAGAGCTCGCGGTCGACGATGCGGCCCAGGCGGGCGAGGCGGCCGAAGATCTCCATGGGGGAGGTGTCGACGTCGGGGCGCTGCTGACGCCAGGCGGCGGTGATCTGGTCGACGGCGTCGGGCACCGGCGGTCTCCTCTCGGGGCGGAATAAATCTCAACATTGAGATACTTGACGGTGAGGTATCTGGATGGTGTTATCTCAACGTTGAGATTATCAATGAGGAGCTATCGATGACCACCACACGCGCCGGAGCCGCCGGACTCGCCGGGACGCTCGCCCTCACCGGGCTCGCGCCACTGGTCTGGGGGTCGACCTACGCCGTCACCACGACGTTCCTGCCGCCCGAGCGGCCCATGTTCACCGCGCTCATGCGGGTGCTGCCCGCGGGACTGCTGTTGCTCGCCATCACGCGGAAACTGCCGCACGGGCAATGGATTCCACGCGCGCTCGTGCTGGGCGGGCTGAACATCGGAGTCTTCACCGCGCTGTTGTTCGTGGCCGCCTATCGGCTGCCGGGCGGGGTGGCGGCGGTGCTCGCCGCGGCCGCGCCGCTGTTCGCGGTCGGTTTCGCCGCCCTCGGCCTCAACGAGCGGCTCACCGTGCGCAAGGTGGCGGCGGCGCTGATCGGGCTGGCCGGCGTGGCACTCGTAGTACTCAGGGCCACAGCCACTCTCGACACGCTCGGCATCATCGCCGGGCTGGTGGCCGCCATCGCCATGGCGGGGGGCACGGTGCTGACCAAGCGCTGGGGACGGCCCGAGGGCATCGGCCCGCTGGCCATGACCGGCTGGCAGCTCACCGCTGGCGGACTCCTGCTGCTGCCGGTCGCCGCCATCGCCGAGGGCGCGCCGCCCGCGCTGGACGGCCGGGCCATCGGCGGCTACCTCTACCTCGGCCTGATCGGCACCGCCGCCGCGTACGCGCTGTGGTTCCGCGGCATCGCCAAGGCCAATGCCACCTCGGTGGCCTTCCTCGGCCTGCTCAGCCCGCTGTCGGCGGCCGTCATCGGCTGGGCCGCGCTCGGTCAGGCGCTGGCCCCGCTGCAGATCCTGGGCATGGCCATCGCGCTGGGCGGCACTCTGCTCGGCCAGACCGGATCCGCGCCTCGCACAACGGAACCCGCGCCGCAGACCGACGACGACACTCCCGAGAACCGCGTCGCGGCGTGATTCGAACCCTCGATAAGGAGCGAAAGACCATGCAGATCACAGTGTTCGGAGCGAGTGGAGACGCCGGCAGCCGGGTCGTGGCCGAGGCGCTGAGCCGGGGCCACCGGGTGCGGGCGGTCGCTCGCACCGCCGAGCGGCTGCGGGAGCTGCCCGCGCAGGTCGAGGTGTGGACCGGCAATGCCGCCGATCCGGCCGATGTCGAGAAGGCCGCGGCCGGCAGCGATGTCGTGGTCAGCGCGACCCGCCCGGCCCCGGGCCGCGAGCACGAACTGGCCGAGGTCGCGGCCGCACTGCTGGAAGGCCTGGCGGACAGCGGGATTCGGCTGCTGGTGATCGGCGGCGCGGGCAGCCTCACCGTCGCGGGGACCGGCAAGACCCTCACCGAGCAGCCGGGCTTCCCGGCCGAGCTGGTGCCCATCGCCGAGGGCGGCAGCCGCCAGCTCGAGGTGTTCCGGACGACCCCGCACGCGGTGAACTGGGCCTATGTCAGCCCGGCCGCACTGTTCGAACCCGGCGAGCGCACCGGCGCCTACCGCGTCGGCCGGGACGACCTGCTCACCGACGACCAGGGCAATTCCTCGATCTCCATGGAGGACATGGCCATCGCCCTGCTCGACGAGATCGAGCGGCCCGCGCACCACCGGACCCGGTTCACCGTCGGCTACTGAAGATTCACCGTCGGCTACTGAAAACCCGCAGGGCACAACCGAATACCTGTCGAACGCGCCGCGGGGCGTGACCGGAGGACCCGGTCACGCCCCGCGGCGTGGAACTGTCTCGGAGATCAGGCGACGTGGAAGCCCGCGCCCGCCCCGCCGTGCCGGTCGATATCCGCCAGCACGGTGCTGATGTTGGTGGCCAGCTCCGGCTCGTGGATCAGGTTGCCGCCGCCGGTGCACAGCGGCAGCTCGATGCTGACCGGCCCGGCCTCGAAGTCGGTGCCCGCCACCACCATGCCGATCAGCTGGTCGCCGCGCAGCACCGGCGCGCCGGAGTCACCGTGGTTGGCGCACACCTGGCTGCGGAAGTAGGTGGACTTGGTCTCCCAGACCGGCCCGCAGGTGAAGCCGGTGGTGCGGCCGTTCTTGCAGACGTTCTCGCCGATCTGCGGCGGCGCGCCGACCGAATTGATGACCGACTGCGCGACCTGGCGGGTCGGGTTCACCCGGTCCGGGTTGAACACGATGACGCCCCAGTCCATCTCCTCGCTCTTCTCGGCGACGACGCCGATACCCCCGGAGCGGGTGTACTCGGCCGCGACGCGCGCGCCGACCTCGCCGCAGTGGCCGGCGGTCAGGCCCACGAGCTGGTTCTTGTTGTCGTAGCCGATGGCGGTGATGGTGCAGTCGTTGACCGAGCTGGAGTCGGTGAGGTCCTCGACATAGACGCCGGAACCACCGCCGAGCACCACCGGTGCGGCCGCGTCCGCGGGCCCGGCGAACAGGAGCGTGGAGCTCACGGCGGTGGCGGCCACGGCCGCCCAGGACAGAACTCGGGCGCGGCCCGCAGACAACATTGGGTTTTCCTCATCCCCCGAATATCGAAATTCGTGCGCGCGCGGAAATCGGGAGTCCGGTAGCGCGCGCGTGGAGCATGTCACGCCCGCCTACCCGGCGCAAGTCACAACCGGACCGACCGATTCGATGGCCTATTCGGAACGCTTTGCGCGGCAGCCGGTTCCGGCGCGAAACCGGCTTGGCCGTGTCGGTGGCCCGTGATAGAACTCCGGCAGTGGTGATCGCACCACGGGAGTGCAACCGGAGCGGTCATTTTCGCCGCTGCCGAATGGGGAGAATTTCCAATGGCTTTTTCGGGCAAACTCGCCCTGACCATGTTCGTTTCCGCTGCCGCGGTGCTGGTTTCGACGGTGGGGGCCGGCACCGCGAGCGCCGAGCGCGGACCGGACGGCTCGCTGTACGGCTCGCTCGCGATGAGCACCGACGGCGGCACCTTCTACGGCGCGGCCTGGAACTACCCGAGCTGGGGCCGCTCCGACGCCGACGCGCTGGGCCAGTGCGGGCACCGCGGCTGCAAGATCATGGTGCAGTTCCGGGACGGCTGCGGCGCCATCGCCGAGAGCGACGACCACACCTACTACTACGGCGGTTCGGGCGGCAACCGCGCCGACGCCGAGCAGGACGCCATGACCCGGCTGACCAACTGGATGCCGTCGCCGCCGGCCATGTTCGGCAGCTCGGCCCCGGCGAAGCAGGGCGTGCACATCCGCTACTCCCAGTGCACCGACGGCGCCTAGCCTTGACCTTGACGCAACGTCAACTTGCATCCTGAATTCGTCGAGGAGAACGAGGAGAAACGAAAGGCCCGAACGTGGCAGCCGAATGGTCCATCCAGGAATTGGCCAAAGTGGCCCGAACCACCAGCCGCACCCTGCGGCATTACGGTGACCTCGGGCTGCTGCCGCCCAGCCGGATCGGATCCAACGGCTATCGCTATTACGACCAGGAATCCCTCGTACGGTTGCAGCGCATCCTTTTGCTCCGGGAACTCGGCCTGGGCCTGCCGGCCATCGCCGAAGTCCTCGCCGGGCAAAAGGACACCGCTACCGCCCTGCGTACCCATCTGGAATTGCTGAAACACGAGCAGGACCGGATCGCGCGGCAAATCACCTCGGTGCAAACCACATTGCGCAAAACGGAAGCAGGCGAGCAACTGATGGCGAACGAGGTATTCGACGGATTCGACCACGCCCGGTACCGGGACGAGGTCATCGAACGCTGGGGCAAAGACGCCTGGGAGAGTGGCGACCGCTGGTGGAACTCCATGAGCGAGGCCGAGAAGAAGGCCCACCTCCAGACCCACGTGGATATCGCCGCCGACTACGGCCGCGCCCACGCGGCCGGAGTCCCGGTCGACAGCGACGAGGTACAGGCGATCGTGCAGCGCCACTACGACTGGCTCGGTACGACCCCGACGGGCGGACCCGTCAACGCCGGGTACTTCAACGGCCTCGGTGACATGTACGTGGCCGACCCGCGATTCGCGAAGAACTACGACAAGCACGGCGAGGGAACCGCCGAGTACGTCCGCGACGCGATCCGCGTGTACGCCGACACCCGGCTGTAGCTGGAAGGCCCGCCGCCGCAGCTCCGCGACTCGCAGTGCAGCATCGCGCCGGTCGTGCCCGCGCGCCTCTTCGGCGCCATGCGCGTGTCTACGCCCCACGCCGAATGCGGACGGTCAGCCGACGCGCTGGCGTGTGCCGGCGTACCCGGCGACCGACTCGGAGAGCGAACAGCCGCACGGTCTTTCGGCCGGACGGCTGTTCGTGCTGTCGGTGGATCAGGCCGCGCACATGGACTGCATGACACCGCGCAGGATCGGCGCACCGTAGGTGGCGGGCGCGAAGGCGATGGTCTGGGCGATGCCCAGCGGAGTCGTGATGGTCGAGGCCACGCCGGTGAATCCGGCGATCGTATTGCCGACGGTGAGCAGCAGGCTCGTGGTGTCGAGCGCGAAGGTGATGAGCGCGAAGATGTTCTCCACCTTCACATCCGCCAGGGGCACGGTGTCGACGGCGTGGCCCTCGTAGATGTCGAAGCCCAGGTTGGCCAGGAAGGTGAGCGGGCCGTAGTCCAGCGCGTCCACGATCGGCCCGAGCTGCTCGGTACGGCGCAGCATCATCACGTCAGCGACCCGGTTGCTCTGCAGGAAGCCTTGCAGCGCATCGGCATTGGCGTTCACGGCGGCCGGGTCGACGGGCAGCCCGGCGGCGGTGGTGAGGAAGTTGCGGGTGCGCTCGACCAGTTCGGAGGTCTTCAGCTCGGCCAGCGGAGTGCAGCTGCCGTCGGCCTTGACGAGCTGGTTGGCCAGGTCGATCAGCGGCTGCGGCACGTCCACGTGCTCATCGGGCAGATCGAGTTGCAGCTTCTGGTAGACACCATTGGCTCCGCAGCCGACCGACAGCTGCGACTGCACCGCGCGTGCCAGCGACTTCACGCCGTTGAACATGGCGCCCACGATGGGCTTGAGCACGAAGCCCACGGTCGGCACCAGGCTGGAGGCGAACTGCGCCGGAATCTTCACGATCCGGGTGGCGAGGATGAACACCTCGACCACATCGCGCACCTTCAGCTGCGAGACCGCGATGGTCTGGTGCAGCCGCCCGGTCTTGATGGCGTCGAGGTTGTTGACGATGTAGGTGACGATCGGGTCGTCGAGGAACTGGGTGCGGTCGTTTACCTCGTCCGGGCCCAGTGGCAAACCGTTGCGGTGTACGTGGATCGAAGCGATGTTCTGCCGGAAATCATCGACCGACCGGTCGTATGCGGCCTGCTGCTCGGCGGGGACCACCGTGCGGATGGCGGTGGCGGCCGCGGTGATGACGTCGTCGAAGGTGGCCGCGGTCCTGCCGCAGACGTCACCGGCATCGGCGATTTCGGCAGTGGCGAGGGTGTCGCCCTGGTCGGCGCGGGCGGGGGCCGCACCCGGGATCAGGGCGGCCGTGCTCAGCACGGCGGTGATCGATAGCGCGCCCACGAGTGGGGCGAAGCGAGCGATGCGCATGTATGTGGTCTTCCGGGTCGAGCGAACGGCACGGCCGCGCTAGCACACGGCAACAAACTGGTCGGATGTTTAGTTTCGAGCGGATATGTAATACAGGTCCCGTGACTGCCCTGTCTCCGCTTTGGTGAACTCTGCGCAAAATCCTTGCGACCTTTCCCAATCGCTGGGATGACCTACGACACGCGTCGGTCCGCCCGCGCGGACTCGGCTCGCCGGTCCCCGCAACACCGTGGCATCCGCCCCGCACCGGCCCTGTCGGCCCAGCGCGACGTAGCCTCAGCGCGCCCCCGGGTGCTCCCGGTAGTCTGGGCACCCGTGACCGTCGCATCCCCGTTCGATCTCATCGTCGTCGGCTCCGGCTTCTTCGGGCTGACCATCGCAGAACGCACCGCCAAGCTGCTGGGCAAGCGTGTATTGGTAGTGGAACGTCGCTATCACCTGGGCGGCAACGCCTACTCGGAAGCCGACCCGGAAACCGGCATCGAGATCCACAAGTACGGGGCGCACCTCTTCCACACCTCCAACAAGCGGGTGTGGGACTACGTCAACGAGTTCACCGAGTTCACCAACTACCAGCACCGGGTGTTCGGACTGCACAAGGGCCAGGCGTACCCGCTGCCCATGGGGCTGGGCATGATCTCGCAGTTCTTCGGCCGCTACTACACCCCGGACGAGGCGCGGGCGCTCATCGCCGAGCAGTCGGCGGAGATCGACAGCAAGGACGTGACCAACCTCGAGGAGAAGGGCATCTCGCTGATCGGCCGCCCGCTCTACGAGGCGTTCATCCGCGACTACACGGCCAAGCAGTGGCAGACCGATCCCAAGGAACTGCCGTCGAGCATCATCACCCGGCTGCCGGTCCGCTACACCTTCGACAACCGCTACTTCAACGACACCTACGAGGGTCTGCCCAAGGACGGCTACACCGCGTGGCTGTCGAAGATGGCCGAGCACCCGAACATCGAGGTGCGCCTGAACACCGACTGGTTCGACGTGCGCGACGAGGTCCGCGCCCAGAACCCGGACGCCCCGGTCGTCTACACCGGCCCGCTGGACCACTACTTCGATTACAGCGAAGGCGAACTCGGCTGGCGCACCATCGATTTCGAGACCGAGGTGCTCGAAACCGGTGACTTCCAGGGCATCCCGGTCATGAACTACAACGACGCGGACGTCCCGTTCACCCGCATCATCGAGCCGCGCCACTTCCACCCCGAGCGCGACTACCCGACCGACAAGACGGTCATCATGCGCGAGTTCTCGCGCTTCGCCCAGACCGGCGACGAACCGTACTACCCGATCAACACCCCCGACGACCGCGCCAAGCTGCTGGCCTACCGGGAGCGCGCCAAGACCGAGACCGCCGAGGCCAAGGTGCTGTTCGGTGGCCGCCTGGGTACCTACCAGTACCTGGACATGCACATGGCCATCGGCGCCGCGCTCAGCATGTTCGACAATGTGCTGCGCCCGCACCTGGAATCCGGTGCCCCGCTGGTGGATGTCGCCGAATGACCGCCCAACTCACGCGGGAAGATATGACCACCGAGACTCGCGCCGTATCCCTGCTCCAGCGCATCATCCTGCCCCGCCCGGGTGAACCGCTGGACGTGCGCAAGCTGTACCTCGAGGAATCCGAGACCAATTCCCGTCGCGCGCATGCCATTACGCGCACCGCGCTGGCCATCGGCGCGGAGTCGGAGGTCTCCTTCTGCACCTACTTCAACGCGGTCCCGGCCAGCTACTGGCGGCGCTGGAGCGTGCTGAAGTCGGTGGTGCTGAAGCTGGAGCTGTCCGGCCACGGTCGCGTGGACGTCTACCGCTCCAAGGCCGACGGTTCGCGAATCCACGTGCAGGGCAACGAGTTCAGCACGCCCGGTGAGGGCGCGGCGGCCGCCGCCTTCGTGGAGTTCGAGGTGGATCTGGGCCCGTTCGAGGACGGCGGCTGGATCTGGTTCGACATCACCACCGACAGCCATGTCGAAATGCGCAGCGGCGGTTGGTACGCGCCGATCGAGGCGCCGGGTGAGGGCAGCATCGCCGTCGGCATGCCGACCTTCAACCGCCCCACCGACGCGGTGAAAACCCTGACCGCCCTCGGCTCCGACCCGCTGGTGCTGGAGAAGATCAAGGCCGTCATCATTCCCGACCAGGGCACTCGCAAGGTGGTCGACGAGCCCGGCTTCACCGAGGCCGCGGCCCGCCTGGCCGGCCGGCTAGCCATCCACGACCAGCCCAACCTGGGCGGTTCCGGCGGATACAGCCGGGTCATGTACGAGGCGCTCGAGACCACCGACGCCGAATACATCGTCTACATGGACGACGACATCGAGATCGAGCCGGACTGCATCCTGCGCGCGCTGGCCTTCTCGCGATTCGCCAAGTCGCCCATCCTGACCGGTGGCCAGATGCTCAACCTGCAGGAGCGTTCGCACCTGCACACCATGGGTGAGATCGTGGACCGCTCCATCTTCATGTGGACCGCGCCCGCGACCGTCGAATACGACCACGACTTCTCCAAGCACCCGCTGCGCGACCGCGACAACTCCAAGCTGCTGCACCGGCGCATCGACGTCGACTTCAACGGCTGGTGGACCTGCGTCATCCCGCGGCAGGTGGCCGAGGAGATCGGACAGCCGCTGCCGCTGTTCCTCAAGTGGGACGACGTCGAATACGGTTTGCGCGCACGCGAACACGGCTACCCGACCGTCACCCTGCCGGGTGCGGCGGTGTGGCACATGGCCTGGTCCGACAAGGACGACGCCATCGACTGGCAGGCCTACTTCCACCTGCGCAACCGCCTGGTGGTGGCGTCGCTGCACCTGCCCAACGACGGCCGGCCGATGGTGGTCAACACCGTCAAGGCCACGCTGAAACACCTGCTGTGCCTGGAGTATTCGACGGTCGCCATCCAGAACGAGGCGATCCGCGACTACCTGGCCGGACCGGACAAGCTGTTCGAGCTGCTGCCGACCGCGCTGGGCAAGGTGCACGCCATGCGCAAGGAGTACCCGGACGCGGTGATCGTGCCGTCCTCCACCGAACTGCCGCTGGCCTCGCACGCCGAGGTGGGCGCGGTCGGCGAGCCGGGCAATCCGATCGCCAAGGTGGCCCGGCTCGGCAAGGGCGTGCTGCACAACTTCCGCAAGGCCAACCCGAAGCACCATGAGACCCCGCAGCTGAACGTGCCGACGCTGGACGCGCGCTGGTTCCTGCTCTCTCAGGTGGACGGTGTCACCGTTACCACCGCCGACGGCCGCGGCGTCGTCTACCGTAAGCGGGATCCGCGAAAGGCCATGGAGCTGTTCAAGGAAGCGATGCGCCTGCGCAAGGAGCTGGCCGAGCGCTTCCCGGAGGTGCGCGAGCAGTACCGTCGCGCGCACGCGCAGCTCACCAGCAAGGCCGCGTGGGAGAACGTCTTCGGTATCGATACTGAATCAGGAAACGAACCCAAATGACCGCTGCTCACACTGCTTCCGGCCCGGACCGTGGCCTGCACGTGGTCCCGGACGCGCCGGCGGCCCCGGTCGCGTCCCCGGCCGAGGTCAAGATCATCAACCTGGTGCAGGGCACCATCGGGCAGAACCCGGCGGTCGTCAAGGCCGCGCGCGGTATGTCGCATTTCGGTGAGCACTCGCTGGGCTGGCTGGGCATCGCCGCCGCCGGAGCGCTGCTGGACAAGCCGCGCCGCCGCCAGTGGGCGGGCGTGGCCGTCGGCGCGTTCGGCGCGCACGCGGCCTCGGTGGTCATCAAGCGCATCGTCCGCCGGCCCCGCCCGCACGATCCGTCCGTGCAGGTCAACGTGTCGACGCCGTCGAAGCTCAGCTTCCCGTCCTCGCACGCCACCTCCACCACGGCGGCGGCTGTGTTGCTGGGCAGGCTCACCGGGCTACCCTTGCCTGCGGTGCTCGTCCCGCCGATGCTGCTCTCCCGGGTCGTCCTCGGCGTGCATTACCCCTCCGACGTGCTCGCGGGTTCCGCGCTGGGCGCAGCATCAGCCGCAGCCGTGCTCGCCGCCGAAAAGAGACTCGCCAAGTGACAGCCCAGGAAAGAGCCACCGTTGACATGAGCGAAGAGCCGACCACCACCGACCTGGCAGAGGCGGTCATCAAGGGACCGCCGAAGACGTTGGGCGGCGGCTTGATCAAGGCCATGCGCCCCCGGCAGTGGATCAAGAACGTGCTGGTGCTCGCCGCGCCGCTGGCCGCCGGGAAGACCGCCGGCGGCACCCTCGTGATCACCGACCTGTCGGTGCTCGGGCACGTCGCCATCGCCTTCGTGGTGTTCTGCATGGCCGCCTCGGGCATCTACCTGGTCAACGACGCGCTCGACGTGGAGGCCGACCGGGCGCACCCGACCAAGCGTTTCCGGCCCATCGCGGCCGGCGTGGTGCCGGTGAACCTGGCCTACGGGCTGTCGGCGGTGCTGCTGCTCGGCTCGATCCTGTTGTCCTTCACCGCGAACTGGCATCTGGCCGTGGTGATGGCGGTGTACATCGGCATCCAGCTGGCCTACTGCTTCGGTCTCAAGCACCAGGCGGTGCTGGACATCTGCATCGTGTCCTCGGGCTTCCTGCTGCGCGCGGTCGCCGGTGGCGTCTCCTCGGATATCCATCTGTCCCAGTGGTTCCTGCTGATCATGGCGTTCGGCTCGCTGTTCATGGCGGCCGGAAAGCGCTACGCCGAGCTGAAGATCGCGCTCGACACCGGCGCCAAGATCCGGAAGTCGCTGGAGTACTACACGCCGACTTACCTGCGTTTCGTCTGGACCCTGTCGGCCACCGCGGTCGTCGTGTTCTACGGTCTGTGGGCGTTCGAGCAGGATCGTGCCAAGGACACCATCTGGTTCGCCATCTCCATGATTCCGTTCGTCATCGCCATCATGCGGTACGCGGTGGACGTCGACGGCGGCGAAGCGGGTGAGCCGGAAGAGATCGCCCTGGGGGACCGTGTCCTCCAGTTCCTCGCAGTCGCCTTGATCGGAGCCCTGGGTGTCGCTGTCTATCTCACCTGACGTGGTAGAGGGAGAAGAGCGAGAGACGGGCGCGCCGACGGCACAATTGCCGGTCGGTCGCGCCCGTCGGCGTGCGGATGCCTCCGCACGCTTCTCGCGACTATCCCGCGCCACGTTCATCGGTGGGATCGTGCTGACCGCGACCCTGTTCGCGGCCGGCGCGTGGCAGCGGCGCTGGATCGCCGACGACGGCCTGATCGTCCTGCGCACGGTGCGAAACCTGATGGCGGGCAACGGTCCGGTCTTCAATGCGGGCGAACGCGTCGAGACCAATACCAGCGCGGCCTGGACCTACGTCGTCTGGTTCTTCAGCTGGCTCACGCACATGCGGCTGGAGTACGTGGTGCTCGGCATCACGCTCACACTCTCGGTGCTGGCCATGGTGTTCGCCATGCTGGGCGCGGCCCGGCTGTGGGGCGGCACCCGGTCCGCGCTGCTGGTGCCCGCGGGCGCGCTGGTCTACATCGCGCTGCCCCCGGCCCGTGACTACGCGACCTCCGGACTGGAGAACTGCCTGGTCATCTTCTGGCTGGCGGTGCTGTGGTGGGGGCTGATTCGCTGGACTCGAGCCGAACGGGTGCGTCCCGCAGGCTTTTTCGGCCTGGTGTTCTTCGCCGGGCTGGCGCCGCTGGTGCGGCCGGAGATGACGGTGGTCGGCGGCCTGGCGCTGCTGATCCTGTTCTGCGCGCCGGTGCCGCAAACCCGGCTGCGGCCCTGGGTTTTCCGCTGCCTGGTGGTGGCGGTGGCCGGCCTGGTGCCGCTGGGATACCAGATCTGGCGGATGGGCTACTACGGCCTGCCCTATCCGAATACCGCCGTGGCCAAGGACGCCGGTGGCGCGAAGTGGCACCAGGGCGTCATATACATGTGGGACCTGGTGGGTCCCTACTGGTTGTGGCTGCCGCTGCTGGTGCTGGCGATCGCCGCGATCGTGCTGGTCCGGCAGCACCGGGCCGAGCATCCGGCCGCCGCGGACGCGACCGCCGGCGCCGGAGACAAGAACTGGCGCGCGCGGATTCACCGTTTCAGCGCGTGGCTGCGCACCCCCGCCGCGATCGTGACGCTCATGGTCGGCAGCGGTGTACTGCTCACCGTCTACGAGGTTCGCGTCGGCGGCGACTTCATGCACGGCCGCATGCTGCTGCCGCAGCTGTTCCTGCTGCTCCTGCCGGTGTCGGTGCTGCCGCTGCGGCCCGCGTGGGGCTTCGGCCGGGGTGAGTCCGGAATGCGCGGCCTGGAATGGGCTTTCGTACTGGTGGCGGCGGCCTTCGTGGGCACGGCGGGCTGGGCGCTGTTCGCGGCGAACACCACCGCCATCACCACCGGGACCAAGATCCGCGCCAACGGCATTGTGGACGAGCGCATCTACTACGTGCTCAATACCGGGCACGACCACCCGATCCGCGCCGAGGACTACCTGGACTATCCGCGCATGCGCGCCATGGTCCGGGACATCGCCAACTCGCCGGACGGTGCGCTGCTGCTCAACTCGCCCTCGTTCATGAACTGGTACCTGGTGCCCGCGCCGGTGCCGGAGGGCAATGGCGAGCACGTGGTCTTCTTCTTGAATCTGGGTATGACCAGCATGAACGTCCCACTGGACGTGCGTGTCATCGACCAGATGGGTCTGGCGTATCCGCTTGCCTCGCATACCGATCGGCTCACCGACGGCCGCATCGGGCACGACAAGAACCTCTACCCCGACTGGGTGGTCGTGGACACCGGCATGGTGGACCGGCACCCGTGGATGCCGTGGTTCCTGGACGAGAAGTGGAGCGACCAGGCCCGAACGGCGCTGTCCTGCCCGGATACTCAGGCGATGCTGGCCTCCTCGCGGGCGCCGCTGACCTTCGACCGCTGGCGGCACAACCTGATGCAGGCGTTCGACTTCGCCAAGTACCGCATCGACCGGGTGCCGAAGTACGAGATCCAGCGCTGCCATCTGGAGGATCCGACCCAGCCGGCGCCACCCGCGCCGCCGAGGTGATCCGCGCGCTGCACGTGTGAAAAGGCCCCGCATCCTGTCCGGATGCGGGGTCTTCGCTTGTCCGTGAGGGGGTTTGACCGAAACATCACGTTCGGGGCGTGAGTTGTGGTTAGCTATCTCGATTTGGTAATTCCCCGGCGCGGGTTTCGCGATAAGCTCCGCGAGTACTCCCGGCGCCGAGCAGAAACCCGCTGTGCGGCAATGGTTGTCGCAATACGAACTCGGGCGGGTGGACAGTGAGGCCCGGGGCGCACGGACGGAAGGCCGAATATGCGGGGCGTGACGGTTCAGGGTGGGGCGCGGAGCTGGTTGCGGAAGTCGGTGCTGGCCTTGGCATTGGCGACCATGGTGCCGATGGGGGTGTCGGTCCTGAGCGCGCCCGCCGCGCGGGCAGCGTTCAGTCCGGACGGGATGGACTTCTACGTCGACTCCAGCATGGGCCCGATCAAGTCACGCGTATTCCGTGCGGCAGACGGCAATACCAACCGGGTGGTCTACGCGCTGGACGGTGAACGCGCGCGCGAGGACGACAACGGCTGGGAGATCAATACCGATGTCGCCCACGCGCTGACGGCCGCCAATATCAATGTCGTCATGCCGGTCGGCGGCCAATCCAGCTGGTATGCCGATTGGAACTCGCCGAGCACCTTCCTCGGCGTGCCGGCGGGCACCGCCTCCGTGCAATCCGGATCCGGTGCCACCGAGGCACTTTCCGGCGGTCCCGGCAAGTCCTACACCTACAGGTGGGAAACCTTCCTCACCACCGATCTGCCCAACGCGCTGCGGGATCGCCTGGGCTTCAGCGCGACTCGCAACGGCATCTTCGGCCTGTCCATGAGTGGCGGTTCCGCGCTGATGATGGCGGCCTTCCACCCGAACCAATTCTCCTACGCCGGTTCGATGTCCGGCGCGCTGGACCTGTCGCTGCCGGGCATGCGCGACGCCGTCCGGGTGGCCATGATCGAGGCGGGCGGCTACAACGTCGACGCGCTGGCGGGGTCCAAGGACCCCAAGTGGCAGCACCTGGATCCCTTCCAGTTCGCGCCCAAGCTGAAGGCCAACGGCACCCACCTGTTCCTCTCGGCGGGCAGCGGCCTGCCGGGCTCGGCCTCCGACATCAATGCCACGGTCATCCAGGCCATGGGCATCGAGGCGGTATCACTGGTTGGCACCAAGGCCTTCCAGGCCCGCTGGGCGGCACTGGGTGGCGGCAATGTCGTGTACGACTTCCCGGCCGTCGGCGTGCACAACTGGCACAACTGGGAAGCCGAGCTGAATCGGATGCTCCCGGACCTGTCCGCGAACATCGGGTGAGCCGGGCTGATGGGCGGTGAATTCTCCGAGAGTTTCGAGAGTCGCAGCGCGCCTTCGATATTCACCTTGCGTTATCGGGGATGCTGAAGTCTCGCAATGTGGTTCGCGCAATTTGGAGTGATAGTTGATGCGCATGAGTCTGTGGGGGCGGAATTCGACTCTCGAGTCGCACGCTGGCGCTGATGTGCGCCACATTCCTCACTGACAGTGGCGCTCGTCACTTTTGTCACGATCCGATAACGTCTCGACGGCCCCGGCGCGATAGGGTCGCCGAGACCTCAAACGTGGTTACGAGCACACGGTGAGACCGAACGACCGGAAAGGCCGGACAAATAAATGCGAGGCGATAGACGTCACAGATCCCGCGGTTGGCTCAAGAATTCCGTGGTCGGATTGGCGCTGGCGATTGCACTGCCGTTCGGGGTGTCGGCGGTCGGCGTCGGCACAGCGAACGCGGCACTGGACCCCGACGGTTTCGACTTCTACGTCGACTCGGCGTCCATGGGCCCGGTCAAGTCGCGCGTCTTCCGCGCGGCCGACGGCAATACCTCCCGCGTCGTCTATGCCCTCGACGGCATGCGCGCCCAGCAGGACCTGAGCGGCTGGGAGATCAACACCGACATCGCGCACGCGCTGACCGCGGCGAACATCAATGTCGTGATGCCGATCGGCGGCCAGTCCAGCTTCTACGCCGACTGGAACGCGCCCAGCAGCGTGCTCGGCGTGGGTGACGGCGCCGGCTCGTCCTCCGGCTCCTCCAAACTGGGCTCCGGCTCGGCCTCGGGCTCGTCGTCGGGCTCGGGCGCCTTCCAGATCCTGGGCGGCGGCCCCGGCAAGAGCTACCGCTACACCTGGGAGACCTTCCTGTCCCAGGACCTGCCCAGCGCGCTGCAGAGCCGGCTCGGCTTCAGCCGCACCCGCAATGGCGTCTTCGGTCTCTCCATGGGTGGTTCCGGCGCGCTGACCCTGGCCGCCTACCACCCGGATCAGTTCAGCTTCGCGGGCTCGTACTCCGGCTACCTGAACATCTCCGCGCCCGGCATGCGTGAGGCCATCCGCCTGGCCATGATCGACGCCGGCGGCTACAACGTCGACTCCATGGCTCCGCCGTGGGGCCCGCAGTGGCTGCACATGGACCCGTTCGTCTTCGCGCCGCGCCTGAAGGACAACAACACTCGCCTGTGGATCTCGGCCGCGAGCGCGATTCCCGGCGCGGGTGATGTCTCGGGCGTGATGTCGGTGATCCAGGGCATGCCGCTCGAGGCTCTGGCGCTGGCGAATACCCGTGCCTTCCAGGCTCGGATGGCGTCCCTGGGCGCCGGCAACGTCACCTACGACTTCCCGTCGACCGGTGTCCACAACTGGAACAACTGGAACGCCGAGGTCTACCGGATGCTGCCGGATCTCTCGGCCAATATCGGCTGACAAGCCCTCCACGCCGCAGAAAGCCCCCGCCCTGCTCTCGGGCGGGGGCTTTTCGCATGTCTCGACACCCTCTCCTGGATCGCCAGGGATACGCAGCGGAAATGGCTGGGAGGCCTGCGCATGGCTCTGGATCGTTGAGCGCGCGGTACCGAATCGTTGATGATCGATTCGCGACTCGCCGCAGCGACCGCACGGGACACGCCCAGTCGGGCATCCGATACTCAGGTTGTACCGAAGATCTGTTCTGCGTGATCAATGTTCTGCTCAAATCGAGAAGGGCTGGGTCGATGCGGGTTCGAGGCTTCACACGGAAGGTATTGGGCGTCGCCGCTGCCGCCCTGCTGGTTCCCCTGATGGCGGTGACCGAATCGCCACCGGCCACCGCGGCTTTCGACCCGGCCATCTTCGATTTCTGGGTCGATTCCCCGGTCATGGGCCCGATCAAGACCCGCGTCCTGCGCGCTCGCGACGGCAATACCCAGCGCGTCGCCTACGTCCTGGACGGGATGCGTGCCCAGCAGGATCTGAGCGGCTGGGAGATCAACACCAATATCGCCGAGGTGATGGCGGACCAGAACATCAATGTGGTGATGCCGGTCGGCGGCGAGTCCAGCTTCTACGCCGACTGGGATGCGCCGAGCTCGTTCTTCGGCGCCACGCCGGGCACCGGATCCGCGGCTTACGGCACCGGGTCGGGCGTCACCGAGTCCATGGGCGGCGGCCCGGGCAAGAGCTACCGCTACGCCTGGGAGGACTTCCTCACCAACCACCTGCGCTGGGAGCTGCAGAACCGCCTGGGCTTCAACCCGTATCGCAACGGCGTGTTCGGGTTGTCCATGGGCGGCAGCGCCGCACTCACCCTGGCCGCGTACCACCCCGACTTCTTCAGCTACGCCGGTTCGTACTCCGGCTACCTGAACATCTCGGCACCCGGTATGCGCGAGGCGATCCGGTCCGCCATGCTCGACGCGGGCGGCTATAACGTGGACTCCATGGCCCCGCCGTGGGGGCCGCAGTGGCTGCGCATGGACCCGTTCGTCTTCGCGCCCACCCTGATCGCCAACAACACCCGGCTGTGGATCTCCGCCGGCAGTGGCACGCCCAGGCCCGACGATCTGAACATCCCGCTCGGCGTGGCGGCCGACCGGCTGATCCGCGGCGCGCCGCTGGAAACCTTGGCGCTGGCCAATACTCGCGCCTTCCAGGTCCGCATGCTCTCCCTGGGCGCGCAGAACATTGTCTGGGACTTTCCGGCCACCGGGCTGCACGCCTGGACGAATTGGCAGGACGACGCCTATCGAATGATCCCGGATATGTCCGCGCACATCGGATAGACCCGACTCCCGGAAGCGGCCGCCGTCCTCGCGGACGGCGGCCGTCGTGTGTTTCGCACCGAGCCGGTGATCCATCACGGTTTGGTCGCGAGCGGTGTTTCGCCGCCTGGCGGCTCCGACTATGCGCCTAAGAAAGATCCTGCGACAACAGCTTCTGCATTTCGGATGTGGTCATCGGAGACCACGCTCGTGAAAGGCGAGTCGATGCGGTCTGTTCGGGTACGCGAGTGGGTGCAGCGGTCAATGGCCGGTTCGGTCCGGGCGGTTTTGGTGGTTTTGGCTGTGGCGGTGACGGTCCCGCTGGCTGGGACAATCGGGGGGATGGCGCCTGCGCATGCGTCATTCGATCCGGGCGGTTACGACTTCTGGGTCGATTCCGACATGGGGCCGATCAAGTCACGCATCTTCCGCGCCCATGACGGCAATACCCGCCGCGTGGTGTACGCGCTGGACGGATTGCGCGCCCGCAACGACCTTTCCGGCTGGGAGATCAACACCGATATCGAGCGGGCGCTCACCGCGTGGAACATCAATGTGGTGATGCCGGTGGGCGGCCAGTCCAGCTTCTATTCGGATTGGGTGGCCCCGTCCGATACCAATGGCCAGACCGTGCCGTATGCCTGGGAGACCTTCCTGACCCGGGACCTGCGCCGAGCGCTGGCCGCCCGGCTGGGCTTCAATCCGCGTGGGAACGGGGTGTTCGGGTTGTCCATGGGCGGCAGTGCGGCGCTGGTGCTGGCGGCCTACCATCCGGATCAGTTCCGTTATGCCGGATCGTATTCCGGCTATTTGAACATTTCGGGCCCGGGGATGCGGGAGGCGCTGCGGGCGGCGCTGCTGGACGCGGGCGGCTTCAACATCGACGACATGTGGGGGCCGCCCTGGAGCGAATTGTGGCTACGCAACGATCCTTTCGAAATCGCGCCGATGTTGCGGGACAACGGCACCAGGATGTGGATCTCCAGCGGCAGCGGTGTTCCGGGTCCGCGGGATGTCGTGCAAACCCCGCTGGACGCGTACAACGTGACGGTTGGGATGGGTCTGGAATCCATAGCGCTTACGAATACTCGCGCGTTCCAGGCGCGCATGGACTCCCTGGGCCCCAGCAATGCGGTGTTCGACTACACCGCCGAGGGTGTGCACGCGTGGCCCTACTGGTCGGATCAGGTCTACAAGATGCTGCCGGACCTGAGCGCCAACCTCGGCTGAGTGAAACCCCCAAGCTTCCTTGCGGCGTAAGGGATTTGCACGTTGCCGCGACATCACGAGGGATTCGCGATATGGTCACCGCACCATTACGGTCGTATGCGACAGTGACTGAGTTGATTCACTGAACCAGCCACTCATTAGCGTGGCCTTGCCAACCGCTCGGAGCGTCGAATACCCTCCAGCGAGCAAGTGTGACCAACCCGTGGTAGCGCTTCACTCACAGGGAAGTGTCGGGATTCGCTGTGAGCGGTGATTGCGCATGTCCGCGCATGGCTTTGTCATGCCGGGGGTACGCGATTGACAACTTAAGACACCGCAGCAGCGCAGTGCTGCGGTAGAGAAGGAGCAATATCCATGCGTTTCGGCAGGTCTGCCGTGCCGGGAGGAGTTTCGTCGCGACGCCGTGCGCAGAGTGCTTGGCGCACACGGCTTGTCGCGGCCACCGTCACCGCGGCGGCACTCGCGGTCCCGACCGCCTCCCTGGCCGTCCCGTCCATCGCCTCGGCCGCCCCGGCGTTCGGCCCGATGCACCGCGGTATTCCGGGCAGCTTCGAAGAGCTGATGGTGCCGTCCAGCATGGGCCCGATCAAGGTCCAGGTGCAGTGGGCCAAGAACGGTGGCAGCTCCGCGGTCTACATGCTCGACGGCATGCGCGCCCGCGATGATCGCAATGCGTGGGCCAATGCCGATGAGGGCGACGCGCCCGGCATCTTCGCGAACGACGACGTGAACGTCATCATGCCGGTCGGCGGTCAGTCCAGCTTCTACGCCGACTGGGTGTCGCCGTCCAACACCAACGGTCAGAAGTACACCTACAAGTGGGAGACCTTCCTGACCAGGGAGCTCCCCGATTTCCTTTCCGGCTACGGTGTTTCGCGCAACAACACCGCCATCGCGGGGCTGTCCATGGGTGGTTCGGCCGCCCTCATGATGGCCGCCTACCACCGCGACATGTTCAAGCAGGCCACCTCGATGTCGGGCTACCTGAACCTGTCCGCGCCGGGCATGCGCGAGGCCATCCGCCTGGCCATGCTGGACGCCGGCCGCTTCAATGTCGACTCGATGGCCGCGCCGTGGAGCCCGGCCTGGCTGCGCATGGACCCGTTCGTGTTCGCGCCGCAGCTCAAGGGTCTGCCGATGTACATCTCGTCCGGTAACGGCATCCCCGGCCCGTACGACGGCGTCGGTTCCGCCGCAGACGTTTTCAACACCGGTAACGCCATCGCGCTGGAGGCGCTGGCGAGCGTGAACACCCGTGCCTTCCAGGCGCGGCTGGGGCAGATCAACATTCCGGCCCAGTTCGACTTCACCGCGACCGGTACCCACAAGTGGCGCTACTGGCACGACGAGCTGGTGAAGGCCCGCCCGCAGATGCTGAGCGCGCTGGGTCTCGCCTAGTAGGAACGACCGCTGCTCGCCCCGGGCGATAGCGTGAACGAATGAACCGGCCATCCGACAGGGTGGCCGGTTCTTTTATGCCTCCCCATCATTCGCCGCGACGCGGTAGAAACCTACTGTGACAGCTGTGGCAATTGGTAGATGGGGGAGCGGCGGCCGCAGAGGGCTGGTCGCGCTCGCGGTAGCCACGACAGCCTTGCTGACGGGTGGGGTTGCCGGTTGGGGCGCAACGGCATTCGCGGAACCTGGGGGCGCTCCACCCGCGGGTGAACCCGCGAAACCCACCAAGCCCGATATTCGAAATGTGGTGTGGCTGAGCGACAGACGCGTCGCCCTGTGGGTGGATTCCCCAGCCATGGGCACCCAGATCCAGGTGCAACTGCTTCTGGCCAGAGACTGGAAAGCCAAGCCGGACAGCAAATTTCCCGTGCTCTACCTGCTCGACGGTCTGCGAGCGGGCGACGATCAGAGTGGGTGGACCAAAGATGCTGGGGCGGAAGGTTTCTACGCCGACAAGAACATCACCGTTGTGCTACCCGTCGGCGGCGCGGCCAGCTTCTATTCCGATTGGAAGCAGCCCGACAACGGCAAGACCTACAAGTGGGAATCCTTCCTCACCAGGGAGCTGCCGCCGCTGCTGGACCGCGACTGGCGCACCACGAATGTGCGCGGCCTGACCGGGCTCTCCATGGGCGGCACCGCGTCCATGGCGCTGGCGTCCCGCAATCCCGGATTCGTGCGCTACGCCGCCTCCTTCTCCGGCTTCCTCACGCTGACGAGTCTCGGTATGCCGCAGGCGATCGCGTACGCCATGCGCGACGCGGGCGGCTACAACGCCGACGCCATGTACGGCCCGGCCACCGACGCGGAATGGGAATCGCACGATCCCTACGCGCTCGCGGAAAAATTGAAGGGCCTCAGCCTGTATGTGTCCAGCGGCAGCGGCCTGGCGGGCATCCACGACATTCCGGCCGGGGTTCCGGGCGTGAGCACCAACTGGGTCGGCATGGCGCTGGAAGTGTTGTCGCGCTTCTCTTCTCAGCAGTTCGTGGCCAAGCTGGACAAGCTCAGCATTCCGGTGCAGGTGAACTACCGGCCCTCCGGCACGCATTCCTGGCCGTACTGGGATTTCGAGATGCGGCAGTCCTGGCCGCAGGCGGCGGCCGCGCTGGGCGTGGAGGCGACCAAGCCGGACTGCGCCGCCGCGGGCGCGATTGCGCCTGTGGCGCTGGCGAAGTCGTGGCTGGGCGACTGCCTGACCGCGGAGTATCCGGTGGCCGGTGGTGCGGCGCAGGACTTCCGGGGCGGGCGGGTGGTGTGGTCGGCGGCCACCGGTGCGCATCCGGTGGGCGGCATGATCGGCGGCGCGTACGCGGGCGCGGCGGGACCCGCTGGCGCACTCGGCTTTCCCACCTCCGATGAAACGCCCATACCGGGCGGAGCGCAGCAGGCTTTCCAGCACGGCACCATCGTTTTCCACGACGGCCGGGCCGAGATACACGCCAGCTGAACCGGATACCCTCCGAATACCTCCGGGTCGGCGGTAGAGTGCACCGTTGTCCGTGACTCCCGTCACGTCGGTGTGGTTCCCCCTGCGGTTCAGGAGATCGATCTCTATGGCAGTACAGGGCGCTTCGTCATGCCCGCA
This sequence comes from Nocardia sp. NPDC051981, assembly GCF_040680715.1. Taxonomy (NCBI): domain Bacteria; kingdom Bacillati; phylum Actinomycetota; class Actinomycetes; order Mycobacteriales; family Nocardiaceae; genus Nocardia; species Nocardia sp. NPDC051981. The sequence continues at coordinate 44,362 of NZ_JBFAXK010000003.1, read as the reverse complement.
GCACGGTTCGATTCGGATGTCCGCACGCGCCCGCGTCAGACGCGGCTGGCGGCGCGCCCTCGCGGTCGTCGCGGCCGTGCTGGCGCTCCCGGCGCTGGCGGCGCCCGCCCTCGCCATGCCCGCGCATCCACAGCACCGCGCCCGCGAGGGCGGCTTCGAGGAGCTGATGGTGCCCTCCAGCATGGGCCCGATCAAGGTGCAGGTGCAGTGGGCCGCGCACGGCGGCGACGCGGCGCTGTACCTGCTCGACGGCCTGCGCGCCCGCGACGACTCCAATGCCTGGAGCTTCGAGACCAATGCCCTGCAGCAATTCGCCAATGACAATGTCACCCTGGTGATGCCGGTCGGCGGGCAGTCCAGCTTCTATACCGACTGGCGATCGCCCTCGAACACCAACGGGCAGAAGTTCACCTACCGGTGGGAGACCTTCCTGACCGACGAGCTGCCCGCCTTCCTCGAGGGCTACGGCGTCTCCCGGACCAACAATGCGGTGGCCGGACTGTCCATGGGCGGGTCGGCGGCACTGGCGCTGGCCGCATATCACCGCGACCAGTTCAAGCACGCCTCCTCGTTCTCGGGCTACCTGAACATCTCCGCGCCCGGCATGCGCGAGGCCATCCGCATCGCCATGCTCGACGCCGGCCGTTTCAATGTGGATTCGATGGCCTGGCCGTGGAGCCCGCAGTGGCTGCGCATGGACCCGTTCGTCTTCGCACCGCAGCTCCGCAACCTGCCCATGTTCATCTCCGCGTCCTGGGGCGTGCTCGGCCCGCACGACCACCCGGACTCCCCCGTCGGCATCTTCAACACCGCGAATGCCGTAGCGCTGGAGGCCCTGTCGATGGTGAACACCCTCTCGTTCGTGGGCCGGATGACCCAGCTCGGTATCGGCGCCCACTACAACCTCCAGGTCGCGGGCACCCACTCATGGCCCTACTGGCAGGACCAGCTGGCCACCGCCCGCCCCGACATCCTCGCCGCACTGGGGGTCTGATTCCGGACGTATGCCAACGCGGCAGCTGATTTCGTGGCGGTCGGAGTAACTCCGGGGGTACGCCCGAAATCGGTTTGCCACGCGACTGCCGGCACGCGTGCGGAACGTCGACGGCTCTCGGCTGTGCGCTGAAGATGCGGGGAGGCGGGTCGCAACTGGACGTTTGCTGTGGAAAGGTCCGTTTCCGTGTGTCCTGCCGGGACTGGCGGGCTTGCGGAGGTACAACACTTGTGTGGCTAGAGTTGTCCGTGGGATCAAAAGCAGGCGGCGCGTGCGCTGGATGGCATGCGCCGGAGCGGCGCTGTTTCCGCTGGCCGCGGGCACTTTCGCGCAGTGCGGACCGGCGAGCGCCGCACCGGATGCGCCCGCGGCTCCCGCGGCGTTCATCCAGAAGACGTCGTGGCTCGACGACCGCCGGGTCGCCCTGTGGGTGAATTCGCCGGCCACCGGCGCACCCGTCGAAGTCCAGTTGCTGCTGCCGCGTGACTGGAACGCCAAGCCGGACGCCAGGTTCCCCGTCGTCTACATGCTCGACGGTCTGCGGGCCACCGACGACGAGAACGGCTGGACCAAGGACGCGGGCGCGGCCGGCTTCTACGCCGACAAGAATGCCCTGGTGGTGCTGCCGGTCGGCGGGCAGTCCAGCTTCTACGCCGACTGGCTGGCCCCCGACAACGGCCACAACTATCAGTGGGAGACCTTCCTGGTGAAGGAGCTCCCGCCGTTGCTGGAGAGCCAGTTCCGCGCTACCGATGCGCGTGCGGTGGAGGGACTCTCGATGGGCGGCACCGCGGCCATGATGCTGGCCGCCCGCAATCCCGGCTGGGTGCGCTCGGCCGCCTCCTACTCCGGCTTCCTCACCCTGACCTCGCTCGGCATGCCGCAGGCGGTCGATTTCGCCATGCACGACGCGGGCGGCTTCGACTCGGCGAAGATGTTCGGCCCGCCGGGCAGCCCGGCCTGGAAGGAACACGACCCCTACGAGCTGGCCGACAAGCTCAGGGGCGTGGCCCTCTACGTCTCCAGCGGCAACGGCGTCGCGGGCACGAGCGACCCGCTCTCCGACATTCCGGGCATCACAAGCAATTACGCGGGCCTGGGCCTCGAGGTGCTGTCCCGGCTGAGCACCCAGAACTTCGTGGCCAAGCTCAACAAGCTGAACATCCCCGTCTCGGTGAACTACCGCCAGTCCGGCACCCACACCTGGCCGTACTGGGATTTCGAGATGCGCCAGGCCTGGCCGCAGGCGGCCACCGCGCTGGGCGTGGACGCGACCCCCGTCGACTGCAGGACCGGTGGCGCGATCGCGCCGGTGGCACAGGGCAACTCCTGGCTCGGTGACTGCCTCACCGCGGAGTACCCGCTGCCCGGCGGCGTGGCCCAGGACTTCCGCGGCGGCAAGGTGTTCTTCTCGCCGGCCACCGGCGCCCAGCCGGTCGCGGGTGCGATCGGCGGCAGCTACGGCGGACTGGGCACGGCGGCAAGCGCTCTGGGCTTCCCGATCGCGGGCGAGGGCGGCCTGCCCGACGGCCGCGGCCGACTGCAGCCGTTCCAGCACGGATCGATCTACTGGACCCCGCAGACCGGTGCGCAGGCGGTGCGCGGGGCCATCCTCGACGAATGGGCCAGGCAGGGCTACGAGCGCGGCCCGGCCGGGTACCCCACCGGCCAGGAGGCCCGGACGCCCCAGAAGGACGGCGCGGTACAGGGTTTCGAGAACGGGCCCATGTACTTCAGCGCCAGGACCGGCGCGCACCTGGTGCAGGGCCTGATCCTGGGCAAGTACGCGCAGCTCGGATTCGAGAACAGCCCTTACGGATTCCCGACCTCGGGTGAGCAGCCGGTGCGCGACTTCGGCCGCTGGTCCGGCTTCGAGGGCGGCAATATCTACTGGAGCCCGCTCTCGGGCGCCTGGGGTGTGCGGACCGGTCCGATCATGGACGCCTGGGGCGCAACCGGATTCGAGAACGGACCGCTCGGCTACCCGATCTCCGACGAGAGCCCGGCCCCGGGCGGCACCCAGCAGACCTTCCAGGGCGGCACCATCACCATCCGCGACGGCCGGGCCGCCGCCGCCACCCTCGACGGCCGCCCGATCGTCATCCCCGGCGCCGAGCAGCCCAAGCCGGTCCCGGCCGCCCAGCAGCCAGCCGCCGCCCCGCAGCCCGCACTCCCGCTGCCGGCCCTGCCGCAGCTCGTGCCGCCGGCCCGCGCTCCCGAGGCTCCGGTCCCCGTGCCGGCGACCCCGGCCGCCGCCCCCGCTGCCCCGGCCGTCCCTGCCGCGCCGGCTCCGCCCGCGACCCCCGCGCCTGCTCCAGCACCCGCACCTGCCGCGGCTCCAGCCCCGGTGCCCGCCCCGGCCCCGGCCCCGGCGCCCGAGCCCCCACCTGCCGATCCCGCGCAGCCCGCGCCCATCCCGGCGCTGGGTCCGGAGGTCCGTCCCAACTGAGATTTTCCGGCCGAACAGCCCTAATCGGCCCTAAGAAGTGGATGTGGTTCCGTTGTGGCCCGGGACTCCGTCCCGGGTTGCGGCTAGCCTGGGGGCGACCTCTTGCCCCTGGACAGATATAGGAAGCAAATTGATGCACGGTACCCGTGGAAAGGTATTCGGCGTGGTGGCCGCCATCGCCGCCGCTGGACTGCTCGCCGCCTGCGGTAGCAACGACTCGACCGCCAAGAGCACGCCCACGCTCACCACGACCAAGACCACGGCCGCCGCGCCCGCCACCCCGGGCGACGCCGCGCCGTCCACGGATCAGCAGGCTCCGCAGGCCGCGCCTGATGCCGGGACCCCCAGCTCCACGGCCGAGCGCCCGGCGCCGGTGCCGAGCCAGTTCATCACCACCCCGAACGGCTCCCCGGCGCTGTCGGACAAGGAGAAGAGCTTCCTCGACGACCTGAAGAAGGCCGGTATCACCCCGGGTTCCCCGGACATCGCCGTCACCGCGGCCAATCTGGTGTGCCAGGGTAAGTCGGAGAACGCCCCGCAGGATCAGATCATCACCTACGTGACCGCGATCGCCGGTTCCGATCCGTCCTTCGATCCGTCCAAGATGACGGTCGAGCAGGCGGGCAAGATCTACTACGACGTCGCCTCGAAGAGCTACTGCAACAAGTGACGATGCGACGCCGAATCGGACAAACCCCGTCGCGACCGGTGGGTTGCCTGCTGCTCGCCATCGCCGCGATCGTGATCGTGGTCGTGGTGGCGCTGGTGCTGTGGTACCTGCTGGCCGGGCGGTTGCGGCTGCCCGGTCCCAAGCCGCCGGCCCCGCCCCGTCCGAGTTCGCAGCCGGCCACCTGCCCGGACGTGCTCATGCTGTCCGTGCCGGGCACCTGGGAGTCGAACAGTCACGACGACCCCTACAGCCCGGCCGCGAACCCGGCGTCGCTGATGCTGAACATCTCCAACCCGATCCGGGCCAAGTTCCCCGATGAGCGGGTCGAGGTCTACACCGTCCCGTACGTCGCGCAGTTCTCCAATCCGGTCGCCATTCCGCCGGACGGGCAGTCCTCCTACAACAACAGCCGTTCCGAGGGCGCCAAGCGGGCCACCGACAAGCTCGCGCAGACCGCCGCCCAATGTCCGCTCACCACTTACGTTCTGGCGGGTTTCTCGCAGGGCGCGGTGATCGTCGGTGACATCGCCGCGCAGATCGGCGCGGGCAAGGGCCCGGTGGCCGAGGACCTGGTGCTGGGCGTGACCACCATCGCCGACGGCCGCCGCGATGTCGGCGATCCGAGCGAGGCCATCGAGATCGGCCCGACCCCGCCCGGAGTGGGCGCGGAGGTGGCGCTCAAGGGCCTGAACGTCCCCGGTATCACGATGACCGGACCGCGCGGCGGCTACGGCAAGCTCACCGGCCGCACCTTCACCATCTGTGCCGCAGGCGATTTGATCTGTGATTCCCCTCGTCAGGCGCTGAGCCCGAACAATATCCTCGGCAGCCTGAACATCCTGGTCCGCGCCGCGGGCAATCCGGTGCACAGCCTCTACAACGGCTACCAGGTGGACGACAACGGCACCACCGCCACCGAGTGGACGGTGAACTGGGCGTCGGGCCTCATCGAAAACGCTCCGCACCCTGCACATACGTAAGCGTTCCCTCGGCCTTCCCTATGTGAAGGCGGCCACCCTTACAAGTGACCGGTTCCGAGCCATGCCAGTCGGAGTAGAGCTCACAACGCGGCTTCCGTCCCCCCCGGTTTCCCGGATCACCAGGCTGTTCGTGGCCCGCCTCGGTCTGGACTGACCGAGCGGGGGAGCGAAGCGGAGGAGCGGAGGAGGGAAGACCGAGGTACCGGCTCCATAGACCTGCGCCTTTGGCCGCGAGCCCGCCCGGAGCGCAGCGGAGGGCAAATAGACACAGCCCCCCCAGTTTCGGGGTCACCCGGTAAAGTGCTCCGGGTTGCGACACTGCCGAGACCCGGTGCGTGCGGCAACTCACATCCAGTCCTAGTTGTGTCCTATGTGGGGCGCTCCCCACCCATTTGGAGGCATTCGCGCCGGTGAAGCACTAGTCCAGAGGTGTGAGCTGGGAGATGTTCGGCCGCTCCGAAGCATGGCCGGGCGGCTCCTCTGTAACATGTCCCTGGTTTGAGAACATCTAGCCATTAGACGGTCACCGCGCAGACCGCAACACAATTCTGCAGGTTGGCTCTCGCATGGAGCTCCCGCGGGCGAAAAGAGTCGGGGCCTCACAGGTAACAGCGGCAATGCATGCCGTCTCATGCCGCGTGTGCCTCGGAGGAGAAGAAGGAATGGACGAGACTTTCGACGATTACCTCGACGAAACGGGGAACATCACGATTCCCGAGGGACGCACCCTCGTCGACTACGTCGAGAAGCACACTCACGGTAACGACGCCAATGACTTGGCCTACCGCTACATCGACTACTCACGCGAGCGCGACGGTGAGTACCAGGACCTCACTTGGAGTCAGTTCGGTACGCGGCTGCGCGCGGTGGCCGCCCGACTGCAGCAGGTGACCAAGCGGGGCGATCGGGTCGCGATCCTGGCTCCGCAGGGCCTGGATTACGTCATCTCCTTCTTCGCCGCCATCTACGCGGGCACCATCTCCGTGCCGCTGTTCGATCCGGACGAGCCGGGCCACACCGATCGCCTGCACGCGGTCCTCGGTGACTGCACGCCCTCTGCGATCCTGACGGCGAGCTCCTCCGCCGCCGGTGTCCGCCAGTTCTTCCGGTCGCTGCCCGCGGCCCAGCGCCCGCGCATCATCGCCGTCGACGCGATTCCCGACAGCGTCGGGGAGTCCTGGATCCGCCCCGACATCGTGGTCGACGACATCGCCTACCTGCAGTACACCTCCGGCTCCACCCGGGTGCCCGCCGGTGTCGAGATCACCCACCGCGGTGTCGGCACCAATGTGCTGCAGATGGTGAACGCGCTTGATCTGAACGAGAATTCGCGCGGCGTGACCTGGCTGCCGCTGTACCACGACATGGGTCTGCTGACGGTGATCCTGCCCGCCGTGGGCGGCAAGTACATCACCATCATGTCCCCGGCCTCGTTCGTGCGCCGGCCCTCGCGCTGGATCAACGAACTGGCCGCGGTGTCCGACGGCGCCGGAACCTTCGCCGCCGCACCGAACTTCGCCTTCGAGCACGCCGCCGTGCGCGGCCTGCCCAAGCCGGGCGAGTCGCTGGACCTGTCGAACGTGCTCGGCCTGATCAACGGCTCCGAGCCGGTGACCACCACCTCGATGAAGAAGTTCAACGAGGCGTTCGCCCCGTACGGCCTGCCCAAGACCGCCATCAAGCCGTGCTACGGCATGGCCGAGGCCACCCTGTTCGTGTCGGCCACCCGGCACGAGGACGAGGCCAAGGTCATCTACGTGGACCGGCTCGAGCTCAATGCCGGTCGCGTGAAGAAGGTCGAGCAGGGCGCGGAGAACTCCATCGCCCAGGTGTCCTGCGGTTACATCGCGCTGTCGCAGTGGGCGACCATCGTGGACGGCGACTCCATCGAATCGCCCGAGGGCGCGCGTGAGCTGCCCGACGGGCAGGTCGGCGAGATCTGGCTGCACGGCAACAACATCGGCATCGGCTACTGGGGCCGCGCCGAGGAGACCCAGAAGACCTTCCGCAACCAGCTCGCGCATCGACTGTCCGAGGGCAGCCACGCGGAGGGCGTGCCGGCCGACGGCATCTGGCTGCGCACCGGTGACTACGGCGTCTACGTGGACGGCGAGCTCTACATCACCGGCCGCGTCAAGGACCTGGTCATCGTGGACGGCCGCAACCACTACCCGCAGGATCTCGAGTACTCCGCCCAGGAGGCCTCGACCATGCTGCGCCCCGGTTTCGTCGCCGCCTTCGCGGTGCCCGCCAACCAGCTGCCCGCCGAAGTCTTTGCGCAGGACAGCCATTCGGGCCTGAAGTACGACGCCGACGACGCCAGCGAGCAGCTGGTCATCGTGGCCGAGCGCGGACCGGGCGCGGGTAAGGCCGACCCGGGGCCCATCGCGGATGCGGTCCGCGCGGCCATTTCGTCCCGGCACGGTGTCACCGCGCGTGACATCCTCCTCGTTCCGGCCGGTTCGATCCCGCGTACCTCCAGCGGCAAGATCGCCCGTCGTGCCTGCAAGGCGGAGTACATCGGCGGCACGCTGCGTGGTGGTTACACGCAGCAGGCCTTCCCCGATGCACCAGACGAGGAGTGAGACGACCGTCTCCAAGTTGGATGGCGCGAGCCCGTTCGGTTCGCGCCATTCATGCATGAAAGGCAGTGCCGTTCCGGCACGCGAAGACAGAGCCGTTCGGGCAGGGAACGGCGAGAGTCTCGATAACAACGCCGCGCACCGTGAGCAGACAGGTAGCTTGAGGAACTGATGGCTGAGAACGAGGGCACGGACCCCACCCAGACGACCGAGAACGCACCGGCAGCCGAAGGCGCGGCCACGCAGAAACCTGCCGCGGCCGACATGTCGGTGGCCGACCTGCGGGAATGGCTGCGCCGCTGGGTCGCCGACGCGACCGGGCAGCCGATCGAGAACATCACCGTGGACCGGCCGATGGAGGAGTTCGGCCTGGCCTCGCGCGATGCCCTCGCACTCGGTGGCGATATCGAGGAGCTGACGGGGGTCCTGCTGAACGCGACCATCGTCTACCAGCACCCGACCATCGCCTCGCTGGCCGAGCGAATCATCAATGGGGAGCCCGACCTCCCGGCCGAGGCGGCCGACGACTCGTTCTACACCCGGGGTTTCCAGCCGGGCGAGGCGCACGATGTCGCCATCGTCGGTCTGTCCACCCGGCTGCCGGGTGCGGGCGATACGCCCGAATCCACCTGGGACTTCCTGATCAACCGCGGTGACGCGATTCGCGACCTACCCGAGGGCCGGTGGGCGGAGTTCCTCGACGATCCGCGCCTCGTGGAGCAGATCGCCAAGTCCAACACCAAGGGCGGCTACCTCGACCAGGACGTCCTCAAGAGCTTCGACGCCGAGTTCTTCGCCATCTCGCCGGTCGAGGTGGAGCGCATGGACCCGCAGCAGCGGATGGCGCTCGAGCTGACCTGGGAAGCGCTGGAGCACGCCAGGATTCCCGCCAACACCCTCAAGGGTGAGCAGGTCGGCGTCTTCATCGGTTCGACCAGCACCGAGTTCATGCTCATCGCGGGCATGGCGGTCGGGAACACCGATCCCGGCACGCCGCTCTCGGCCGAGGGCTACGGCATCATGGGCAGCGTTTCGGCCATCATTCCCAACCGGGTCTCGTACTTCTACGACTTCCGCGGCCCGTCGGTGGCCGTCGACACCGCGTGCTCGTCCTCGCTGGTAGCGGTGCACCAGGCCGTTCGGGCGCTGCGCAACGGTGAGGCCGATCTGGCACTGGCCGGTGGCACGAACGTGCTGCTGTCCCCGGCCGCCACGCTGGCCTTCGACGCCAATGGCGGTGTGTCGAAGGACGGTCACATCAAGGCGTTCTCGTCGGACGCCGACGGCATGGTCCGCTCGGAGGGCGGCGGTCTGGTCGTGCTCAAGCGGCTGGCCGACGCCGAGCGCGACGGCGACACCATCTACGCGGTCGTCAAGGGCTCCGCGGTCAACAGCGACGGCCGGTCCAACGGCCTGCTGGCCCCGAACCCGGACGCGCAGGCCGATGTGCTGCGCAGCGCCTACCGGGATGCCGGAATCCCGCCGTCCCAGGTCGACTACATCGAGGCACACGGCACCGGCACCCCCATCGGCGACCCGATCGAGGCGGATGCGCTCGGCCGTGTCATCGGCCGGGGCCGTGAGGCCGACAAGCCCGCCCTGCTGGGTTCGGCCAAGACCAATTTCGGTCACCTGGAGGCCGCGGCCGGCGCCGCGGCGCTCGCGAAGGTCATCATGGCGTTGCAGCACAACGTCATTCCGCCGCACCTCAACTACGCGGGTCCCAGCCCCTTCATCCCGTTCGACCAGGCGCACCTGAAGGTCACCGACCAGCCCACCGAATTCCCGCGCTACAGCGGCAAGGCCACCATCGGCGTCTCCGGCTTCGGCTTCGGTGGCACCAATGCGCACGTGGTCATCCAGGAGTACGTGCCGGCCCTCGCCGCAGCGGAGGTTTCCGAGACCACCGGCCTCGACAACGAGACCACCGACGTGGTCGCCGAGGCCGAGGCCATCACCGAAACCGTTGCGCCGGAACCGGAGTGGGGCAATCGCGAAGAGCCGATGCCGCTGATCCTCCCGGTGTCGGGTTACCTGCCGTCGCGGCGCAAGCGCGCCGCCAAGAATCTGGCCGACTGGCTGGAATCCGAAGCGGGACAGGCGACTCCGCTGGCGGATGTGGCCCGGACGCTGGCCAAGCGCAACCACGGCCGCTCGCGTGGCGTGGTCGTGGCCAAGACCCATGACGAGGCCATCGCGGGCCTGCGGGCCATCGCCGAGGGCAAGCCGGGCAATGGCGTCTGGACCGCCGATTCCCCGGCTGCCAAGGGCGCGCTGTGGGTGATGGCCGGTTTCGGTGCGCAGCACCGCAAGATGGGCAAGCAGCTCTACACCGAGAACTCGATCTTCCGTAAGGCCGTCGATCAGGTCGACGAGCTGGTCATCGACGAGGCGGGGTACTCGGTCAAGGAGATGATCCTCGACGACTCCATGGACTGGGACATCGGTACCGGCCAGGTCGGTACCTTCACCATCCAGGTGGGTCTGGCCTCGATCCTGCGCGCGCACGGCGCCGAGCCCGAGGGCGTGGTCGGCCACTCGCAGGGTGAGGTTGCGGGAGCGTACATTTCGGGCGGTCTGCCGCTCGAGGACGCGGTCCGGGTGATCTGCGCGCGCTCGCGGCTGATGGCCGAGGGCGAGGCCATGCTCACCGACGACCAGGTGCGCAATATGGCGCTGCTGGAGTACTCCGCCGAGGAGATCGCCAAGCTCGTCGAGACCGAGTTCCCCGAGATCGAGGTCGCGGTGTACGCCGCGCCCAACAACACGGTGATCGGCGGTATGCCGGACCAGGTGCACGCGATCGTGGCGCGCGCCGAGGCCGAGGGCAAGTTCGCCCGTGTGCTGCAGACCCGCGGCGCGGGCCACACCTCGCAGATGGACATGCTGCTGGGTGAACTCGCCGCCGAGCTGGCCGGCATCGAGCCCACCAGGCTCAAGCGCGACCTCTACTCGACCGTCCACAAGGACACCGTCTACCGCGCCGGGCACGCGCCCGTGCAGGACGTGGACTACTGGGTCATGAACATGCGCGGCTCGGTGTACTTCACCAACGCCATCCGGCAGGCCGTCGACACCGGTATCACCACCTTCCTGGAACTGGCGCCGAATTCCGTTGCGCTCATGCAGGTCCTGGGCACCACCTTCGCGGCGGGCGTGCACGATGCGGCACTCATCCCGACCCTCAAGCGCAAGGAGGACGAGGCCGCGGGTGTCATCTCCGCGCTGGCGCAGCTGTACGTGCACGGCCACAAGGTGGACCTGCCCTCGCTGCTGCCCGCGGGTGACTACGCCGCCGCGCCACGCACCGCGTTCCTGCGCAAGCAGTACTGGCCCAAGGTGACCGGCGGCTTCGGCGGCGGCGCGGGCAATGCCCGTGTCCCGGGTGCGCACGTCGCCCTGCCGGACGGCCGCCACGTCTGGGAGGTGCAGGCCCCGGCCGTCACCGACCTGGCCGCACTGGTGAATGCCGCTGCCGCGCAGGTGCTCTCGGATGTCACAGTCGGCGCCTCCATCGCACACGGCGCGGTCCCTGCCACGGGCACCCTGACCACCACGCTCACCCCCCACCCGGGCGGCGCGTCGGTGTCGGTGCACGCCAAGGAGGGCAATACCTTCCGCCCGCTCTTCGACGCCGTCGTCACTGCGTCTCTCCCCACCGACGGACCCCTGGCCGCACCGCTGCCGGAATCGGCTGTGGCACAGCCGGTCGCGCCCGTCCAGGCGGCGCCGGCTGCCGAGGTGGTCGAGGCGGCCCCCGGCGAGCGCTGGGATCCCAAGGGCACGCAGACCATCGAGCAGCGCCTGGCCATCATCGTGGCCGAGTCCATGGGCTACGCGGTCGAGGACCTCCCGATGGAGATCCCGCTGATGGAGCTGGGTCTGGATTCGCTGATGGCGATGCGCATCAAGAACCGCGTGGAATACGAGTTCGACATTCCGCAGCTGCAGATCCAGGCCGTGCGCGATGCCAGCCTGCTCGAGGTCGGCAAGGTGCTGCGCTACGCGATCGAGCACCGTGATCAGCTCGACGACATCGCCGCGCGGCAGGCCGCCGGTGAGGACATCGCCGTCGACGCCAACTTCATCTCCGCCGCGCGGGCCGCCATGGCCGCGGGCGAGGATCCGGCCGCGCTGCTGCCCAAGGTCGAGACCACCGATGTGGTGGCCGAGGCCGAGGAGATCGTCGCGGAGCACGAATCCGCCGCGCCGATCGCCGAGACCGACGCCGACAATGTGCCCCCGCGCAATGGCGAGGAGCGACTCGCCTTCGCCACCTGGGCGCTGGTGACCGGCAAGACGGCGGGCGGCATCTTCAACCCGCTGCCCGAGATCGACGACACCACGCTGGAGAAGCTGGTGGCCCGGCTGTCGGAGCGGGTCAAGGCCGAGGTCGATCCGGCCGAGGTGCGGGCCTGCAAGACCATCGAGCAGCTGTCCGAGGTCGTTGTCCGCTATCAGGGCAAGAGCTCCGATCTGGAGGGCTTCGTGCGCACGCTGCGCGCGAAGGAGGCCGGTTCGAATGCGGTGCCGGTCTTCGTGTTCCACGCTTCGGGCGGCAACACCCTGGTGTACGAGCCACTGCTGAACCGACTCCCGGCCGGGACTCCGATGTACGGCCTGGAGCGGGTCGAGGGCACCATCGAAGAGCGTGCGCACCAGTACATTTCGGAGATCCGCAAGCGGCAGCCGGAGGGCCCGTACATTTTCTACGGCTGGTCGCTGGGCGCGGTGTTCGCGTTGAAGGTCGGCGAGATCATGCGCGCCGAGGGCGCGGACGTCCGGCACGTCGGCCTGATCGACCTGGCCATTCCGGTCGAGCCCTTCAGTGATGCGCCCGAGGAGCGGGTGGAGCGGATCCGCCGCTACCAGTCGTTCGCGCAGAAGACCTACGGCTTCAATGGCGAACTCGATCAGGAGCAGCTCGAGGAGCTGGCCGCTGCGTCCGACGCGGAGCAGATCGACATCATCATGGAGCTGCTGAAGTTCGCCGGGGTCGACATCCCGGGCGGCGTGATCGAGCATCAGCGCACCTCGTGGATCGACAGCAAGGAGCTGCAGAAGATCGAGCCGTCGAAGTACGACGGCGCCGTCGCCCTCTACCTCGCCGATCGTTACCACGACGGAATGATCGAGCTGGAACCGCGTTTCGCGGACCGGCGGCCGAACGGCGGCTGGCAGGAACACATTCCGAATCTGGAGATCATCCACATTCCGGGCGATCACATCCAGATCATCGATGAGCCGCGGATCGCCACCATCGGCGCCGATCTCACCAAGAAATTGTCGGAGATCGACAGCACGACGAAATAGCACCACGGCGACACGAGTTCTGCGAAAGTAGGTTTTTGCCGAGAGGAGTGTCCAGTGCGCACCACCGCCGACAAACTCGCCGACCTTCGACACAAGCTCGACATCGCGAGGGAACCGGCGGGAGATGCGGGAATCGCCAAGCGGGCCAGGAAGGGAATTCCCTCGGCCCGCGACCGCATCGAGATGCTGCTGGATCCCGGCACTTTCGTGGAAGTCGGTGCGCTGGTGCGCAATCCGGGCGACAAGGCCGCCCTCTTCGGGGATGGCGTGGTCACCGGCCACGGCCTGGTGGAGGGCCGCCCGGTGGCCGTCTTCTCGCACGACCAGACCGTCTACGGCGGTTCGGTCGGCGAGATGTTCGGCCGCAAGGTCGCGGGCATCCTGGAATTCGCGGCCAAGATGGGCTGCCCGGTGGTCGGCATCAACGATTCCGGCGGCGCCCGCGTGCAGGAAGCGGTGACCTCCCTGGCCTGGTACGCCGAGCTGGGCCGGCGTCAGGAACCGTTGTCCGGCTTGGTGCCTCAGATCTCCATGATCCTGGGCAGCTGCGCGGGCGGCGCGGTCTACGCGCCCATCAATACCGACGTGGTGGTGGCCACCGAAGCGGCCTACATGTTCGTCACCGGGCCCAAGGTGATTCGCGAGGTCACCGGTGAGGACGTCAGCCTCGAGGAGCTCGGCGGCGCGAAATCCCAAGCCCAGTACGGCAATATCCACCACGTGGCCCCGGACGAGGCCGCCGCCTTCGAGTGGGTGCGCGAGTACCTCGGCTATCTGCCGTCGAGCTGCACGGAGCTGCCGCCGGTGGTGAATCCCGGGCTGGAACCGGAGATCACCGACACCGACCTGGAACTCAACGGCATCGTGCCCGACGCCGACAATGCCGGCTACGACATGCACGAGATCCTGCTCCGGATCTTCGACGACGGCGCGTTCCACGAATTCGGTGAGGCCGCGGGCGCGAACGTCATCTGTGGCTTCAGCCGCGTGGACGGCCGCACGGTCGGCGTGGTGGCCAATCAGCCCCTGGTCTACGCCGGTGCGCTCGATGCCCGCGCCTCGGACAAGGCCGCCCATTTCGTCCGGCTCTGCGACGCCTTCGAAATCCCGCTGGTCTTCGTCGTCGACACCCCGGGCTTCCTGCCCGGGGTGGAGCAGGAGAAGATCGGCGTCATCAAGCGCGGCGGCCGGTTCATCTTCTCCTTCGTGGAGGCCACCGTCCCGAAGGTCACCGTGGTCATCCGCAAGTCCTACGGCGGCGGCTATGCCGTCATGGGGTCCAAACAGCTGGGCGCGGATGTGAATCTGGCCTGGCCCACCGCCCGGATCGCGGTCATGGGCGCGGAGAGCGCGGTGTCGCTCATCGGCGCCAAGACCCTGGCGGCGGCCCCGGAGCCGGAGCGCGCGGCCATGCGCAAGCAGATGATCGAGTTCTACAACGCCACCGTCGCGACGCCGTGGGTGGCGGCCGAACGCGGCTATATCGACGCGGTCATCGAGCCCGCCACCACCCGCCTGGAAATTCGGCGCGCCCTGCACCTGTTGCGCGACAAGAAGACTCCGGACAATCCCCGCAAACACCATCTGCTGCCGTTGTAGCCGCGCCTGTTTCGGCGGGTTCGGCGCGCGCCATTGCGGGATTCGGCGCCGGCCATTGCGACGTGACCTCAAGTGTGAAAACATCTCATTTCAATTTCGAAAATGAGAGCTTGGGAGCGAAGCAGTAATGGCTACCCTTCGAATTCGGCACACGATCATCGGCGGCGCGGCCACCGCCGCGACCGCCCTGGCCGTCCTGTCCGCCGCACCGGCCGCCTCCGCTCAGGTCACCGGGCTGTGGGCCGGGACCGGGCTGGCGCACATCAATACGACCTACACCCTCACCGCCTCCGTCGGCGGCTCGAACGCGGGCACCCAGGTGGGCTTCTGGATCGCGAACCCGTCCGGCGGCGCAGCCGTGTACATGGGCGCCTCTCCGGTGGATTCCACCGGGCACGCGACTTACCAGTGGACCCCGACCACCGTGGGTTCGTACACGCTCATCGCGAGTGACGACGGCAGCAGCACCAGCAGCAACGCCCAGACCATGGGAATCAGCGTCACCGCGGTTCCGGTGGGCGGCATGGGCACCGGCAGCGCCTCGAAGATTCCGATCATCGGCGGCCTGCTGAGCAGCCTGCTGAGCCAGTTCGGCCTCGCCTGACACCGATTCGCTCCGTCCGAAACCGGCTTCGTCCCGCTCACGGGCGGCTTGTTCAGGCGGCTCGCCGATTGCGCTGAATCCATCGGGTGACCCGTACAGATGTGAGAGCCTTCAGCTATGAGTACCTCACCTTTGGCGCTACTCGAAGGCGGGCCGGATGGCCTCGAAACGCGGATCGTCCCGATCACGCCACCGGGCGTCGAGCTGCGTGTGGCGTTCGGGGACGGGTACGAGCGCTACAAAGTGACGTCACGCTGGCAGGACACTCCGGAGGGGAATCTGCCCGTTTACGAGTGGGTGGCACACGTGGACGTCAAGAAGTAGCAACCGGAATTCGATAGGACCCGAAAGAGCGGTGGCCGCCCGCGACGTCGCGGGCGGCCACCGATCATCACGTGTCCCGGGTCAGAAGACGCGCATCTTCCCCGGTGACCAGAACCCGGAGCGGGTAACCACGTGGGTGTCGACCTGCGCGGGCTTGGGGAACTTGGCCTTGGCCGGGTCGGACGGATCAGGATAGAACGGCTCGTACTGCTCCAGGGAGCCCCAGTCGCGGGCGTAGTTGTCCTTCAGATAGGTCGGCACCGTCTTGGAGGCCGACAGCATCTCCGCCCAGCCCAGCGGACCGCCGAATTCCTCGGCCTGCCAGGTATTGGTGGAGCTGATGGCCAGCGGCCGGTCGGGCAGGATGCGGTACTTGGGCGCCGCGTCCACCACGCCGTTGCGGTGATCGAACGGGTGCTGGCACGGGAACTGCAGGCCCACGGCCCAGTCCAGCAGGATGGGCTGGGTGGAGCCCAGATAGCTGTTGAGCGACACCAGCTTCGGCACCCGCGGCGGGGTGAAGGCCAGCCACTGATCGCCGATCAGGATCGGGTCGCGGGCGTAGATGCGGACCGCGTCGGCATTGTCGGGCAGCGCCGAGCGCGGAATGCGCAGGTTGCGCCAGGACGGGGCCGGGCCGACGTCGAGCGGGCGGTACTTGTCGAGGAAGGTGACGGTGCCGTCCGGGTTGTGGTGGCCGTACTCCAGGAAGACGTCCTGGCCGTAGGTCATATTGCCGGTGTCGTCGAACGACATCACCCGCCCGGCCGCCGAAATCACGATCAGCGGTGAGTCGTCCGAGCGCGGCGGCAGCTGGTACCAGCTGGAGGTGAGCTCGGCGGGCTGCTGCACGCCGTCCTGGTAGCTGCCCATGACCGGGGTGGTGGCCGGGTCCAGGCCGAAGGGCAGGGCCACGGTGGACCCGTTCACGCCCTGCGCGCCCTTGCCGCCCCCGGTGCCCGCGTTCTGGCCCTTCTCGAAGGCCGGGCCGACGGTCTGGGTGGAGGTGTTGCCGGTGCCCGGCTTCACCTCGACGCCGTCGGCGTCCAGCTTGTCGGCGACGCCGTTGGGGGAGAAGCCGACCGGGCTCTCACCGGCCAGCGGATCGCCGTTCTGCGGCGGGTGAGCCGGATCGATGATGGGGGTCAGGTTGCCGCTGTTGACATTTCCCTCGACCAGCACGTCATTGGCGAGCCCGCAGGTGTTGCCGGTGACCGCGTCGATGTTCGAGCGCGCCAGCGAATACGCCGGATACTGCTGCACCGCGCCCTTGAGCAGCGACGCCACCTCGAACAGCACCATGAGCGCGGCGACCACGGTGAGCGGGATGGCGGCGAACCTGCGGATCCGCCGGCCGCGCTCGGTCTTCCCGTTCGCCATCGGCTTGGCGTAGCCCTCGCGCAGCGACTGCCAGGCCACCACGGCCAGCGCCAGCCCGAACAGCACCAGCATCAAGGTGTTGGACTGGAAGCCGTGCAGGGAGACGGTCTTGTCGAACCACGGCACGCCATAGCTGGACACGTACCAGTAGCCGTTGATGCCGGAGAAGGCGACGGCGAGGGTGAACAGCAGTCCGGCCAGGAACACCGACCGGTTCTTCCGGGAGCGAAGTGCGGTGGCGGACACGGCGACCGCCGTCACCGCCGCCAGCGAACCCGCGATGCCCGCGTACGAACCGAAGTGGTGGGTCCACTTGGTCGGGTTGAACATCATGAAGAAGATGGTTCCGAAGACCACGCCCATGAGCCGCCAGGTCGGCGCGCTCGCGATGCCCGGCACCTGTCGCCGGCGCAGCAGCACCAGCATGGTGGTGATCAGGCACAGGATCATGAGCAGGAACGCGAAGCGGCGCGCCAGCGAGCCGTCCACGGTCTCGACGAACAGGTAGTAGTAGCGCAGATAGTCCTCGTACCAGGCCAGATTCGGCCCGGTCACCTGCCGTACCCGGTTCGCCTCCATGATTCCGGCGAAGGTCTGGTCGGCGAAAACCGCCACCAGCACCAGGAATCCGGCCGCCGCGATGGGGGCGAGCAGGGCCAGATCGCCGAACTGCTTGCGCCGCCGCACCACGATCCGCACCAGCGGCCGGATGCCCGCGAGCAGCGCCGCCACACACATCAGACCGGTCGGCGCCGCCGCCAGTGTGAACGCCGCCACCAGCACCGCGACCGCGGCGGGCAGCAGGCGCGAGGTGGCGATGGCCCGCTCGATGGACACCCAGGTCAGCAGCGCGCCGAGGGCCACGATCGGCTCCGAGCGCAGGCCGTTGTCGTAGGGCAGCCAGAAGGCCAGGAACACCAGGCCGCCGGTCCACAGCGCGACCTGGGACTTCGCCACCGCATTGCCCAGTCGCGGCACCACCTCGCGGCTGATCACCAGCCAGCACAGGATTCCGCAGAGCAGCGCGGGAATTCGCACCCACGGGCTGGCGGTGGAGACCTCGGCGAAGGCCTGGATGACGTAGTAGTACCAGCCGAACGGCGCCTCGGGCACGCCGAACCAGCGGAAGTAGTTGGCCAGGTAGCCCGCGTGCGGGGCCGCCCGCACCATGGTCAGGATGTAGCCGTCGTCGGAGGTGTTGGCGCCCACGAAGTGCCACAGCAGCAGGGTGCCGATGATGCCGCCGTCCGCCCAGGTCGGCTTCAGCCAGTGCGCCGGCAGGATGCGCCGGTGCCCACGGCCGTCACTGGTGTCCAGGACCGCCAGCGCGCCCATGGCCAGCAGGGTGAGCAGGACCGCGGCGATGATGGCCACCAGCTTGATGACCGTCGGCGAGGAGGAGAACCGGGAGTCCACGGTCATGTGGAACGAAAGGCCCGCCGGCACGCCGCCTTTCATATCGGTGAACACGCCCACCACCTGGGGGCGCAGATCGCCGAGCAGGCGGCCGTCCACGGGCACGGTGACCGTCTCCCGTCCGCCGTCGGCGGTGGGCTTCTCGACGGTGCGGGTGACGCCCTCGAAACTGGCGTAGGTCTGGGTGCTGTCGGAGGTGATGACCAGTTGCGAGCACTGGCTCATCTCGGCGCGGGTGGCGCTGGCCACCACGGCATTCCGGTCCAGTACGTCCACGCTCTCGCCGGAGACGCGGACGAACAGGGCCTCCAGGTCCGCGCCCTTGCCCTGCGGCGGCGCCGTTGCCAGTAGGATGCCGCCGCGCGGATCCAGTTGCTGGACCGCGGAACACGGGATGGTGGCCTTCGCGTCGATGGGCACCTGCGACATCAGTGCCGCCTGCACCGGATCGAGCGAGCCGCCCTGTGGCCAGCTGACCTCCGCCTGGGTCTGCTGTACCGGCAGGAACGGCGTCGCCAGCGCGAACAGCGCCCCGAGCACGCCCGCGACGATCGCTATGAGCTTCGCGAATCGATAGTCGCGCGGTGTCGCGGGGGTGGTCGCCGGGGGATTCGGCTTTGTCAGTACAGCGGAGGCGTCTGGCACGGTTGCTGATGGTAGCCTCCCCGCCGCCCCGAGACTTGGCGCACGGCTTGGGAGCCGTTGCCAGTTTCGCACGCGTGCCGGCGGTTGGGTGCCAACCCGATTTTGGCCGTACCCGACGAGTTACCCTCACCTCACGAAATCAGTGGTCACCTTTCATTTCGTCTTGATGGGCGAATCCTTGGCCAGGCCGGAGCGGGACCGGACGGTGACGTCCAGGGTCGGCGCGAAGTTCGCATCCGGGACATAGGGGGTGAACTTCTCGAGCGAGCCCCAGTCCCGGCTCCAGTCGTGGTTCAGGTACGACGGCCGGGTCTCGGACTTGAGCAGCAATCCGGTCCAGCCCAGCGGGCCGCCGCCGATGTCGTCCTGCCAGGCATTGGAGGCGTCCTGGCCGACGCGGTCCGGCAGAATGCGCCATTCGGGCACCTCGGCCACGCCGTCGTGGTGATCGAAGGGGCGCTGGCACGGGAAGGCGAGGCCGACATGCCAGTCCTCCAGCACCGGAGCGCTGTCGCCGACAAGGGAATTCAGGGTCTGCAGCCGGGGCAGCCGGGGCGGGGTGATGGCCAGCCATTGGCGCGGGGTGATGTCGGCGTCATTGAGCACCAGGCGAATCGCATTGGCGCCCGCGGGAATCTGGTCCAGCGGGACGCGCAGGTTGCGCCAGGACGGGCTCGGGCCGATATCGATCGGCCGGATCCGCCCGGTGTTCGTGACAGTGCCCTGGGCGTCGCGGGTGCCGTACTCGACGAACAGGTCCTGCCCGTAGGTCTCCACACCGTCCTTGTTGAAGGACCGGATGCGCCCCGCGGCCGTCACGACCAGCACCTTGTAGGCGGGGTCATTGCGGAGAGTGCTCAGCTTCTCCGCGCTGTACCACTGGGTGGTGAGCTTCGAAACCTGCTGCTCGCCATCGGTGTAACTGCCCTCGACCGGGGTTTTGGCCGGGTCCAGGCCGAAGGGCAGGGCGACGGAGCTGCCGTTGATGCCGGTCTCTTCGCTCTTGCCGCCGCCGGTGCCCGCGCCGGTGGTCTTGGACGTCTTGTTGCCGGACTTCTCGTTCACCGAGTTGGCCCCGCCGGTGACGGTCTCCTCCGCGTCCGCGGTGAGGTCGGAGGCGACGCCATTGGGCGTGAATCCGGTGCTCTCGGCGGACAGGCCGTCGGCGTCGGATCCGGTCCACGGGTGCAGCAGCGAATCGGCGGTATCGGTCTCCACCAGCACCTCGTTGGCCAGGGCGCACGAATCACCCTGCAGCGCACGCAGATTCGACGCCGCGATGGAGTAGGCCGGGTACTGGCCGACGGCCGCCTTGGCCAGCGACAGCACCTCGAACAGCACCAACAAGGCCGCCGCGATGGTGAGCGGCATGCTGGCGAACTTGTCGAAGCCGCGCGCCGGTTTCGGCTGCGTGTACGGCGCGCGGAAGTGCTGGTAGGCGGCGATGAGCAGGCACAGCACCGCCAGGCCCAGGAACAGCGTGGAGAAGCCCTTGCCGGCGATGAGCGGCGCCTTGTCGAACCATGGCACGCCGTAGCTGGACACGTACCACCAGCCGTTGGGGCCGGTGAAGGTCATGGCCAGCAGGAAGAACACCGCGGCGGTGAACAGCGTCCGGTTGCGCGGGGAGCGAATTCCGTTGAGCCCCACCGCGACCGCGGCCAGCGCCGCCACCGATCCGGCCAGTCCGGCATACACGCCGAAGTGGTGGGTCCACTTGGTGGGCGTGAACATCATCAGGAACAGCGACATGAAGATGATGCCCAGGATCCGCGCCGACGGCCCGCGCGAGGTCCCGGGGATGCGGCCGTTCTTGCGCAGCATCACCATCACGCATACGCCCAGGCACAGCAGCATGGCCAGGATGCCGAAGCGGCGGGCCAGTGAGCCGTCGGGGGAGAGCATGAGCAGCGCGTCCCACCGGGTGCGCTCGTCGAACCAGGCCACATTGGGGCCGATGAGTTTGCGTACCCGGGTCGCCTCCATGACCGAGGCGAGGGTCTGATCGCCGAAAACCACCACCAGCACCAGGGTTCCGGCGGCCACGCCGGGCGCCAGCAGCGCGCCGTAACGCAGCAGCCACGACCCCTGGCCCTTGGCGCGCTTGATGACGACCATGAGCACCGGCCGCGCGCCCGCGATGAGCGCCGCGATGCAGATGAGCCCGGTCGGCCCGGCGGCCAGTGAGAAGGCCGCGATCAGCACGCCCACGGCGGCGGGCAGCAAACGCCCGGTGGCAACTGCCCTTTCGATGGAGCACCAGGTCAGCAGCGCGCCCGCGGCGATGAGCGGCTCCGGGCGCAGGCCGTTGTCGTAGGGCATCCAGGCGGCCAGGAACACCAGTCCCGCGGTCCAGATGGCGATGTTGTCGCGTCGCACCCGCGAGCCCAGGCGCGGCAGCACTTCCCGGCTGATGACCAGCCAGCACACGATGCCGGCCAGCAGTGCGGGCAGGCGCATCCAGGGGCTGGAATCGCTGATCCGGGTCATCCAGGCCAGCACCTCGTACGGCCAGCCGAAGGGCGCCTCGGCCACCCCGAACCAGCGGTAGTAGTTGGCCATGTAGCCCGAAACCTTCGAGGCCCGAGCCATATTCAGGATATAGCCGTCATCGGAGGTGTTGGCGCCGATGATGTGCCACACCACCAGCGTGCCCAGCACCGCGACGTCGGCGAGCCGCACCCGCCACCAGTGCGTGGGCAGGAATCGGCGCGGCTTACGGCCGTCGGAGGTATCCAGCAGGTGCAGCGCGTAGAGGGCGAGCAGGGTGAACAGCACCGCCCCGAGCATCGCGACGCGCTTGAGCCAGGTCGGGCTGGAGGTGAAGCGCGCGTCGATATCCACGGTGGCGGAGGCGTTCCCGAGCTGATCCCGCTTCAGATCGGTGAACAGGCCCACCACCTGCGGCCGGGTGTCCCCGCCGACCCGGCCGGCGAAGGGTGTGCCGTCCTGGCGGTGCACGCCGGCGAATTCGACCCGGGTTTCGGCGGCGTCCGAGTGCACGGTGATCGCCGTGCAGTCCTGGATCTCCGCGGCCGGCGCACTGAGCAGCGGAATCAGCCGCACCAGCACCGATACCGTGCGTCCCTTGCCCGGCTCGTCGGTGACCTTGACGACCAGGCCCTTCGACTCGGCCTGCCCCGAGGCCGCGGGCACGGTCGAGAACAGCGTGCCGGTCGGCAGTTCCCGCAGCACCTGGCACGGCAGGCTCACATCCAGGCTCAATGGCACGTACGACACCAGCGGCGCCGCGACGTCGGCCGTATCCCCTTGCGGCCAACGCAGTGTCGGCCGGTCCTGGTTCACCGGCAGGATCGGCGTGATCACCGCCAGCAGGAATCCGAGTAACCCGGACACCAGGGCGAGGATGCGGAGGCGGTGGAACGCTCGGGAGTCTGCGCGCACGAGCACCGACTCTAACCATCGCGTGCACGGCGTCTGCACATCTCCCGGCGTTCCGGCCGCCTCGAACCGGCTGACCTGTAGCCGAATCGGCGGATGTCCGTCAGGATGGTTGTTATCCGAACTGGGCGTGGGGCCGGGCCGGAAGACGAAGAGGAAGCATGACCGAGCTGCGACCTGGCGAAATCATCGCCGGGTATGTGATCGCGCGGCGAATCGGGGCCGGGGGTTCGGGCGTCGTCTACGCGGCGCGGCATCCGCGGTTACCCCGGCTGACGGCCCTCAAGATCTTGAAACGCGACGACGTCGCCGAGGACGACGAGGTCTGGCGGCGTTTCGAGCGCGAGGCCGATATCGCCGCCCACTTCGACCATCCCAATATCGTGCAGGTCTACGACCGCGGCGTCGCCGAGAACCAGTTCTGGATCTCCATGCAGTACATCGACGGCGTGGATGCCGCTGAACTGCACCGTGTTTCGCCCGACCGGGGCCTGCGTATCGGCGCCGAGATCGCGGCCGCACTGGATTACGCGCACGGCAAGGGCGTCCTGCACCGGGATGTGAAGCCCTCCAACATCCTCATCGCCGATCCCGACAGCGGCCGCCCCGAGCGCGCCCTGCTCACCGACTTCGGCATCGCCCGGCTGCGCGACGAGACCACCAAGCACACCCATACCGGAAATATCTCCGCCACTTTCGCTTTCGCATCACCGGAGCAGGTGAGCGGTCTGCCGGTGGGCCCGCGCTCGGACCAATACTCACTGGCCTGCACGCTTTTCGTGCTGCTCACCGACCGCCGGCCCTTCCACGCCGACAATCCGCTGGGCTGGGTGCACGCCCACACCCGGGAGCGGCCGCTGCGCCCGAGCGAGGTGAATCCCGAACTACCGGCGGCCCTGGACGAGGTCTTCGACCGGGCCCTGGCCAAGGATCCGGACGACCGCTTCGACAGCTGTGCGGATTTCGCCTACGCCGCCACCCAGGCGTACTACTCCGATCCGGCCCTGGCGGTGACTGCCGCGGCCGGTCTGCTGCCGCATCCGCCGCCCCGGCACCTCCGGAACTGGGGCCGGAAACCGCTGTGGCAGCGCGTCTTACACCGGCGCGTCCTGGTCCCGGTGGCGGTGGCCGCGGTGACGGCCGCGGGCGTGGGTTTTGAGCTGCACCAGGGCGATTCGCCACCGGCCCGATCCGGTCCGGGCCTGGTGCCGGACACCTTCGTGGGCACCTGGCTGGCCACCGAGGGGCAGACCAACTACCGGCTGACCGTGCAGCAGGCCAAGATCGGCGATCCGGTGCTGTCCAATCGCGTCGACGGTGTGCTGCCCGACGGTGCACCGTTCCATTGCGAATTCTCCGCGCCGCTGGACCGGGTGCCCCACGAGGGCGACCGCCTCATCATCGGCACCTCCGAGATCGTGGTCCGGGAGCCGGCCAATGCCTGCCGCGCCAATGGTCCCACCACCCTCACCCTGCTGCCCGACGGGCGGATCAGCCGCAAAACCGATGTGAGCGGGCTGATCACGTACAGCAGTGCGAATGCGCTGGTCTCGTCCTGGGGGCGCGACGACGTCGCCATCGCCCGCGCCTTCCCCAGCCTGGTCGGGCAGCTCGCCTCCACCGGCACCGCGGTGGGCTGGCAGGGCGGGTCCTGCCGGCCCCGGGATCCGGGTCCGGGCGAGGCGGCCCAGGGTGCGCATCGCGTGCTGTGCAATGGCGACGACGGCACCGGCCAGGTGCACTTCGACGTCTTCGACTTCGACACCCGGCCGGGAAGTTCCGTCGCCGCGATCTTCTTCGGCAACAACGCCCGTGTCACCACCCGCACCCACGAGGACGTGGCGGGCGCCTTGACCGTCACCACGGCCGCCGGCGTGGATCCGGCCGCCACCCAGGACACCGACGCCCATCGCGCGCTGGCCGCCGTCTCCTTTCCCGACGGTGATCCGAGATCGCGCTTCGTCATGGTGCTGCGCTGGCCCGGGCACACGGTGAACAGCCTCCTGACCGACTGGCTCGAAAGGGCTCCCCTGAAGTAGGTAGGTGCGCGACCATGGCCGATCTGAAGCCGGGCGAGGAGATCGCCGGATACGTCATCGAACGCTGGATCGGGGCCGGGGGTTCGGGCACCGTCTATGCCGCGCGGCATCCCCGGCTACCGCGCCTGGCCGCCCTCAAGGTCTTCAACCGGGACGAGGTGACCGCCGACGCCGAGGGCTGGCGGCGCTTCGAGCGGGAGGCCGACATCACCGCCCGCTTCGACCATCCGAACATCGTGTCGGTGTACGACCGCGGCCTCGACGACGGGCGCCTGTGGATCGCCATGCAGTTCGTGGAAGGCCCTGACGCGGACAGTCTTTCGGGCCTGGCCCCCGAGCGGGCGCTGCGCGTCGGCGGCGGCATCGCCTCCGCCCTGGACTACGCGCACGGCAAGGGCGTGCTGCACCGGGATGTGAAGCCGTCGAACATCATGCTCTCCCCGGCCGAGGACGGCCGCCCGGAACGCGCTCTGCTGACCGACTTCGGCATTGCCCGGCTGCGTGACGAGACCACTCACGTCACCAAGACCGGGGATATCTCCGCGACCTTCGCCTTCGCCTCGCCGGAGCAGGTGTCGGGCCGCTTCCTGGATCCGCGCACCGATCAATATTCGCTGGCCTGTACGCTTTTCGTGCTGCTCACCGGATCCCGGCCGTTCCTGGCCACCGATCTGGCGGGGCTGATCTACGCGCACACCAGCACGCCGCCCCTGCACGTCACGCAGGTGCGCCCCGATCTGTCCGCGGGCTTCGACGCCGTCTTCGACCGTGCGCTGGCCAAGCATCCGGACGAAAGGTTCGCCAGCTGTACGGATTTCGCCGAGGCCGCCTGGGCGGCGTGGCGAGCGGCGACCACACCGACCGTGCTGACCACGCCGCCGACCGTGCTGACCACGCCGCCGATCCGCTTCGTCACCGATCCGGCCGCGCTGCGTTCGCCCCGCACGGATCCGACGGTGCTGCGTTCCCCGCACACCGATCCGGCCCTGCTGCGCTCACCCCGCACCGATCCGACCGTGCTCGGTCCCGGGCGCTACTACACCGAGCCCGGCGCACCCGCGTACGGCGTGGCCTACGGTGCGAGCAGCAGATCGTTCGAAGACGCTGCGCCGCACCGGCATCGGGTCCCGCAACCGGTGCGGGCCGGGTCCGGGGTGGGCCGCGGCGTGCTCACCGGGCTGCTGGCGGTGCTGGCCGCGACCGTGATCGCCGGTGGCGCCATCCTGGTGACGGTGGATCTGGAGAGCCACGGAAGAACACGTGGCGCACCGGTGTCCGCGTCGGTGCCGACCATGGCGACCGCGGTGTCCACCGGCGGGCAGACCCCGATCGCCGCCGTGCCGCCCTCGACTCTCGCTGGCCGGGTGCCGGGCGACTTCATCGGTCAGTGGGCGGGCACCAGCGACGCCAATGCCGACGACTACCGCCTGGTCATCCGGCAGGGCAACCTGAACGACGATGTGGTGACCTCCACGGTGCTGCGCGACAATCAGCCGATCTGCGTCTTCGACTATCGCCTGCTGGGCGTTCCCGGCGCCGGCGACATCACGGTCGGCGCCGGCACCCTCGTCTCCGGCGGCTCCGGCTGCAACCCGCAGGGCACCCACGAATTGCTGCTGAGCAATGGCAGGATCACGCGCGCGCTCTCGACCAGCGGCTACGTCACCTACACCCGCGTCGGCTGACTACGCCGGAGCGCTCGCGCCCACCAGGTCGCGCACGTCCCAGAGCCAGACGCCGTCGACGTATCGGGCGGGGAAGCCGATCAGCTGGTCGACGGTCAGGCGCAGGGTGTCGCTGTTGTCGGTCGGCGGCAGCACCACCACGTCGGCCCGCCAGTAGCGCAGATCGGCCAGCGCCTGCGCCCGGGTGGCATCGTCCACCACCGGAATGGTGTTGGACCGCTGCGCCTTCATCAGCAGGCTCGCGGTCGGCCGGTCGTCCGGGCCGTAGCGGCCCTTCTTGGAGGTGCCGGTCGGGCCGACGAAATAGCCTCCCGCGAGCGGGAATTCGAAACCGGAGTCGGCCTGCCAGTGCAGCGCGCGGGCGTCCGGCGGGGTCGGCGGCGGCGCGACCACCACCGAGCCGTGCGAAACGTATTGGCGCACCGTGCCGTCCGCGAAGAAGTCCGGGGTGGGCGGGCGCTGCACCGCGGGCAGGACCGTCGGGGTGAGCGGCAGCAGGGCGAAGGCCAGCGCGCCGAACAGGGCCAGCGGCCGCCAGTCGGTCGCCGAGACCTTCCAGTAGTCCAGGGCATGCTGGGTGGCCAGCGCCAGGATCAGGGCGATGGCCGGAATCGCGGCCATGGTGAAACGCGACTCCAGCACCGAATTCAGCAGCGGCACATCCTCGAGCCGCTGCCACGGCAGGGTGATACCGGTGTTGAGGTGGCCGATCATCAGGGTCGCGCCCAGCGACAGCACGGTGAACGCCACGATCACCGCGGCGGCCGCGCGCACCGCCCGCTCCCGCCACATGAGCGCCACGGCCACCGTGACCACGATCCACAGCGGCCAGCCGAAGTACGAATTCTCCTCGGTCGGATTGATGGCCAGGTTCTGCCCGTGCGAGAACATCCCGCCCAGCGACTCGGACGGGAACTGGAACAGCGCCTCGAGGTCGTTGTTCATCGGCCCGTGCTCGATGGACCGGTAGGACTGCGGGCCGAAGAACTGCCAACACAGCGGAATCTCGGTGAGCGCCACCGTGATCAGCGCGGCCAGCAGCACCGTCGGGGTGATGGCGCGCAGCGCACGCCACCCGGTGCGCGGGGTGTGCAGGTGGTAGACGAGCGCGAAGACGCCGAAGGACAGCGCGAAGATGAGCAGCGGCTCCTCGCCGAGCGCGATCTGCAGGGCCACCAGCAGGCCCAGCACGAAGCTGTGTTTAATTTGCCCTCCGCTTCGCTCCGGGCGGGTTCGCGGCGCTGAAGGTCTCGTTCTTCCCTCCTCCGCTCCTCCGCTTCGCTCCCCCGCTCCAAGGCGGAGGTCTATTCCAGCCGCAGTCCAGAACGAGCGCTCCGCCTCCCCGCGCTTGCGCCGCGAACCATCCAGACGCCGGGCCATCCGGATCAGCTGCAGCACGATGAGCGGAAGCAGCGCCAGCACCACGAAATTCGGGTGCGCGTTGGCGTGCGAGATCATGGCCGGGGCGAAGCCGCAGAACAGGCCGCCCACGGCCGCCGCGAATTTCGACGGCACCAGTTCCCGTGAGAACAGCCAGTACCAGGCGAACGCGGTCCCGAACAGGCCCACGGTGAGCACCAGCACGAAGGTGACGGTCGGCCCGAACATCAGGGTGACCGGGGTGAGCGGCACGCCGACGCCGAACATGGCGGTATTGGCCATCATGTTCACGCCGTCGGGATAGTTCTGCAGCAGGGAGCCCAGCGGGTTCTCCAGATGCGCGACATTGTGGGCGGTGACGGCGAAGAACCACTCCCACATGGTCTGATCCTGGCCGCTCTTGATCAGGTAGCCGCGGTCGGTGTGCAGCCACTGACCCGACAGCACCAGCACCGCCAGCGACAGATAGGCCGCGCCGACGATCAGGTCGGCGCGGGCCAGCCGGATGCGGCGGGCGACGCGCTGTGGCCGAGAAAGCTTGGGGCGAGCCGTTTCCGGGGCGGCGCGGTCGAGAACCGCTACCGCCGAACCGCCGTCGTCCCCCGGGCTGGATGCCCACCCCTGTGTCACGCGCAAACTCCTCGGTGCCTTGCAACGCAAAACTCTTGGGTGCCTTGCAATCAGCGGCCCACGCTACCGGGTTCGACCGAGATTGCACTGGCAAGTCATGCAGTTATCCACAGAAACTGGCGTTTATCCACAGAAACCGGAGGATTTCTGGGGATAAGTGATCCTGGTCTCGCACAGGTGTTCAGACACGCACAACCAGGGTGAACGGTCCGATATTGGTGATCCGATAGTGCGCGTCGTCGAACAGCGACTTGGGGAAGGACACTGTGAAACGCTTCACATTCGGGTCATTCGGGTACACGTCCTGCGAGAGCCGCAGCGTGTAGTCGTCACCCGAACGCCGGAACAGGAAGGCATCCGGCGCACGCCAGCGGCAGTGGTTCAGCGCGTCGGTCAGCTCCTGCGGCGTCTTCAGCGTGCTCCAGCGCTGGATTTCGGCGGTGCGCGCCGCGAAGTCGGCCAGTGGGTTCGCGTAATGCGAAGTGAGCGCCTGGAATCCGTAGTACGGGTAGATGGCCAGGAAGCTGGTGTCCGCGGTGAGCACCACGCTGGCGTCACGCGGCCGGCCGGTCTGCTCCAGCAGTGTCGCGTCGACCTCGCGGTAGTTCGACACCGCCGACGGCGGCCGCTTATCAGCGCGGAACCCATTGCCGTCGGTATCGGTGTAGGCCGTGGTGATCTCCGTCGCCAGCACCGTCGGAATGCCCTGGCTGAACCCGATCGCACCGGCCACCGCGACCGCCGCCGCGGCGATCCGGAACCGCCCGGGCTCGTTCAGCGCCTGGTAGATCGCCCGCGCGCCCTCGGCGAAAGCGAACACGCCGGCGGCCGACAGCAGTGCCAGGAGCGGGGATTCGAGCCGGAACGACAGCAGCGTGGTCCCGGCCGCCGTGGCGGCCATCGAAAGCAGACACCACAGATAGATGGCGACGACGCCGATGCCGAGCGCCTGCGCACGCCGCGAACTCGCCGCCCGCAGCACCAGCCAGATGGTCCCGGCCAGACAGAAGACGCCGAGCAGAGTGAATTCGGTCATCGGCAGCGGCAGTCGTGAGCCGGTCTCGGGCAAGTAGTGGAAGGCGGAGCCCGAGCCGAGAGATGCTTTGCCGGACAGGAACTTCAGCAGGAACGGCGTCCACACGGTGAGCGCCAGCAGGCCCGCAACCGCACCGATTCCGATGAGCCGCACCAGGATCGGCAAGATCGCCCGCCAGGTGTGCCGTGCCCGGATCGAGAGTCCTGCGGCGATCACCGCCATGAGGCACATCGCGAATACCGCGACACCGAAGTACAGGCTGTAGAAGGTGGCGGTGAGCCCGAGGAACAGGCCGGTACCCAGCACCGCGCCCCACCCGCCCGCGGTCGGTTCCGCCCCATCGCCGGCGACCTCTGCGGGCCGGTGCAGCGCACCCCAGGCCAGCACCAGCGCGGGTCCGAGCAGCAGGGTGAGCACCGCGCTGTACGCCTCGGGAGAGCCGGAGGCGAGGGTCACCGCCGTGGTCGCGGCGGCGACAGCCACCGCCCAGTCCGCCCGGATCAGGTTGGACCACAGCACAAGAGCGACAACCGCCGCCACTGCCAGGCCGATGATCGCGAAGGGCTTGAATGCCTCCCACCCGGCCATCCCGGTCAGACTGGCGAACCGGCCCCCGATCCAGAACCAGCCCGCGGGGTAGAACGGCGGCAGGTCGATGTAGTTCATGTCGTGCAGCGCCGCACTGTCGGTCAGCCGCGTCAGATACTGCGTCCGGAACTCCTGGTCCACGGACATCCCGAACAGGTACAGCTTCGTCGCAGCCAGCGGCATGCCCAGCGTCACGGTCACGAAGGCCGAAAGCCCCGCCCAGGACAGCACTTTCGCCAGCCGGAGCCACCTGTGCAACCGCAGCAGCACCACTGCGACCACCAGCACGGCGAGGGCGGCCACCTGCCCCACGGTGGTGAGTGCGCGAGTCACATTGGAGGAGTTGAAGGCCGGCCAGTGCACGGTCGCGAACGCCTCGAGCCCGACCGCCGCCACCACGCTCGCCACCACCGCGGCGAGCACCGCCTCCCCGACAGCCCCACCGGCCTGGCGCGCCAGCACCCCCATCCGTCCGCTCGCCCGCTCGCTCATCCGCACCCTGCCTCCGCATTCGTGTCCATGGACCGCGCGCCAGCCTAGCCAGTGCGGTGCACGCGAACCCGACCGCCGGGCCCAACCACCGATGTCCGGGGGTCTTCGGGCCGGAACGGCGCATGCCGCGCCCGGGTGACGGACGCGGCATGCGTATCGGTGCCAGAACGTGTCGCCTAGATGGGGAGGCGGCGGAAGATCGGGCGCGGCACGTGGCGCAGGATCATCATGACGTAGCGGAAAACGCCGGGGGCCCAGACGATTTCCTTGCCCTTCTCGGAGGCGGCGACCGCGAGGAGGGCGACGTCCTCCTTGTTCACGGTGAGCCCGTTCTCCTTGGCGTGCGCGGAGAGCCGGGTGCGCACCATGCCGGGGCGGATGACCGTGACGCGCGGACCGAACTTCGCGACCGCTTCGCCGAGACCCAGGTAGAAGCCGTCCAGGCCGGCCTTGGTGGAGCCGTAGACGAAGTTGAACCGGCGCACGCGCTCACCGGCGACCGAGGACATGGCCAGGATGCGGCCGAAGCCCTGCGCCTTCATCTTCTCGCCGAGCAGCACGCCGACGGAAACCGCCGCGGTGTAGTTGATCTCGGCCATCATGACGGCCTTGCGCTGGTCCTGCCAGAAGATCTCGCCATCACCGTCGATGCCGAACGCGACGATGGCCACGTCGACGTCACCGTCCGCCCACGCCGCGTCGATCACGGCCGGGTGGCTGTCGGTGTCGAGCGCGTCGAAGTCGATGACCTGCACCTCGGAGGCGCCGGCGGCCTTCATCTGCGATACGGCGTCCTCGCGCAGCGGGTCACCGGGCAGGGCAGCCAGGACGATGCGCGCGGGACCCTTCTTCAGGTACTCGGCGCAGATCGCCAAGCCGATCTCCGAGGTGCCGCCCAGCAGCAGAATGGATTGCGGGTTCCCTACCGCATTGATCACTGAAGCTCCAGCCTTCTCGCCATATCGGACATGAAAACGCCTGTGGGATCCACGCTTCGGCGGATCTTGATCCACTCGTCGATCCGCGGGTACATCTTGTGGAAGGTCTCCGCGTCGGTCCGCGAATCCTTGGCAGTGTAGATACGGCCACCGAACTCGAGGACACGGCGGTCGAGTTCCCGCACCAGCTCATTGAGGCCCGGCCGAATCGGGAAGTCGAAGCAGGTGTTCCAGCCCTCCATCGGAAAGCTGAGCGGAGCCTGGTTCCCGGGGCCGAAGAACTTCAGCACATTGAGCGCGGAATGATGGCCGGACGCCTGGATATCGATGATGATCTTGGTGAATTCGTCGAGGGCCTCGGGCGGCACCACGAACTGGTACTGCAGGAATCCCTTCGAGCCGTAGGCCCGATTCCACTCCGAGATCACATCCAGCATGTGGTAGAACTGCGTCAAGTTCATCAGCTTGCCGGTGTAGTTGCCGCCGAGCGCGTAATACGCCTCGCCGACCATGCCCAGCGTGAACTTGTTCACCGCGAAACTCGGGAAGATATCCGGCACTGTCAGCAGATTCGGCGCATCGAACTTCAGCGGGTTCTTGCGCAGCTTCTTCGGCAGCTCGTCGAGCTTCGCCAGCCGTCCGCGAGACACATTGGCGCGTCCCAGTTTCGGCGGCCCGGAGATCACATCGAACCAGGTGGAGGAGTAGGTGTAGTTGGCCTCGGACCCGTCCTTGTGGACCGCGATCGTCTCGTCCAAGTCGACGGTCTTGATGCCGTCGGAGATGAAATAGGCCGTCTCGGTCGGCGTCATCTCGATGGTGGCGCGCAGCACGATGCCGGTCAGGCCATTGCCGCCGACGGTGGCCCAGAACAGCTTGGCGTTCTTCTTCGGCCCGATGGTCTGCACCTTGCCGTCGGCGGTGAGCAGATCGATGGACCGCACGTGATTGCCGAAGCTGCCCGCGCTGTGGTGGTTCTTGCCGTGGATGTCCGAGCCGATGGCCCCGCCCACGGTCACCTGCCGGGTGCCCGGCAGCACCGGAACCCACAGGCCGAACGGCAGCGCCGCCTTCATCAGCTGGTCGAGACTGACGCCCGCGTCCACGTCCACCAGCCGGGAGTCCCGATCGATGCGGTGGATGCGGTTGAGTGCGGTCATGTCGACGACCAGGCCACCCGCGTTCTGGGCGTGATCACCGTACGAACGGCCGAGGCCGCGGGCGATGACGCCGCGACGCAGGTGCGCGGGCTTGGAGTCGTTGTCCTCCGCGACCATGGCGACCGCCTTGGCGATCAGCTCCGGGTCATCGGTGGAGAGCACTTCCGAGGTGGTGGCTGCGGTGCGACCCCACCCGGTCAGGCGCCGGGTCTGCGTCGGCAGGTCGAACGAACCCGATGACGCCGTGCCCGCTGTGTCTTTGCCTACGACGGGGCCCTCGCCTGCCGAGCTGGGCTCGGTGGCGGCCGCGGTGGTGGTCTGAGCTTTCGTGGACATCGGCATAGAGGCTACAGGCATAACCGTCTCGAGGCTTGTGTCCTTTGTCCCGGGCATTACTCTTCTGCGTTGTGACCGCGGAACCCCATCTGCCCCTGCCGCCCGAGCTGCCCCTCGTCGATGAACCGGGTGGTACGGAGGTTGATCTCAAGACGCAGATCATCCGATTCGCGGTCACCGGCGGTCTGTCCGCCATCGTCGACTTCGGCCTGTACACGCTGCTGTTCAAGCTGGTCGGACTGCCGTTGCCGGTGGCCAAGTCGATCAGCTTCATCGCGGGCACGACCACGGCCTACCTGATCAACCGGCGCTGGACCTTCCAGGCCGAGCCGAGCCGCAAGCGCTTCATCGCGGTGGTGCTGCTGTACGCGGTGACCTTCGCGCTGCAGGTCGGCATCAACCAGCTCTGCTATTACGCGCTGCCCGATGCGTGGTGGCGGATCTGGCTCGCCTTCTGCGTCGCGCAGGGCACCGCCACCGTGATCAACTTCATTGTCCAGCGCGCGGTGATCTTCAAGATCGACTAGGCGGCGCCGGCGTCAAGACTCGACCAGGGCGTTGGTCTCCTCCTTCGCCCGGAAGTAGTCGCCGCCCTTGGCGCGCACATTGTCGGTACCCCACTGGCGCTGCTCACGCTGGGCCGGGACCAGGTGCGGAATGTGCTTGCGGCAGTGGATGTAGGCCTCCTCCACATCCACCACCACCCAGCGCTCCGGAATGCGGCCCCGGGTATCGGCCGGCAGGTCGGGGACGCAGCGGCGCATGAGCGCGTCGTCCACGATGCGGGCGGTGCCATTGAGGTGCAGGCCGATCAGGTCGTGCACGAAATCGATCATGAGAATGCCGACGTGGGGGTTCTCGAGAATATTGCCGAGGCTGGCCATGACGCCGTTGCCGCGGTATTCGGGATAGGCGACGGTGCGCTCGTCGATCACGTGCAGGAAGCCCGCTTTGCCGGCGCGGAAGCTGGCATCGCATTCACCGTGCTTGTCGGAGGTGGCGATGAAGGCCATGTCCATGCGCCGGATGAAATCGATCATGTGGGTATTGAGCCGATCTCGCACCTGATCGGAGTAGAAGCGTTGCGCCCGTTCCTCGGTACCGTATCGCTCCTGCAGTTCCCGTTCGCCGTCGCTGCCGTTTCTGATACCGGGCATCGTGCGCCCCCTTTGGTAGCTGAATACCGGATGGAAGAGGCTCGGCCACGAACTTCGGCCATCCGAAATCCTATACGGTTTAACTATTTTCGTGTGGCAAATGCGTGAACCGGCGTAACTGCCGTGGTGGGGCTTCCTCGACTGTTGCCAGACAAACCTTCCCGGGGGAGGATCCTCCCGGATGAAAGGACCCACAAGAGACTTCGGCTCATAGCTGCGGAGATGCTGCTCGTCGTTCCGGACCGCAGGGATGCGAGATCCCCAGGGGGTGAGGGGATTTCGCATTCCTGATTTGTCCATTTCGCAGAGCTTCCGGGGTGTCGCGCGGCCGTCATCCCCCTAGGTGGCGCCGATCTTCGGTGCCCGAAAGACAAATACCGAGAGGTCTTTCAGGGCACACCGGCTCCGGTCGCAACGCGCTATGTGGTCCGGCTCCGCCTCACACCCGGGTCAGTGTCACCGGCACGCCATTGAACACGGCGTTCCCGGACGGGGCGTCCACCAGCGAATCATCGGTCAGCACATTGGCATTCACCCCGGCGTGCTCACGCGCGACGGTCTGCGTGCTGTCCCCGTGTCCCCAGCCGTGTGGCAGGCTGACCACACCGGGCATGATGTCCTCGGTCGGCTCGACGTCCACGGTCAGCGTGCCCGCCGCCGACTTCACCACGGCCTGCCCGTTCAACCCCAGCCGCGCCGCGTCCTCCGGATGAATGTGCAGCGTGCACCGATTCGACCCGCCCACCAGTGGCGGCACATTGTGCAGCCAGCTGTTGTTGGATCGCAGCTGCCGCCGCCCCACCAGCACCATCTCCGGCCGCTCGACCCCCAGCCGGGCCCGCAGCCGGTCCAGGTCGGCCAGCAGTTCGGCCGGCGCCAGCTCGACCCGGCGAGAGGCCGTCCGCAGCACACCCGGTAGCCGGGGCTCCAGCGGACCCAGGTCGATGCCGTGCGGATTGTCCAGCAGCACTTGCAGATTCAGCTTGCCACGCCATTCGTTCTCGTCGTCCGGCGTGGTGGACCATTCGCCGAAGGGGCCCAGGCGCAGCATCAGGTCCAGCCGCTGTTCGGTGGTGTCGGCGCCGAGCAGTTCGCCGCGGCGGTCGGCCAGGCCGGCCCTGTGCAGGGTCCCGGCGATGACGATCTCGTCGACCGCATCGAGCGGATCCAGCCCGGGCTGGGTCTCCTGGCCCGAGACGGCCAGGGCCAGCCGCGCCAGCACCTCGGCCTCGGACAGCTCGTTCGCGCCGAGCGGCACCAGCGGCCGCGAATAGCGGGCGTAGTTGTGGACCGCGAAATTGAGCAGCGCGAAATCGTAGTGCGGCGACTGCAGGATGCGCGGGGGCGGCAGGATGACATCCGCGTGGCGGGTGGTCTCGTTGAGGTAGCGGTCCACACTCACCATGAATTCCAGTCCGGCGAAGGCGGTGTCGAGGCGCGCGCCGCTGGGTGCTGACAGCACCGGATTGCCCGCCACCGTCACCATGGCCCGGATCTGCCCGTCGCCGGGCGTGCGGATCTCGTCCGCCAGCGTGGCCACCGGCAGTTCACCCATGGCCTCGGGCAATTCGCGCACCCGGCTGGCCCACCGCGCCAGGCGGAACGGCCGCGACCGCACGATGCCCAGCGCCGCCCCCGTCGCGAACATGGCCCCGCCGGGCGAGTCGAGATTGCCGGTGAGCACATTGACGACATCCACCAGCCACTGCGTGAGTGTGCCGAATTCGGCGGTGCAGGTGCCGATCCGGGCATAGACGGCGGCCGTCGGCGCGGCGGCCAGCTCGCGCGCGATCCGTACGATGGTCTCGGCGGGCACCCCGGTGCGCCCGGACACCAGCTCCGGCGTGAATTCGGCTGCCGCGGCCCGCACCTCGTCCAATCCGTTCACCTCGACCCGGACGTCGGTCAGACCCTCCGCGAACAACGTGTGGACGATCCCGAACAGCAGGTAGGCGTCACTGCCCGGCCGCACGAACACGTGCTCGTCGGCCAGCTTGGCGGTGCGCGTGCGCCGTGGATCCACCACCACCAGCCGCCCGCCGCGCTGCCGCAGCGCCTTCAGCCGGCCCGGGAAATCCGGTGCGGTGCACAGCGATCCATTGGACTCCAGCGGATTCGCGCCCAGCATCAGCAAATAGCCGGTGCGGTCCAGGTCCGGCACCGCGACGGTGAGCGGATCACCGAACATGAGCCCGCTCGACACCTGCTTGGGCATCTGGTCGGCGGTGCTGGCGGAGAACAGGTTCCGGGTGCCCAGCGCCCGGATCAGCAGCGGCGCGTACAGCGCCCCGGCCACGGTGTGGGCATTGGGATTGCCCAGGTACAGCCCCACCGCCTGATTGCCGTGCGCGGCCGTCACCTGCGGCAGGCGCTCCCGGATCACCCCGAATGCCTCGTCCCAGCTCGCCTCCCGCCAGGTGCCGGTGGCGCGGTCGCGAATCATGGGCGCGGTCAGCCGATCCGGATCGGCGTCGAGATGTCCGAGGGTGGCGCCCTTGGGGCAGATGAAGCCCCGGCTGAAGGGATCGGCGTGGTCGCCGCGCACCGAGACGATGTGATCGGTGCTGTCCAGGGTGAGCTCGAGGCCGCACACCGCTTCACAGAGCGGGCAGGTGCGCAGCAATGTCCGGGGGCTGTCCGTGACGTAGGTCATACCTCATGATCGCCCGGAAACGTACCGGGCGGAACACCTCTGGCCGCCGGGAATGCCGGACGCGGGCTCGCGGCGGCCGCCGATGCCGGAGCCTCGGATTATGTCCGTTGTCGCTCAATTTGCAACGTTCGGATATGGACACGGCAAAACCCGCGAGCGCCGGGGTGCACTCGCGGGTTTCGTGTAGTTGTGAGAGCCGGCGGCGTCAGGAGGCGATACGGGCCGCCTGCGGCGCTCCCTTGGCGGCGGCACGGACACCGGCGGCGATGGCGACCACCGGCGGGATCCAGCGGGCCTCGTGCGGGGCGACGCCCCAGCAGGCCGCGCCGGCGGACAGCTTGGTCGGCGGCAACGGGATGCCCGCGCCGTCGGCGTAGACGGTCACGCCGGACTCGCGCAGGGCCTCGATGGCGCGCTCGGCCTTGCGCAGGCCGGTGACGAGATGGATCTCGCGGCGCTCGGCGCCCGGGATCTCGATGACCGGGCCGGTCAGGTCATTGGCCCGTAGGTAGCGGCGCACGAAGGCGGCGGTGTCGCCGGTGACCTCGATGCCCGCGATGTTCTCGTCGGTGACCAGGCACACGCCATTGGCGGTTTCGGCGACCGTCCAGCCGCGCCGGATGTAGTCCTGCGCGGATTCCGCAACGGCTGACGAAAACGTCGTACGCACTGGTTTCTCCATTCCCCGGTAGTTCTGATTCCTGCTCTGTGCCTCGTATCGGAGCGGGGGGTTCGTGGTGTTACACATTCTTTTTCAACTCGGTTCCGGTTGTGTCCCAGAGGGGCATTCGTCCGGTTCGTTCCGACCCGATGGTGACCACGGCCCAGCTGCGACACGACCTCGAGGTAGCGGCCCTGCCTGCGACAACACCGTCGAGGGAGCTGTCGTCGGATCCGGAGCCCAGCGCCTGCCCGAGGGCGTGACGTGTTCTACACCACACTGGCTCGTCCTGCGGCACTCCGGCGTTACCGGAGACACTGAGTCGGCCGAAAAGGTCTGCGGGAGAGGAGATCGTCGGCATGGCCGATCAATCGGGCGGGAAAACAGACGAACTCGACGAATACGACGAGTTCGACGAGATCATCACCGAGGGGCGCTGGGCCGCCTTCAAGGAGTCCGCCACCCGGCGCATGTCCCGGCGGCTGGCCGCGGACGAGGAGGCCGAGGAGCCGGTCGAACCCTTCGCCAGCCCAGGCGCTTTCGGCTCCTGGAGCGTGGACGCCGCCCGCGCCCTGCTGGACCTGCAGTTCCAGCGCGCCGCCACCCGCACGCTGCTGCCCCTGGCGTATCTGCTCGGCCTGGCGAGCGCCGTCGCCATCCCGCTCGTGGGAACCATAGGGTTGTGGCGAATCTCGGCCTGGCTGGGCATCGTGTTCGCGGTGGTGTTCGCGGTCCCGCTGGGCCTGGTGATCGCCGCGGTGGTACGCCTGCTGCTGGAGTTCGTGCTCAATGCCTCCCGGCTGGCGGCCCGGGTCGCCCACATCTCCGATATGGCCGACGATCTGTTCCAGGCCCTCTCGGATGTGGCCGAACCGGTCAATCAGCTGTCCAAAGATGTTCAGGCAGTCCAGTTCTGGCGCTTCCGTCGGCGCTCGTCCCGGAAGTAGGCCGGCCGGCGGCCGCTATCCTGGCCACGGGGCGGTGCGAAATCTGCCCCCAGGCCGCGTCCCGCGTCCATGGATCGCTGAGTTTTCCTGTGCAACAATGCGATCGCAACACTGGTTTAGGGGGACGAATGGCTCTACCGCAGGGGATTACCGGATCGACCGTGCCGCGCCGCCAGCTCGGCCGGCACCTGCGCGACCTGCGCAATCGCGCGCGCATGACGACCCGGGTGGCCGCACAGCGCTTGGAATGGTCCGAGGCCAAGATCTGGCGAATCGAAACTGGACAGACGTCTTTGCGCAGTCTGGATGTCGAGGCCATGTGCCGCATCTACGGCGCTCCGGAGGACGCCATCGAACCGCTCACCACGCTGGCCCGGGAGACCAAGGCTCGCGGCTGGTGGACCGAGTTCGGTGACGTGATCGACGAGGGCTACGAGGTCTACATCGGGCTGGAGGAAGCGACGAGCCGGCTCACCAGCTATGAGAACGAGCTGGTGCCAGGGCTTTTGCAGACCGAGCAGTACTACCGGGCGGTGCTGGCCGGAGCCTTCCCGGGCATCTCCGCCGAACAGCTGGACCGCCGGGTCCGGGTGCGCACCGCGCGCCAGTCGCTGCTCACCCGCGCGGAATCGCCGCTGCAACTGGATGTGGTGATCGCCGAGGCGGTGCTCTGGCATCGTATCGGTGGCGACGACGTGACCCGCGGCCAGCTGGACCGGCTGCGCAAACTCGCCGAACTGCCCAATGTCCGGCTGCGGCTGCTGCCCGCCGAGTGCGGTTATCACCACGGCATGGACGCCGGCCGCTTCGTGCTGCTCGAATTCCCCACCGCCGCAGGCGAACCCACCGAGCCGCCGGTGGTGTACGTGGAAGCCCTCACCGGCTCCTCGTATCTGGACAAGGAGCATGAGGTCGAGCGCTACCGCGAGGCCTTCGCGGCGGTGAGTTCTATTGCGGTGGACGCGCTTCCGATCATCGAGACGCTGCGCGCGGCGGTCTAGCCCAGATTCTGGGCCAGCACCTCACGGTGCGTGGGCGCGGCCTGCCGATGCAGTTCGCGCCCTTTTTCCGTGACGCAGACGAAGATCGCGCGGCGATCCTCGGTACACAGCGTGCGGTCGACCAGTCCGTCGCGCTCGAGTCTCGCCACCGTGCGGGAGAGCGCGCTCTGACTGAGATAGATGTCGTTGGCCAGATCGCTCATCTTGCAGCTGTCGCTGCCGGATTCGACGAGGCGGTCCAGGGTTTCGAATTCGCTGAGCCCGATGTGGTGGCGGCCTTGCAGTTCCTTTTCCAGAGCGCACGAGGTCGTCGCGTGCCGGGCCAGCAGATCGCGCCACTCGCCCACCAGCCCTGACGCCTCCACCGGCGTGATGACGGGCCGGTCGACAGCGCTCCCCCTCTCGGCGCTTGCTGTCGGCTTCGGCATGCGGTCATCTTAGTCTGTCCACCGAAAGCATGCAACTGCATTAAATGCTTTTGCATTTGATGCGCGCGCATGTACTGTCGCTTCTCGTGACTTCCACCGAGACCCGCCCCGCAGTGAGCACCGCGGCCGATACCACGCAGTGGACCGCCCGGCTCTGGGGCATGCTCATCACCCTGTGCATCGTGCTGTTCCTGGACGGCCTCGACGTGTCGATGATCGGCGTCGCGCTGCCGTCGATCGGCACCGAACTCGACATTCAGACCTCCACCCTGCAGTGGCTGGTCAGCGGTTACGTGCTGGGCTATGGCGGTCTGCTGCTGCTGGGCGGGCGCACCGCCGACCTGGTGGGCCGCCGCAAGGTCTTCCTGATCGCCCTGGCCGTCTTCGCGCTGGCCTCGCTCGCGGGCGCGCTGGTGAGCTCGCCGGCGCTGCTCATCCTGACCCGCTTCGTGAAGGGCCTGGCCGCCGCGTTCACCGCGCCGACCGGTCTGTCCATCATCACCACGAATTTCCAAGAGGGACCGGCCCGTAACAAGGCGCTGTCCATCTACACCGTCTTCGGCGCCGGCGGCTACTCCATGGGCCTGCTGTTCGGCGGCCTGATGACCGGTCTCGGCTGGCGCTGGACCTTCCTGCTCCCGGTTCCGGTGGCCCTCGCCGCGCTGGCCTCCGCGTATTTCCTGGTTCCCAAGGACAAGCCCGCCGAGGAGGGCGGACACGACCTGATCGGCGCGCTGCTGTCCACCACCACCATGCTGCTGCTCGTCTACACCGTGGTCTCGGCGCCGCAGGCGGGCTGGGGCTCGGCCCGCACCATCGGATCGTTCGTCGCGGTGGCCGTGCTGGGTGCGGCGTTCGTCTACGCCGAGAGCAAGGTGCGTTACCCCCTGGTGCGCCTCGGCATCCTGCGCAAGCCCACCCTGGTCCGGGCCAGCCTGGCCATCATCGCGGTCGCCGGTTCGTACTTCAGCTGGCAGTTCATCACCACGCTGTACCTGCAGGACACCCTGGGCTGGTCGCCGCTGAAGCTCTCGATGGCACTGCTGCCGGTCGGCCTGCTGGTGGTCGCCTCGGCCTTCGTCTCCGACAAGCTGGTCGACCGCTTCGGCACCGGCCCGATCATCGCGATCACCATGGTGATCATGGCCATCGGCTACCTGCTGTACCTGCGCATCGACACCGCACCGTCCTACCTGACCGTGCTGCTGCCCGCGGTGCTGCTGGTCGGCATCGGCTGGGTCGGGTTCCCGGCCATCAATATCCAGGCCACCAGCGGCATCGACGATGACGAGCAGGGCCTGGCGGCCGGTGTGCTGCAGACCGCCATGCAGGTCGGCGCGGCCATCGTGCTCGCGGTGACCACCGCCATCGTCACCTCGAGCGTGCCGAGCAGCCCGACCCCCGCGGCCATGCTCGACACCTACCGTCCCGGCCTGGAATTCGCCGCCGGCGTCTCCATCGTCGGCGCCCTGGTCGCCCTCACGGTCTTCCTCCCGAGGCTGCGCGCCCGCCGCCAGGAGGCCCGTGACCTGGAGGTCGAACTGGTCGGCTGACACCCGATGGCTCCGCTCGCAGCTCACACGGGCGTCGCCTCCGAAAATGACCGGGGCGCACCGCATTACGCGGTGCGCCCCGGTGGCGTAACAAGTGATTTCGTCAGGATCCGGGTAACTCGCCGGGGACGTCCAGAGTCGGGTCGGCACCCGACCGCCGGCACGGATGTGGGATGGGCGACGGCTCTCAGCCGTCCGCTGAAGTTCCGGGGAGGCGGGACAGACGGGTAACGGCTCTCAGCCGTCCGCTGAAGTGGCGGGGAGGCGACGGAGCTCCGCGAGTCGCGGGGCCGCGGCGTCCTTGTCCGAGCGGACGAAGGTGAGCGGTTCGCCGTTGCGGCCGACGGCCGGCCACTCGATGGCCAGGTCCGGGTCGAAAGCGTCCAGGTCCCGGTCGAATTCGGGGGAGTACTCCAGCGAGCACAGGTAGTTGACGGTGGAGTCGTCCTCCAGCGACAGCAGCGCGTGCCCCAGGCCCTCGGCCAGGAACACCGACTTGCGCTCCACATCGTCGATGACGACCGCGTCCCAGCGGCCGAAGGTCGGGGAGTCGCGGCGCAGGTCCACCACCACGTCCAGGAACGCCCCGCGCACGCAGGTCACGTACTTGGCCTGCCCGGGCGGATTCTCGGTGTAGTGGATGCCGCGCAGCACACCCGCCGCGGAGGTGGAGATATTGACCTGCAGCAGGTCGAAGGGCCGTCCGACCGCCTTCTCGAACTCCGAGGCCTTGAACGACTCGTAGAAGACGCCGCGCTCGTCTCCGTGCAGCCGGGGCGTGAACTCCCACGCGCCGGGCACCGACAGTTCCCGAATCCGCATGCCTACTCCCAGCTTCGCCCGTGGTCCAGCAGGCCCAGCAGGTACTTTCCATAGCCCGAGCGCACCAGGGGTTCGGCCAGCCGGGTGAGTTCGTCGTCGCCGATGAAGCCGAGCCGCCAGGCGACCTCCTCCGGCACGCCGATCTTGAGGCCCTGCCGCTCCTCGATGGTGCGCACGTAATTGGCGGCGTCCAGCAGGGAGTCGAAGGTACCGGTGTCGAGCCAGGCGGTGCCGCGGGCCAGCACCTGCACGTGCAGCCGGCCCTGCTCCAGATAGGTGCGGTTGATATCGGTGATCTCGTATTCGCCGCGCTCCGACGGCTTCAGATCGCGCGCGATGGCGAGCACGTCGTTGTCGTAGAAGTACAGCCCCGGAATCGCGTAGTTGGAGCGCGGCGCCTTGGGCTTCTCCTCGATGGAAATGGCCCGGCCCTCGGCGAATTCGACCACGCCGTAGGCGGTGGGGTCGGAGACGCGGTAGGCGAAGACCGCGCCGCCGTCCAGGTGGTGGAAGGTCTGCAGCTGGGTGCCCAGGCCCGGGCCGTGGAAGATGTTGTCGCCCAGCACCAGCGCGGCGTTCTCGGTGCCGATGTGGTCGGCGCCCAGCACGAAGGCGCGGGCCAGCCCGTCCGGTTTCGGCTGCACTACATAGGAGATGGACACGCCGAACCGGCTGCCGTCGCCGAGCAGCCGGGCGAAGGCGTCGGCGTCCTCGGGAGTGGTGATCACCAGGATGTCCCGGATCCCCGCCAGCATGAGGGTGGACAGGGGGTAGTACACCATCGGTTTGTCGTACACCGGGACCAGCTGTTTGCTCACCCCGCGCGTGATCGGGTGCAACCGCGATCCGGTGCCCCCGGCCAGGATGATTCCGCGCATGTCACGACAGTCTGCCAGCTCGATGGCGGAGCGCGGCGGTCAGGTTCCGACTGGACTTCGAATCGATCACGGCAGTTTACGTACGCGCGGATACGGCGATATCTGTTGCGTAGGTCACGTTCTCATGGTGTTCTGAAATAACGCTATGTGAGATGTCAGCGCCGACTCTCCCGCGCCGGGTGCCGAGCCAACGTTTCGGTCGCTCCGGACGAACGGCTCGGCGCGCCAACAACGAGGTAGGTGCGCGATGGCTCACGACCGGCCTGGCCACGAAACGGCCCACGAGGACGTCCCCGTCCAGAACCCGAACCGGACCAGTGCCGCCGCCCGTGCGCTGACGGTGGTGGCTCGCACCATGATCCGCCCGGCCGGCGAGCTGGTGCCCGTCACCATCGCCTCCATGCCGGTGGCCAGCACCATGATCAACAGCCTGGCCAAGCTGCGCCCGGCTCCGCGGGGAGTGGAGCGGGAACAGGTACGGCTCAATGGCTTCCGCATGGAGATCGTGCGGCCCGCCGGGGCCCGAAAGGCGTTGCGCGACGGCGCGGTCCTCTACATGCACGGCGGTGGCTTCTTCCTGTGCGGGCTCGATACCCACCGCCCCGTGGTCGCGGCCATCGCCCGGCGCACCGGGCTGCCGGTGGTGAGCGTGGAGTACCGGCAGCTGCCCGAGACCGATATCGCCGGATCCGTCACCGACTGCCTGACCGCCTACAAATGGTTGCTGGCGCACGGCGTCCCGGCCTCGAAGGTGGTGTTCGCCGGTGACTCCGCAGGCGGCTACATGACCTTCGCCACCGCTCTGCGCGCCCGCGACGCCGGACTGCCCGTCCCCGCCGGACTGGTCGGGCTGTGCCCCGCACTGGACCTGGACTGCACCGAGAAGCGCGCCCACCCCAACTACCGCCGCGACGCGCTGATCCCGCTGTCCGCGCTGGAGTCCGTGATCAAGCT
Organism: Nocardia sp. NPDC051981; assembly: GCF_040680715.1. Lineage (NCBI taxonomy): Bacteria > Bacillati > Actinomycetota > Actinomycetes > Mycobacteriales > Nocardiaceae > Nocardia > Nocardia sp. NPDC051981. The sequence continues at coordinate 666 of NZ_JBFAXK010000003.1, read as the reverse complement.
GGGCGCCGAGGTGAACGGCCGCCTGGATCCGCGGCTGTCGCCGGTCAACAATGTGCTGGCCGGCCTGCCGCCCGCGCTGCTCATCGTCGCCGAGGACGAGGTGCTGCGCCGCGACAGCGAGATCATGGCCCAGCGCCTGGCCCAGTCCGGCGTGCCCGCCACGCTCGAGATCTGGCGCGGCCAGGTGCACGCCTTCATGGCCATCTTCCCCGCCATGCCGGAGAGCCGGGCCGCCCTGGCAAGCGTGGCCCGCTTCGTCCGCGACCGCGTCGAGGCCGGGCAGGTCGCCCGCACGGCGTGACCGGCGGGCGCACAGCCTGATTGGATGATGTGGGGCTCGGGGCACCGGTCTCGGGCCCCACATCGGTTCCGGTACAGCGAAACCCCCGCCCGGATCATGATCCGGGCGGGGGTTTCGTCGTGCTGCGGGCTGTATTACTTGGCCGGAGCGGGAGCGATGTGCGGCTGGTTGATGGTGGAGAAGTACTGGATCGCGGCGGCGATGGCGACCGGGGCGGTCACGAACAGCTGACCGGCCAGGGTGCCCAGGAAGCCAACCGCGGCCATACCGCCGATGCAGCCGATGGCGGCGGCGGGGATGAACGGACCGAACAGGCCGACGATCGTGGCCGAGGCGGCACCCGCGCCGAGGATCCCGCCGAGCAC